>JBHPJW010000030.1:0-29428 GCA_042567505.1 Fibrobacterota bacterium
ACTTACTGATGTGTCTGATAAATTCTTTTCCCCTGCAAACAGGAGCTGAAATCCTAAATATAATGCCCTGGTTCACGTTCTCGGGGTAATTACTTCTTTGTTGTACGAATACCAAATGTCTGCCATTATTTTCCTTTTTTAATATACTCACCATTTTGTGAAGATTTTTGTGGTGAGTATTATCAAAAGGCATGGCCCAAAAGGCGGATTTCTCCTTAAAAGCTTCTTCAAATACCGTTTCGCATTCAGAAAATTGGTTGCCAATCTTGCCAATATAGCTATCCTGATCCACCGGATAATGAGCAGCTGTATGGTTCGCAAGAACCCAACCCTTCTTCCTTAACTCTTTCAGTCCCTTTTCAGAATCAAAAAGTCTGAATGAATCTTTTTGTACTGATACCGGTACTAATTCCTGAAAAACCTCATCCATCTCCTTAACGATATCTTCTGTAAAATTGGACATGGTAAAAAACTTAACCGATGTAGATAGCTTATATCCATATTTTTTCAACCGAGAGCGTAAAAATCTCATACCATCTATGTAGTGCAAAAAAGACAGCTTGCACCGCCAATTCAATTCTTTTCTCGTCCAAAACCGGCTACACACAGACGACGCAGCTGTGCTATTATACTCTTCTAAGATTGGCAAAGCAGCTTTTCTTACCCCGGAGAAACCGTCATCAAACCATATTGAAAATATCGGCATCCGTAGATTACCATGCTTCGTAAGCCTGAGCCCTTCTTCTACAGAGACTATTTTTCCAACTTTTTCCATGGACTTGAGATGTTCATTAAACAGATCGGGTGGACAAGTCCGGATTATTCCACGCGTAAAGGGTGTCTCCTCCCATGAAACATTATGATATAAAATGATGTACCACGCGTTTTTCATAACAATTAAAACTTTCGCATTCTATTTAGTTCCTTCTTAAGCCAGCCTACTGAAAAATCTTTGTAAACTGTTTTCATCATATCCCTGTCTACCGAAGAACCAAGATATGTTTTTCCAATTCCAGATGGCTGATCAAAAACAAAAACCTCTTTATCACTGAGAAAATCCTTTACAACCTCCACCATTAATTCAGTCCCGAGTATTACGGTTCTCAGAGCACAACTCTCCGGAGTATCCCATTCTACCAAAGCTGCATTAGATCTCCTTAAAACAGGCCCGGTATCCGCTCCACTTGTTACCACATGGATAGTGCTGCCGATATGCTCTAAATTCCTGTTATATAATGGTGGGAATATTCCGCTTCCCTTTACCTGTGGTGACCATCCAGCATGTTGATTAATTGCAATTCCCTTAACCTTGCTAATCAATTCATTGCAGTATAAGGGCCCTCCTAATATAAGAAAGAAATAAGGGTTCAATTCTTGTATTTCAGCAATAAATTCCGGCGAATTCGGATAAGATACAGTTCGGGGTTCGTGCTTCACGTATTTTTCTAATCTTGTAATCTCTGCTGAAAATAATTGTTTTTCTATTAAACTTTTCTTCTTTAGATATTTATTCTTCGCTGAACGTTCCATAAACATGGCATACATGGAGGTTAAAGATTTTTTCACAAATGATACTATGCCATCATTCACAATAATAGCTTTGAGTTTCTCCGGGGTCATATCCTTTTTATTCATTACTTTTTTAATTATTTTTTGGATATAATGTATGCGAGAGCCCCCTTCTCTCTTTAGACTTGGTTGCTTATATTGATACCACGCTACCACTGAATCCCCAAATTCTTTCTGCAATCGATAAGCAAAATATACATGACGCGGATCAGAACAAGTCATAATCACTATGGTTTGTCCATCACTTTCCGGCAACTTTAATAATCTTGGCGCTAATTCATGGGGTATCATTGAAAATCCTACCTGTTTTACAAGGAAATGATAATAAATTCTTTATTCTGAAAAGAGCAATAGCAGCGAATGTGTCCTTCAGCAAAAAACCACAATGGCGCCTCTATTACTTCCATTAAGGGACCGAGAATAGAAACTCTGCTGTTTGAGATTATTTCGAAAAGAGCGTTTCAGTCGCTCATGAACCACTGCATAATGCAATGAACAATTATCATGTGCATGTCTTCTATTTTCTGCATGTCATCACTGGGTATTACCAGTGATTTCTTCGCAACAGTCCTGAGCCTGCCTCCACCCATGCCGCAAAGCCCGAATGTGACGCCACGGTTGTCATTTCCGTACTGCACGGCCCTTATCACGTTTTCGGAATTGCCGCTGCCCGAAATACCTATTACCAGGTCACCGGGATTGAAATAGTTTTTAAGCTGTTCCACAAAAATATCCTCATAACTCATGTCATTGCCATATGCCAGCATGGAGGCGATGTTGTCGTTGAGGCAGATGAGCTTGAACCTTTTGCCCTTTCCCTCAGAGCATCCCTTATTCAGGTCGCACACCATATGTGAAGCCGTGGAAGCGCTGCCGCCGTTTCCGCAGAGGAAGATTTGCGCTCCTGAGTTTCTAGCCCTGCTGAGCACATCAATCAAGGCTTCAAAACCATCAGCATTGACCGAGGTAAAGACTTGATTTAAGTCCTTCAAATAAGTATGAAAAAATTCTTTAATCATTTTTTCCCTTTAATCATAAAACAGAATCTTGGTCCCTTCCCTGTCCATATGGAACGGAACCGTCCTGCATTGCATCTTTTCATTTAATGCCCTGTGGTCTTCCGCATACAGCAACAAAAAGCCCGTTCCGCCCGCGCCCAGCAATTTCCCGCCCCAAGCGCCCAACTTCTGTGACTTTTCATACATGCCGTTAATGGTATCGTTGGTGATGCCGCTGGCCAATTCCTTTTTCAAGTGCCAGCCTTTATCAAGTATGTCACCCAGGACGCTACTGTTTCCCAGCTGTAGTTTTTCCTTCAGTTCATCAGCCAGTCCCACCATTTTCCTCATGTTTTGGTATTTTTCATCAACCGATATGTTCTTTTTCTGCTCAGGCAGCACATCTGCTGTCCTGCGGGTACCTCCTACGTGATACAGGCACAAACGATCCTCCAAATCCAGTTTCTTCTGTTCTGTAAGCAGAAGAGGAGATACGTCCACCGACTCGTCCCGGTTAAAGCGGATGTGGTTTAAATCGCCGCAGGCCGCTGCATACTGGTCCTGCTTGCCGATTGGTTCTCCCAGGATGTCAATCTCAATTTCACATGCCTGCGCAGCCAGCTCCTTTTTAGGGACAATCCGTCCCCCATAAGCGTACAAGGCATTTAAAAGGCCCACGGTAAAGGCGCTAGATGAACCCAATCCTGTTCCGGCCGGGATATCCGCAAAACTGGCAATTTCAATTCCCTTATCAATATCCACTTTCCGTAAACATTCCCTTACAATAGGGTGCTTGATGTCATCAACATGATGAACATCTTCGGTTTGGGAATACTTGATACGAATCTTATCATGGAAATAGGGATGTATTACGATATACATATATCTCTTAATCGCCGCACTCACCACAGCTCCATAACCGTTTTTTTCATAGAACGGCTTTAAATCACTGCCGCCTCCGGCGAAACTGACTCTGAAAGGGGTCCTGGATATTATCATTTTTTTAAGATAATATAAAATTAACGGCTTCTGCAAAATCCTCAAATTCATGATCAGGCCGGACGTCATACTTTTTATCCGATCCCTTATCGCCAGTTTTAACCAGGATGGTTTTTAATCCGGCGTTCTTTCCGGTCTGGATATCAACAGTGGTATCTCCAACCACCCAGGATGACTCCATATCCACATTATATTCCCGCACTGCCGTCTCAATCATCCCGGTTTTGGGTTTCCGGCAGCTGCAGTCGATTTTATAATCAGGATTTTCCTCCGGGTAACCTTTGTCGGGATGGTGTGGGCAAAAATAGATATCATTCAAATATGCCCCTTCTTTACCCAGGATGGTCTCCAGCTTATTATGAATATTTTTCACTCCCCTGAGATCACAGAGGTTTCTGGCCACTACCGGCTGGTTAGTGATTAAAAAAGACAAAAACTCGGATTTGTTTATTTTTTTCAAGGCCTCTATAGTAAAGGAATACAGTTCCAGGTCCTCGGCACGGCTCAGTAAGGGAACATTTCTGACCAGTGTGCCGTCCCGGTCTATAAATACTGCTGAACGTTTATTCTCCTTTGACAGCCTTGCCACTTTACCGGATTCCACATCTCTGCCCACTTCCTCTATCCTTTTTGCCGTCCCTACGTCTTTTAAATATTCGGCCGTTTTATATGCCCTTATGGTTTTCCCGTCGGCAACCAGGCTGGGAAATATGTCCTTTCCGAAATCAGTCGGCCTGTCGTCGGGAATAGCCTCAAAGATGGCCGGATCCACAATATAGGCCGCTGCATTGACCAGGTTATTTAAAAAGCTCCCTTCCGGATGAGGTTTTGAGTAGAAATGAACAACTCTGCTATCCTCATTTATTTCCACTAAATCGCTGTCAAGCGGATGATCGTTAGGATGCACCACAAGGGTCGCAATGGAATCATCCTGACGGTCAAATGCAATCAGAGCGTCAAGGTCCATGTTCATTATCACATCGCCGTAAAAGACCATGAACCGCTCTTTTATTACTCCTTTAAGCAGCCTGACCGCTCCGGCCGTACCCAAGGGGCTGTCTTCGACAATATGCTGTATGTTAACGCCAAAGGCCTTGCTGTCTCCAAAATAACTCTGAATTTTCTTTGCCAGATGTCCTTCCAAGAGGTAAATATCTTTTATGCCGTATTTGCGGGCCAGGAGTATCTGCCTCTCCAGGATAGGCATGTCCCCCACGGGCACCATGGGCTTGGGAAGGTCCTTGATTCCGAGCCTCGTACCCTTTCCGCCCGCTATTATGGCCAGTTTCATAGCTTTACTTTCATTACTTTATTTCCTGAAGGGAACATTTTTCAAAACCTTTTTAAAGAGCTCACTTCTAGGGAAGAAGACAACCCATAGAGTCAGGAATATCAATTTGATATCCAGTGCAAATGACCGGTTTTTAACATACCATGATTCAAGCGCACCTTTATATGGCGCAATGTCTTCCTTATAACAGCTGATATAGTCTTTACCACTGCCTGCCAGTATTGACTCCTCGTCCCGGAACACAATAGAACCAATACCGCTCAAGCCCGGCCGTACTCTGCCTATCTCCTCTTTCACCTGCTCTGGATAATACTCAAAATGCTTGGGCGTTACCGGCCTCGGGCCTATGATGCTCATGTCTCCTTTGAGGATATTCAAGAGCTGCGGAATTTCATTCAGCTTGGTCTTTCTCAGAAAAGGCCCGAGCGGCATCAATCTGGGATCGTTTTTCAAGGTGATATCCCCGGTTCCTATATTAGGGCTGTCCTTTAACATGGTGGCGAACTTAATCAACCCAAACTTATTCCTTCCCTTTCCAATCCTTGGATGCAGAAAAAAGATTTCACCTTCACCGGTACATCTCAGAGCAACAGCCAAAATAAGACCAATTGGCAAAAAACACATCAGTGCCATAAAGGACATCAGGATATCAAAACTTCTTTTCATATGATGCTTTACATCTTCTGATCCAGGTCCTTATTTTTTTCTTCGTGAATAAAATTTGGTATCATCTTTAAGAACAGTTTAACCAGTTCCAGCTTATCCCAGTTTTTCGTTTTCTTTATAGCCACAATCTTATCGACAAACATTTTCAATTTCAGTTCATCATACTGCGCTTCATTTTTAATAATGCCTATGTTATCAAACCTGTCCCAGTCAATAATTTCGTCTTCAGTATAAAATTCCTCAAAATCTTTTTCTCCAGTGGTATCAGAATCAAAAAAGTAGCAGGGCCATTTTTTCTTCGCTCCTAACTCCTCAACCATCTCCCTGGCCTCCTGTTCAGAATCACATAAAAACGGTTCGTAACCCAGATCTTCCAGATAGGCAACGGCTATATCAGAGAAAGTGATCAAATGCAGCTTATCGCTTAATTTAGGGAAAAAGATATCCCGGTTTTCTCCTAAAAGCCCGGATAAAACACACAGTTCTCCCGATTCTTTAGGTGTGACAAAATACCTTTTCACGTCCCTGGGCGCTGATAAAGGCTGCCCTTTTTGCAGGCGCTGATTAAAGCCATGCAACAGGCTGCCGTCGGAAAAAGCCACATTGGCAAACCTGGCGGTTGACACTTCGATTTTTTCGCTGGCCCGCATTAAAAACATTTCCATGATACGCTTGGAGGCACCCATCATGTTTACCGGATTGGCGGCTTTGTCGGTGGAAACGCAAAAGTATTTCCGGCATCGGTTTTCAACCGCATACTTATAAATACCCTCGGAATTTAATACGTTGACATCAATCATTCTCATTAAAGTAAACGGATCCTTTTCACTGCGGACATGTTTCAATGCTGACAGATTAAAGATGAAATCGAAGGAATTTCGATTAAGGAGTATGGAAAATTCAAGGGAACCACTATCCAGAGCGTATGTCCTGAAATCCCCCTTAATGTATCCCAGGGAACTGCGAATATCTCTAACCAGCTCAACAAGATTATTTTCACTTATATCGACGACATACAGTTTTTGGGGATTGCGCATGAATAGTTCTTTTACTACAGCCTGTCCAATGGATCCTGCTCCACCAATCACCATAAAGGAGCTGCTTTTTATGATTAAACACAATTCCTTCTCATATGAGGAAATGTCCGTTTTGAAAAGTTCCTCATTTCTGCCGATAAGATTTAAAATGTTATTCATAAGTTTTATCATTCACCCTTTTAAATATTTTGGTAGAAAAATTAAGCTGTCTGCCCATTACGATACTTCTCAAGGTACCAAGCCGCCGTTTCTGCAAGCCCCTGTTCCATGGAATAAGGCGGTTCCCAGTCGAGGTCCATGCGTATTTTCGATATGTCCACTGTCAGGGATGTGGTAAGCCGATCAACCATACCGGTTCTGTTAAGCAGTGTTCCCGCTAATCGCAGCCAGGAAATGGGAAATGGGAATAACCTGTCTTTTTTTTTCAATGACCTGGCGATTTGACGAATGAGTTCCGCTGTGGAAACATCGTTTCCATCGCTTACTAAAAACGTCTTCCCCACAGCGTTGCCGTGAGTGGCACAAGTGATAATTGCGTCCATGAGATTTCCCTTAAAAACCAGGCTGCGCCGGTTGCGGGCATTCCCCAGGGGAAGAGGCAGGCCGCTCTTTACTAGTCTAATCAGGCTCAGGAAATTGGCCGTTACTCCCGGACCATACACAAGCGGCGGTCTTATAATGACTGTCTCTATCCCGCCTTCGTCACAGGCCTTATTTAAAATCAATTCCGCTTCCCATTTGCTCATTCCATAAGGGTCTTTGGGACATACCTTGTCATCCGCCTTATATGCCGACTCACTTCCCTCACCGTTTACTTTTATGGTGCTGATATAGACAATACGCTTTACAGAATGCTTTATTGCTTCTTTAACCAGTCTTTCTGTCCCCGCAGTATTAATCAGGCGGTATTCAGCGAGTTTGTCAGTTGCCGTGTCCTTCATCATGTGCACTCTGGCTGCCAGATGGATTATCACTTCTATTCCCTGCAGCGCTTCTTTCCAATCTGTATCAGGACCAATAGATTTAATAAAAACAGTTTCAACGCCATCTGGCAGCATGGCATCCGACTCCTGCTCCCAAACCGCCCCCCGGACATTCCAGCCTGCCTGCGCCATTTTCTCGCATAACGGCCTCCCGATAAATCCTGTAGGACCTGTTATTAAAACACGCATGGTAGTGGTCATAGAGTCGGTTCTTTAAAGCCTGATTAGTTATTGTTCAAAATTGCTTCTTATTTGTCATGCCGGGCTCGACCCGGCATCTTTCCCTGGGGAAGATTCCGGCTCGTTGGCCGGAATGACAGTTCCAAAGATCAATTTTAAACAGATACTACCTGACTTTGTTTATAGATCTAAGTTTATTGACAACCAGTAATTTCAGAAGCGCAGACAATAATATATTAGGCATATGAGCGAGCAAGAAATAGCCGGAGAGTACGGGAAATCTCCTGTAAAAGGGCCAAAGGAATTTGCTTTGCTCCCTCCTGGCCAAATAATAACACTGCCAGAATTCCCTGCCGCGGTTTTCGTCAGGCCTCACCCGGTAATAAAGCAGGTTTTCCTGAAGGTTATGCATTCTTACCTTCTGGGCCAAAAACCGAAGCAATAATTCAAAATCTTCCGCTGCCGGAAACTTGGGATCGAAAAACCCATTTTCCTGGAAAATGCTCTTTCGTATAATAAGGGTCGGATTAGCCAGGGGATCTCTAATTAAAAACGCCTTTCTGATACGATAATGATCTTCGGGATACCTCCGTTCTCCAAAAACATTACCGTCAATATCAATAAGATGCATATTTGAACCCACGATTCCTATCTCCGGGTGGTCTTCCAGGAAGGATACCTGTTTTTCAAACCTTCTTTCGTCACAATAATCATCTCCATCCATGATGGCGATCAAGTCTGAGTCGCTTTCAATAACCGCTTTGTTGCGAGATTCCGATTTTCCCTCTCTCCGCTCATTCTCTAAAACGCTTAACCTTTTATCAGCATCGGCCATCTGCATCAAATATTCCTTATTCCTCTCATTCGGCTCTATGACAATAATAAATTGAAAATCGGAAAAGGTTTGACCGAGCACACTATCAATGCATTTCTTCAGATGATGAGCATCTTCATTATAAGTAGTCATAATAACTGATAATTTATTCATCTTTTTTTTCGGTAATAAACAACTATTTTTTGTTGACCAGGAACACGATAAACCTTCTGGCTGCTTTGATTGTGCGTCTTATTTCGGAAGGCCGCCTTATTTGCTGAACAAGTTTATACCATATATATCTCGCTCTCAAATAATAATTACGTCTGGCGAAATCACACCACTTTCTTATCTCTTCAGAATCCATGTCTTCCATCCGGGCAACGCTGTTATGGCATCCGTCTTCTGTGACATAATCAGAATATTTTTTAAATGTTAAAAGCTTATGCTCTCTGAACCAATCATAATCTTCCGTGCCGGGATAGACCATCAACGGAAAAAACTGCATAGTGTCATCCGTGATTTTAAGCGCCAACTCCAGACTTTCGTTTAAAGTTTCCCGCGTCTCCCCCCGGTTGCCGGCCATGAAGCAACTATGGACCATCAGTCCCGCTTTCCTGGTATTCCTGGAAAACTCCACTATCATGTCAGAAGATATTTTCTTGTTAATGCTTTTTAAGATACCGTCATTTGCGCTTTCATAACCCACGGTTACCAGAACGCAATTCGCTTTCCTCATCCATGTCATGGTCTCAAGCTTCAAATCGATCCTCACATTGCAATACCACTTGAGTTTGATTCTTCGCTCAATCTTTTGCCGGCAAAACTCAATAACACGTTTCTGGCTGCCGGTAAAGGTGTCGTCCTCAATGCCGACTTCCCTTACCTCCGGTAAATTCCCGGTTATCCATTCGAATTCATCCACTATATTTTCCGGAGAACGCATGCGGTATTTCTTCTGGTGGATGGTCTGCGGGTACACGCAAAAGGTGCACCTGGCAATGCATCCCCTGGAGGTCATGATCTGCACTTCCGGGTAGTCGCTGGCAGCGAAAAAGTACTTCTTTACATCCAGATGCTTTTTATAAACTCTGCTTACAAAGGGGATTTCATCGAGGTCTTTAACCAATTCCCTTCTCTCATTTACTTTGATGTGTGTATCATATCGATAGGCAATTCCCTTAACAGCACTTAATACACCATCTCGATAAAGGGATTCCGATTGCAGCTTGCGGTGGTCCGCTTTTAATAATGCCTCAGCCAGATCTCTTATAATATAATCAGCTTCTCCCACCGCTACAGCATCAATACCGGCGTTCAAGCTCAGTGTCTCTTCCGGCAGGGCGGAAGGATGGGTCCCCATTAAAACCACAAAACAATCGGGCAGCATCTCTTTTATATCCGCTCCAGTCTTAACATCGCTTAAAATGCTTGGCGTGCTGGTATCCAGCACAGCTATGTCCGGTTTGAAGGCCTGGGTAATTTCCATGGTTTGGTCCAGGTCATACTCAGAGGCGCAGCTGTCGATGACTTTTACCTCATGCCCCTCGTCTTCCAGGACGCCTGCGACATAACACAGCCATATGGGATAATAGACTGTCCCGCTTTTAGTAATAGCTGGACTTCGAGAGGTTCTGGAGAAACGCCCATGTTCAGTTTTAAAAGGAGGGTTAAGACAGAGTATTTTCATATTTTAGAATATGCCTTTCAGCCTTTGACGGCATACCATGCTATTCCCAGAACCTCATGAATAATGCCTTTGCATATATAAAGGTTCCAGGAATTTGGCAACAGGCTTCTCACGGAAAAGGCTCTTTTTGACGTGCAGACAAAGCCGGAAGGTAGGGGTATCAGATTATTAAAATACCTCCTAAAAGCCATAAGGCTTCTTTTCATGTGCAGTGCGGAAGTGACAAGTCCAATTCTCATATCTTTATCATTAAGCAGTTTGTTTATTTCAACGGCATGTTCCCAGGTGTTTCTAGAATTCGACTCTATCATTATATTTGCCTTGTTTATCCTGAGTTCCTGAGCTATTGTCGCCATAACTTCAGCTTCACTTTCTTTTTCTCCTGTGCCGGATAAGATGATGAGACTGTCCTTTGAATACCTTAAACTCCGTAGTCCCGACAGCAGTCTCGAAGACGTCTCCTTTGAAGGTCCATAAACCGGTTGGACCGGATGCCTCAAAATCCCTCCTCCGAGAACAACTACAATATCTATTTCCGCTTTTTTTAGATCTTGATATATGAATTCTTTTTCTAAAAAATAGGCAAGGAAAGATACAGACGGCCGGATGCTAAGCAAATACAGAAGGCAGGCGCATGCAACGAGAGTCCACCATGCATGTTTTGTTTTGTTCTTCTTTCTCAAATCTCTCAATACCCATAAACTTATCCCGGTCAAAACCAGGAGAGTTGTCAAAGGATCTAACAATTGTTTTAGAAGCTGATAAAAAACCATCTTCAGATGTCAATTCATATAATTTCGGTGCCATATCTCAAAACAAACCAATGTCCAAAGCTCTTTTGTATGATCCCTTATGCCGGCCCGATGTTCTCCAGTCAGCGTATCAATGAAATCGGGAGAGAAATATCCTCTCCTGTTTATTGTTTCCCGGGATAAATAATCGTCAATCATTCCAGAAAAACTATCTTTCAGCCATTTATTCATAGGTACTGAAAAGCCTTTTTTCCTTCCGTATAGGATTTCCGCCGGCAATCTGCCCCTCATAACTTTTTTCAATAAGTACTTTGTAGTAAGGCCCCTCAATTTCATGTCGCTTGGGAGTGAAGCCGAAAATTCGAGCAGTTTATGATCCAGAAACGGCACTCTGACCTCCAGCGAGTTTGCCATGCTCATCCTGTCAACCTTGGTCAGGTAGTCGTCGGGAAGCACGGTCTTGATGTCCACTTTTACACAATCGTTAATAAAATCATTTCCCTGGCGGTCATCAAAATAATTACCATACTGGTCTAAGGAATCGTATACCGATTGGGCCGTCAAATCCTCATTTCTATACAATGTCTTTTTCAAATCATGGCTAAAAACACTCAACCATGATACATGCCCATGTTCGCCAGTAAGATCCGCTGTTGCCAGTAATTTATGCAATTGCTGTTTGAACGCCAGATTATCCGAATCTCCCGGAATTTTACTGATTATTGCCATAACCATATTTCTCATTGCCTTGGGGAGCCTTCGCAAATAACTGACTATCTTATCAGCTTTATAATTGCCATATCCTCCAAACAGCTCATCTCCCCCATCGCCGGAAAGCGCTACCGTAACCAGTTCCTTTGCGCATTTTGACACAAAATAGGTCGGTATAGCCGAAGAATCCGCGAACGGCTCATCGAAATATCCAATTATTTCTTCCACCTTTTCCTTATCGGGAGGCTTGACCACGAATTCATGATGATCGGTCCTGTATCTCTCTGCAACCAATCTGGCGTTTTGTTGCTCATCGTAAAAGCTTTCTTCAAATCCAATACAAAATGTCTTTAGTGGTCCGCTTGAAACCTCTGAGGCCAAAGCCACCATAGTGCCTGAGTCGGTCCCGCCGCTGAGGAAAACGCCCAGCGGCACATCGCTTACCAAGTGTTTTTCCACGGACTCGCTCATCAATCCCAGAAGCTTCTCCGCCGCTTCTTTTTCGTTATATCTGTTATTCTCCTCATGCCCGCTTTCATTCGAATCCAGGTCCCAGTATTTCTTAACCGTGAGCTTGCCGTCCTCATGGATGAGCATATGGCCGGGCAAAAGCTTGTGTACATTTTTAAAAATGGTCTTGGGGGCCGGTACATACATGAACGTCAAGTAATCATGCAAAGCGGAATAATCCAGCTCCCTGGACAGTTCCCGGCACTTGAGCAACGATTTTATTTCCGAGGCAAAAAGCATTGTTCCATTATTTACATAATAATATAATGGCTTTATACCTATCCTGTCCCTGGCGATAATCAGCCGCTGGTTGTTTGAGTCCCAGAGGGCAAAAGCGAACATTCCCCTGAGATGACTGACACCTTCGGTCCCGTGCTCTTCGTAAAGATGAACAATGGTCTCCGTATCGGAATTAGTGGTAAATACATGCCCCTTTAGCTTAAGATCCCGTCGTAATTCCCGGTAGTTGTAGATTTCTCCATTATAGACGACTACCACTGTTTTGTCTTCATTGTAAATCGGCTGGCTTCCGGTATGCAGATCTATGACATTCAACCGTCTCATTCCCAGCATTACATCAGGCCCGATAAAAAATCCATCCTCATCCGGCCCTCTGTGGGTAATTTCCCTGCACATCGCTTCAAGAGTCGTCCTATCAACTATCCCGAGGCCTCCACAAATTCCGCACATAAGGTAACTGGTTTTAGTTAATCCTTGTTCATTTATTTTAATCGCGCAGCCGCCTACGTCCACCTTCGCCTGACGGTTATGGTGGACTATGGCGGGCCAGGGAGACGCTGAGGGATGCCCCCGTCAAATGCCAAGAAACAGCATGAGCGGGGGGCGCAGAGAATATTAAATATTAATAACGCGTACCATGCTTATATCACTTGTCTTGCAGAACCTCAAAATATATACTTTCTGTTTTCCTCACATTTTCTTCCATGCTGAATTTTTCTTCCACCCTTTTTCTTCCCCTTTCGCCCATTTGTTTCCTCACCTCCGGACGTTCGATGAGGCGCCTGATTGCCTCGCTTAAGGCAGCGTCGTCCCCTGGAGGAACGAGCAGGCCTGTCTTTCCGTCTTCCACCGATTCTGGTATTCCGCCTATCATTGACGCTATCACAGGCAGTTTCATAGCCATGGCCTCCAGCGGCGCCCTCGGGAAAGACTCCTGGAGTGAAGGCTGGACGACAATATCTACGGCGCTTAATATCCGGGCAATATCTTTCCTGTAACCGAGAAATTGGACATGACGCTGAAGACCCAATTGAGCGACAAAACCTTCCTGTTCCTTTTTTTCACGGCCATCGCCCATAATAAGGCAGGTGATGTTTTCCGCTCCGCTGGAAACAAGTCTCTTTATGGCCCGGAATAGTATGATATGGCCTTTGCATTTATCAAAGACGGCTATCATGCCAATAACCACATCTCCGTCAGGCACTGATAACTCGCTCTTTTCCACCTTTTGGCAATTTGCTATAAATTTCTTTATATCTAACCCATTGTGGATGGTTGATACTTTTTTTGGAATCGTTCCGCCTATTTTAAAAAGCTGCCGGTTGTCTTCCGAAACAGCAATAATCCTCTTTATAAATATGACCTGAAATAACATCAGTAGTTTTTCGATAACAGTCTCTTTTAACAGATCACGGCAATGGGTCACTGTTTTGGCCCTTGAACCTAAAGCGGCAAAACCTCCAATGATCTTAGACAGATTATCGTGAGGATGTAGGATATCAATATTATGGTCGTTCAAGCCTCTGCTAACCTGAAAAATCCCTGCCAGCAGATATGCCAGGTAAAAGAACCAACTCACGGGATCTTTTCTAATCTCATCCCTATAGACAGAGGTTATCCTCTTGTTTAAGGGAATTTTGACTAATTGAACCTTTTTCTTTTTCAACTTCCGTATGATTTCATTTTCATGGGCGTAAAAAACCACCGGAAAAAAAACATCTTTTCTTAAACCTGAAATTAAATGATAGAGGCTGTATTCACCTCCGCCTACATTTCTGTCTCCATGGAGCAGAAAGGCAATCCTGTATGTTCTTTTCTTCGCTATGGCTTTGATCCTCTGCCGATAATGCCATTCGGGCCATACCGTACGGATACCCGGTCCAAACCGGCCTCATTAAACCATCGTTTCACTGTCTTCAATGTCTGAGGTTTATCATATTGAGACGCAAACTTGTCAAAGGTGTCCAATATTGACCATTCAAGCAATTGTTCATAGGTAAGATTATCCGCTTTGGGAATAAATCCTTTATGGTAAGCAACCGGGATAAAAAAGGCAAAATATTTGCCATAAGGTAGACGTTCTGTTATCCCCATCTTTATGGGAAACAGTTTTGGTACAACCTTATGCACAATCCTGTAGAGCGTTTCCGAGGCAATCCTTTTGGAAAGCGGCCTTAGCCAGTACTTGGGATTAAAGAAGGCCCTTATAGTCAAGTCATAAATATCAACAACCAGTTCACCCCCAGGCTTTAGGTAATCTACAAGGTTCATAAAAGCTTTTTTTGGATCAGGACAATGCTGAAGCACGCCGAAACAAAAAATTTTATCAAATGAAAGCATATTCAGGGGTATATTATAAATATCCCCCTGAAAAAGACAGAGATTTTCATTGCCTCCATTCGCCTCCCTATTGACATCAACCGAATTACTGAGATCAAAAGAAAATAATTTTGCCCCCGTCTCCAAAGCAACATGAGTAAATCGCCCCGCCCCGGAACCGGCCTCCAGCATCCTTTGTCCTTTAAGCTCCTTCGGCCAACCTGTAACCATAAAAAACCTGTCACGGCTCATATCAACGCCGCTGAAGGAATCTATCTGTGTTTTAGCATGCTTGTTCCACTGGGACCCAAATGAATCAGCGTAATTGGGCATTGATACAAATCTTGGCAGATAATTATTTATCTCGAACACCGAATCGCATTGAGAACATCCTAACTGCCCTTCCATAATTTCACGATCCCCCTCTTTAACAACTCTTAACTGTAAATTCTCAAAATTACAATTTGGACATACAAAGGCTTCTCTATCTGATTTTTTCATTACTCATGATCTTTTAAAGGAATAGCGTCTCAGGAATCCAAAAAAGTTTTTCACATAGGTAAAAAACTCATCCGGATTTCTTATTGAAACCA
The DNA here is from genome assembly GCA_042567505.1 of Fibrobacterota bacterium. Classification (GTDB taxonomy): domain Bacteria; phylum Fibrobacterota; class Fibrobacteria; order UBA11236; family JADFYW01; genus JBHPJW01. Next base: position 15,353 of record JBHPJW010000030.1, read on the forward strand.
ATCGTTTCATGATATAGCTTGGCCTTAAATAAAACTGCCGTAGTCCGTACCGGGAATAATATTCTATCTCGTCAGCTGAAAGGTCTGGATAGCTGAAAACAGGTTTTTTCATGGGATCATATTGACTCCAGTCCCTGGTATGTAAAAAGCCCTTTTCTTCCACATATCGGTAGAAATCGGTCCCGGGCGCTGGTACGGCTATGCCCAGGGTCGTGTAAGTCGTGTTCAGCGTTTTTAAGAATGATATGGTTTCCCTAATAGAATCTTTCGTCTCTCCCGGAAAGCCTATCACACAGAACACCACGGATTCCATCCCGTTCTTCCTAATCATGTTTATGGCCTTTCGTACTTTTTCCGGAGAGACATTTTTCCTGATATTTTTTAAAACGGTTTTATCCACGCTTTCCATACCTATGGCAATTACCTGACAGCCTGCTTTTTTCATAAGCTCTAATATTTCATCATCTACACAATCCACCCTTGTAGAGCAATTCCAGGTTAAATCAATATTGCGCTCTATCATGCCATTGAATAACTCTGTCGCCCATGTCCGGTCCGCGGTAATGGTGGCGTCATTGAACATTACTTCCTTGAAGCCAAGGGACTGCACCCATTGCAGCTCCTCCAGGAAATGACTTACCGACCTTAAGCGGATTTGAGGGGCCCCGAAAAACGCTGGTTGGCAGCAGAAAGAGCAGTTATTGATACAGGCTTTCTGACCCATCACCATGGTTTTGGGAAACCTCTTTGACGCGGGATCGCCGTACAGGCGTTTTTCCAGTTTGTCATGGGAAGGAAAGCCTAAGTCATCCAGATTCTCCATGGTTGGTTGAGCATCGGTTTTTAGTATTTTCCCATTTGAATCCTTGAAATAAATACCCCTGGCCCCATTCAGATCTGCAATATTCTCCACAATGTTTAAGGCCGCCGCTTCCCATTCACCGGTATATATGACTACGTCCAGAAATTCCGATTCATTAAGGGTTTCCTCCGGCAACGCCATCCCATGGGTTCCCAACGCCACAGTAACAGTCTCAGGATTAATCTTTTTTGCAGTTTCCGCAATTAACAAGTCCATGCAAATAGTGCATGTTGAGGTTGAGAACAACACTAGATCCGGTTTTTTCTCTTCCATAATGGCCCGAACATCATCTAAACTCCTCCTTGAAGCATTAGCGTCAAGCAGCTCATTATCATATCCGCACTTTCTCAGGTATCCGGAAATCATCATCAAGTCAAGGGGCGGTTTTTTAAAATCGCTTTTATTGCTTCCATTCCCCCCGAAGATCCTCTGGTTTCCATACCTGGAAACCGCTGGTGGCTCGATAAGCATTATTTCCATGGTTAAAATTCGGAAGCTGTTAAATGAAGTTAAGACTGAAAGTTTACTTGGCTGAATCCGCCTCTGGAACCGATATTTCATCTAATGACTTAGCATATGCAATATTTCTCATCCAGGCCGCAGCTAATCCAAAAAAAATCCAATAAAAATATGTCTCTGAAGGACTGTTGCTAAATCCGAATATGACGGCGACAATAATCGGTAGAAATAAAGTTCCCAAATCATCCGTATCATAAATGTTAAAAGTTTTATTGATGATTATTTTCCTGATGGTTAAAATTAGGGTGACTAAAAAGGTCACATAAAAAAACAAAGGCAGTATCCCAACTATGATTAAAATTACCATGAGGCGATTATGCGGCCTGGCCCAACTAAGTAGACCGTTAAATACTCTCCAGAAGGCCTCATTACCAATGCCGAAAATACCCCAAACAGGCGCGTCTTTAATGAGATCATATCCTGCTTCATAACTGGAAATATGTTGGTCGGTTTCTACCATAATATTCCGATCTTCCATCACTCTGCTGACTATGTCTAGCTTTACCAGAAAATCAAACGATCCCATTAATTGTACGGCCCTGTCTACAGCGCCGGTATTTAACATAAACACCAATACCAATATTACAGTAATACCTGCACTTGTCATTAAGCCGCTGATGTTTTTTTTCCTATAATAAAAGAACAGCAAAACTCCGATAATCGATGGGAAAATGGCAGATCTGCTCAAGGTAAGAACAATCATAAGGAAAAAGAATATCCCGGTCATGTAATAATAGAGTTTCATCTGGATTCCTTTCGATTTCATTCCATAAAAAAAACCAATCAACACAAATGGTATAAGCATCTGCCCGAATTTGGTTGAGGTAATACCGGGCAAACTGATTCTTTCGAATCCCACGCTCTTTCCTTTTAGAAGAGTGCCTTTAGCCTGAGCGTGCATTTCGAGATTTTTACTTTCCGAGATCATGAATTTTCTTTGCACCGACTGGGCCTGGATTTTTTGCGCGCCATAAAAAGTATACAGAAACAGGGTGTAAACACAAACAATGAATGCCACAAACAGCATTATTTTCATGAGCTTTTCAATATGCTCATTTCTGTTCAGTCCGTAGATTATGGCAATATACAACATTACCGGAGCGAACATTAAGAGGGAGTATTTTCCGATATTCCACATATTCTCATGAAGAACAAGGGCGCTGAATCCAGTGAAAACATAGGCGGTCAGCATAAAATGAATTAATTTAATGTTCTTTAAATAAAGGATCTTATTTCCTTTGAGCATTTCCCTGCACAGAATGAAGAGAAACAAGAAAAAAGGGAGCAGCCAAATTTTAATAACAAGCCCGCCTACTAATTTTATAAACCAGAAATGGCCGAACACTTCAAAGTAATTTAGGACTACGACAATATATATCGCAACGATTAAGCCGGAATATTTAAAACGATGAAGGTTTTCCAATTGCCTGCTCTTAAAAGTGCGAACGGTAACGCAAAAAAGCAATGAGCCTGTATGGTAGGTATGATAAAAAATAAATCACTATCGATAACGCAGACAAAGGTATTATCTCCCTTATCGCCTTCCGCACCTCTGTTCCATTGGAATATTTCCATTTTGCCATAACTACCGCAAGTATCACCTTGCGTTTAAAGCTTTTTATTTCCTTCTTGTGATCAAAGTTGAAATTCTTATGCTCTTCCGCGAACTTTCTCAGTATGACCGGGCTTTCCTTTAAAATATTTTCTATTTTTTGAGCGCTCAAGCTTCCTCCATGTTCCCTGTACCTGGCGGTTACTGCGGGAATATAACCCACCTCCCAATCATAGGCTATTCTCAAAAACAAATCCGCGTCTCCTGAGTATTGCATGCCGTCATCAAACCAACAGGAAAGACCGTCTAACACCTGCCTGGAAATCATGGCAGTCTGCAGGTTAATACAGTAATTTTTTAAAATATTTTTAAACACACGGCCCTGCGGTTGCGGTTTCCTATGCAATACCCTTGTTGAGCCGGTATGCTCCAGGATTTCCACATTGGTATGTACCAGTCCTAATGCCTTATTACCTTTAAACTTTTCCACTTGTAATTCCAGCTTTTCCGGTAGCCACATATCATCACAATCAAGAATCGCTATGTATTTACCTCTTGCCTGTTCCAGTGCCAAATTCCGCGCCGCGTAAAGAGGCACGGTTTCCTCTCCCCGGAAGTACCTCAATTTCCCATCATAACTTTTCGCGATTTCGGGACTATTATCCACGGAGACCGTATCCCAGAAAATGATTTCCCATTCGGAGAATGTCTGAGCATACACAGAATCAATCGCTTCTTTTACATATTTACCGCTGTTAAGGCAATTCATAATGACACTAACGATGGGTGCCCGCCTAACATTCCCTTCTGATGGACTATTGTTGTGTTCCATTTTAAACGGTAACCAGTTATTCCTTTCAGAATTCTTCGTTGGAGAGCCACCAGTCAATCGTTTTTCTTAATCCATCTGGTTTCCGAATTTTAAAACCGGCGGCGGTTCGATTAACAATGTGTCTGGTCTGTTCATTTAATCCTTTCTTTTAAAAGAATCATTTCATCCGCATGGTTTCCTGCCGGCCTTTGTGCCTGTCAGCCGGCCATATCCATGTAGACATATTCAATTTTCTTAGCATTCTTCCGGATGTTAAACATTTTTTCCACCCTTAGTCGCCCAGCTTCCCCCATTTTTTTTCTTTTTCCCGAATGTTCGATTAGATCCGTAAGGGCCCGGAAAATCGCCTCGGGATCACGGGAAGGGACTATTACTCCTGTTTCACCGTGAAGGATCACCTCCTCCATACCACTGCCGCCTGAAGCGATGACAGGGACCTTCATGGCCATAGCCTCGGCCGCGGCCAGGCCGAAGGACTCTCGCTCAGAAGGCATCACGGCAATGTCTGTGATCGACAACAAGTCAGGTACATCCTGACTGAGGTCCAGAAACTTCACGCAGTCCTCGATTCCGGACTCTTCCACCTTTCGGGCCAGTTCCCCTGCCAAGGTCCCTTCACCGGCCACGATGCAGAAAAATTTGAGATCAGATTCCCGTTTCAGTTTCCGGATTGCTTCAAAAAAATACCGATGGCCTTTTATGGGCTCAAGCATGGCTATCACACTGATTACCGATGCCCCGTCGGGAATGCCCAGGTCCTCCCGAATCAAGCCGGACACGCCGGGCCGGAACCTGTCGAGATCCAGACCGTTATAGATAAGGGAGACTTTTCCGCCTTCCTTCCCCTGTCTGCCAAACAAGCGCCTGACACTCTCTGACACGGCAATTACCCTGTTCATGACAAACTTCTGATTGAAAAGAATAATCCGTTCAATCAGGGAGCTGTCCAGAAAATCGTGGCAGTGGCTGATGACAGGGACACCGGCCAGCCGGCCGGAAATGCCCCCAATCAGTTTCGACAGGTTATCATGGGGATGAAATATGTCTGCACGCAGCCCCTTCAGGGTCCGTGTAAGTTTGAAAACGGCGCTTGCAAGGTAATATGCATTTATCACAATGAGAAAAGGCCGCTGATTGATCTCGTTCCGGTCAATAGCCGAAATGTTGCCGCCCAGATTAAATTTAGCGGTTTCGATACCGTGCTTTTCGAATTCATCAATAATACGGTTTCTGCGTCCATAAAGGACAACTGGGCGGAACCGGTTCCTGTCCAGGGAGATGATGGTCTGCAACAGGATTCTTTCGCCACCTCCCACATGCCTGTCGCCGTGCATGAGGTAGACTATTTTAAGTCTTTTCTTCGTGTTGTCCATCAGCAGACCGTTTCAGGCTATGCGGTATTTAATAAAGGCCGCAACACGGTAAGGGATGAAAGAGAAGGCGAAGAGCAGGATGGACCAGGCCGTTATCGGCCGCTGGTTTTTCAAGTATTGGCGTATTGAGCGTCCACCGGAATACTTCCATTTCGCCACTACGATCGACAAAAGTGTTTTGTTCCGGTATTTCACGATTTCCCTGGCGTACCTATCGTTGAAATCCGGGTACTTTGCTGCAAACCTGTTAATTATTTTGTTATTTTCTCCGGCAAGCAGTTCAATTCTGTCCGCGCTCAAGCTACCACTATGCTCCCTGTAACAGGTGGTGATTTCGGGATTATACAGGACTTTTCCTTCGAAAGCGAGCCTGAGCAACAGATCCATGTCGCCTGCATACTGCATGGAGTCGTCAAAATAATAATCAAGGCCATCCATTGCGGACCTAGCAATCATAACCGATTGGAGATTTACCCGATAATCACGGACAAGTTGCCCGAAGACGGTCCCGTGGGGCTGGAGACGGGAATGAAGGACCCGTTTCTTTCCGGATGATTCAAGAACATGCACGTTAGAATATGCGAAGACCGCATCAGTATGTTCTTTAAATACCTGAACCTGCAGCTCCAGTTTTTCCGGATACCAGAAGTCGTCACAATCCAGGACTGTAATGAATTTTCCCTCAGCTTTACGAATTGCCAGATTGCGGGCAGCATACAACGGCACATTTTCTTCACCCCGGAAGTAGCGGAGTTTCTCACCATAGCTTTTTGCGATTTCGGGACTGCTGTCGGTGGACACGTTGTCCCAGAAGATGATTTCCCAATCCTTGAATGTCTGCGCATATACGCTGTCGATGGCCTGCCTCAAGTAGGTCGCGCTGTTGTAGCAGTTCATGATGACGCTGACTTCAGGCATGGTGGGTCCCCATTACAGACACAAATACTTCCGTATCAGGTTTTCAGAGAACCGTTCTCCCAGGACCAGGGAATCCAGTCCGAATCAAGTGCTGCTTCCTCGGATTCTTCGGGGGTATGAGGAAGATCGGTGCAATTGGCCAACAAGGAAGCTGTCAAGGATACGCATTTAAAACTGTACCATACCATGGGCGGGACCTGGATAAGGTTGTAGCGGTCTGGGCGCCCGATTTCCTCCACCGTTAAGGCGTCCGAACTGTTCTTCCCGTCCCGGTTATCAAAGAACACAAGTTTGACCCGGCCTTCCGGGCAAGCGAAATGCTGCATCATCCTGCTGTGCCGCTTCCAGCCCTTTACAATTCCAGGGTTGATAATTGAAAAGTACACCTCGCCGAAACGTCTGAACAGCGGCGAATCGGCCCGCAGCATATGCAGAACCCCGCCCTTTTCATCGTGGTACTGCTTCAGAGGCGTGACGGTGACAGGCCGATGTCCGCCGGGGCTTACTTTGTCCATGACAGTCCCCTTGAACCGGCAAGAGAAATATATTCTCCCAGCTGTCCTTGCGTGAAATCATACATTGAAGATTCCTGTTTATCATAATAGGACTTGTACCACAGGCCCGTGAACCGGATGGTCTCCTCGAAATCGAGCGTCGCATGCCAGTCCAGCAGATTGAGCGCCTTGTCGCAGCTTAGTTTCAGCAGGGACTGTTCCTTTTTCACTTTTCTGGCTTTGGTGTCGATTTCCAGGTCGGCATCCGGCCAGTGTTTCCTGAGCTCATTGACCACATCCTCGACCGTCTGGTTTACCTTGCTGTCGGGACCGAAGTTGAAGGCCTCGCCGTTCATGGTCTCTTCTCCCTCCAGTAGTTTCGCACCTACGTGCAGGTATCCACTCAGTGGCTCGAGAACATGCTGCCAGGGCCTTGTGGAATGCGGGTTCCTTATCTGTACGGGGCGGTCTTCCGACCAGGCCCGTATGGTGTCGGGGATGATGCGGTCAAGGGCCCAGTCTCCACCCCCCACGACGTTACCGGCTCGGGTAGTCACCATGGCGGGACCGGACTTCCGAAAAAATGAATGGTAATAGGCCCGTGCGACAATTTCCGCTGCCCCCTTGGAAGCGCTGTAGGGATCGTCCCCTCCGAGGTGATCGTTTTCCCTGTAGCCCCAGGTCCACTCCGCGTTCTGGTAACACTTATCGCTGGTGATAATGACGGCCGCCTTTACATTGTCGTCCATTCTGAGGGACTCCAGCACGTTCATGGTGCCCAGCGTGTTCGTTTCAAACGTGGTGGCAGGCTGCCGGTACGAGGTCTGGACAAGGGCCTGGGCGGCAAGGTGAAATACCACGTCCGGCTTGACCCGGGCGAGCACGCTCTGAAATGCTGCGCGGTCCCGCACGTCGCCCACGCGATGGTCCAAACGTTTACCCAGCCCCAGTACCTCGAAATTGCTGGGTGATGTGGGTATGTCTGAAGCGAAACCCGCCACCTCCGCCCCCAGGTTCAGGAGCCAAGTCGCAAGCCAGGAACCCTTAAATCCCGTATGTCCGGTTACGAGGACCCTTTTTCCTTCGTATGCTTTATTAAACATTTCAACCTTCCCAGGTAATCCAGGGAGCTGCATTGTTTCTGCACAGGTTATCGAGACTGTTTCTGTCTCTCAATGTATCCATGCACTGCCAGAATCCCTCGTGTTTGTAGACCATCAACTCGCCATCCCTTGCCATATTCTCCAGGGGTTCTTCTTCCAGGACCGAGCTGTCTCCCGAGAAGTAATCCATCACTCTTGGTTCAAAGACAAAAAATCCGCCGTTAATCCAGCCGGTATCAGTCTGGGCCTTTTCCTTAAATTCCGTAACCTTGCCTCCATCGAAGGACATAGTGCCGAAACGCGCCGTAGGCCTGACAGCCGTGACAGTCGCTAGTTTTCCATGAGATTTGTGAAATTTAAGGAGCTTTCCAAGATCAATATCGGCTACACCGTCTCCGTATGTTAGCATGAATGCCTCCTGGGGATCCAGAAGGGGTTTCAGCCGCCGCACGCGACCGCCGGTCATGCTTTTTTCTCCCGTATCAACCATATGAACATTCCAATCTTCGCACCTTGAGTTATCAAATGTCACCTGGTTATCGCTAAGGGAAATCGCCACGTTACTGGTCTGCAGATGATAGTTGATGAAAAATTCCTTAATGACAAGCCCTTTATACCCAAGGGCCAGCAAAAAATCCTTGAAGCCGTAACTGGCATAAATTTTCATGACATGCCATAATATGGGATGGCCGCCTATCTCCACCATGGGTTTGGGCTTAACGACCGTTTCCTCACTCAACCGGGTCCCTAACCCGCCGCATAAAATTGCTACTTTCATGCTGGTTCTCCGTTTCTCGTAGTTGATTTAAATCCTGGTTTTATACCAGTCAATTGTCTCTTTCAGCCCCGCTTCGATGGATACTGAGGCTTGCCATCCGAGAATATCCCGGGCCGATTCCACATCTGGGTAAAGCGCCATGTTTTCTCCCGGCCGGTAGGATATACGTCCCCAATCCGGGCTACCGCCTCCGGTGATATCTTTTACCATATTTATAACTTCGCTTACCGAAACGGGACGGCCGGAACCGATGTTCAGCACCCGGCCCCTGGCGCCCTCGGTAAGAGCGGCACTGATGATAGCATCCGTTACATCATCAATATGACAGAAATCTCTCAGCTGTTCGCCGGCCGATGTCTTGAATGTCTCGTTCCTGAGGCAGGCCTTTATAATTTGAGGCAGAAATCGCCTGTCATCCTGGCCGGGTCCGTATACGAGAAAAAACCGGAGTACCGTGCCGGGAAATCCTTCGGTATGATGCAGCATCTGAATAAGTTGGGTCGCTGCCGTCTTGGCGAAGGAATAGGGAGAAATGGGATTTTCCCGCAAGCCTTCATGCTGAGGCGCCGGCTGCCCCCCGTATTCGTCACTACTGCCGATCTGGACAAAGGATTTCAGCATTTCCCTGTTCAGTGCACCGAAGACATTCATGAGCCCAGAAAAATGGGACGTGATAAGGGCACGGCCACCGTTGAAGAACGGGGTATGGTCGATGTAACCAGCCAGGTTAATGACATAATCAAATTCCCTGCCGTAAAAAAAATTTTCTACTGCCTGTTTATCGCAGATATCCACTTCAACAACCGGTACATCATTCAGTTCACCGCTAAAGGTGTCGTTTTCATTAAACCCGATGGAAACAATGTTTCTGGTTCCCGACAAGCATCTTTTTATAAGGTTTTTCCCAATAAAACCGGTTCCGCCGATTATCAGTAATCTGTCATTCTCATTAAACTGTTTCATTCTGTTCTCGTCTTTAACTTAAAGATAAATGCGGAGGCCCTTAGAGGAAAGTCCGGAGACCTTCTTCATTCACAGGATAAAAATATTCCCTGAGGTATTCTCCCGCCCTGTCTCTTTCCTGTACAAATTCATTATCGGGCATGGTCCGCAAGGCTTCCAGTTTTCCAGCCAGGTCTGCCGGCCGGCGACAGCTGTCTTTGAGATGCCTGCATTCGAAAAGGGGGTCCATGTCCATGGGGTAATTAAGATCCAGGTAAATAACCGGACGCCCCATTCTCAGTGCTTCCAGACAGACTTTGGTCATGGTGTACAGAACAGTATGGCATGCCTCCACTTCTTCAGCCAAGGGCGGATTGGAAGAAATTTTAAAATTCCCAGGCAATTTCCTTCCCACCTCACGTAATACCAGTTTTTTTGACGTAGCTGGATGAAATCTGAGCACCAATTCTTCATCCCAGGTTTCCATTCCCGCCTCCATTAAGAAGTTAATAACAGCTACCGCGTCTTCTACTGTTATGGTAAGCGGAACGAGGATAATCCCCGCAGTCCTCCTGGGAAGGATCTCCCTGTTAAAAAGGTATTCCTGCCTCAACGCGCATCCCGTCGTAAAAAGAGAATCGGGATAGCATCCCCTTTCCTCAAGTATTGATTTCGTCCTGCTTCCCAGCGTAATTATGGAACTAGGTAAAGGCTGCGCATACCTCTCAGCCTCACCGGGAAAGTATTGAAAACTGTTCCGTGAGATAAACGCATGCTGCCAACCTGTTATCCGAATATCCGATTTAGCCCTTCTAAGACCCGATATGGTCAATTTTTCCCAACAGTAGTTTTCGAAAGTGATGTAGAAATTGTCAACCATAGCTGATTCCGCAAGGCGGAATGCGGCAAAATGTTGGACCAGCGCTTTGAAAAATACACCATGATGGATGTCCCTGCTCAGTTCGTAGCAGATGAGCCTTTCTACTGCCACTGGCCCAAAGGAAGGAACCATGCTCAACCCAGGGCGTCCGAACAAGCTTATAATTAGGCACTTGAAAATATCAAAAGGCTTAAGAAAAGAGTTATACGGGATAATGCGGTTTCTTCTGTCAGCTGCCAGACGGAGGAACATTTCTTTGTGACCGGAGCCAATTCCCGCAAATACCAGGATCGGCCTTCCCTTCGATGCCAGATACTTCCCCAACCTGCCGAAATAGGAATCTGAAAATCCGCCGTTCTTATAGTTCCTGTGATCGACCCACGTCCTTATTACCGTCAGCGGACCTTTTCCGAGACCTTTTATTCGTAAAGCATTCCTGCTGCGCCGAGCATAATAGTGGTATTTCAATTCCAGACCAGCCATGGCCAATTGTTTTAGTATGCCTTTTAAGGTCAGAACGGCTTTCCGCTTCAACAGGCGCAGCCGGGACGGCCATACCCCCTGCACTGAATAATTTGGACCGTAATTATCGCTGATCTGACAGGCCAACACGGGGTTACAGCAGATTATATGGACGTTGTTACTGTTTCTCTTCAGGAATCTGTCAACACAAAGTAACTTATACATATCGGGATAAAGGGATGATGTTAGGGTATTTTTTTCACATACTCCGGATCCCCACCAGTATCTATTTTTTGTATACTGGCAGAGAGACGCAATGAAATCACGATATTGTGTTTCAAATTGCGACCGATCCGGCACCTCTGTCCCGAATTGCTTTTCGTCGAAAGCATCAAGATCGAAAACCCTTGAGTTGGGCCCTAATTCTGGATGCCTGCTGTGCATTTTTCTACCGCAGGTATGCAGAAATAATCTCTTCATTCCTCTTGAGTAGTCATGTCGTAATCCGTTTTTTATCCAGGCTTATTAAGCGTTCCCTGCCCAAGCTTTGATTCGAACAGTGTAAGCATACGGTCGGCATAAGACTCCAAACCGCTAGACCGGTTGACCATTTCCAGGGCCCGTTGCCCCATTTCCCGGCAGCGATTCCTATGGTCATACAAATACATGATTTTTTCCAGAAGAGCCTCACTGTCCCTTATGGGAATAATGAAACCGTTTTCGCCGTCTTTTACAAGGTCCTTTACGCCGGCATTTTCCGTAACCACGACCGGCAGCCCGCAGGCCATGGCCTCCACCACCACTTTCCCAAATGAGTCTTGCAACGTAGGGAACACGAACATATCACACTCGGAATACAGTTCTTTCAGCCTGTTATTTAGCATATATCCTTTGAGTTCATAACAACCTGCGTATTTCTTAAGAAACGGTTGAATGTTCGCCATTGGGATTCCAATCAACCAGAGCTCAATATTTTTGTTCCTTGTTTTATTAATCGCCTCCAGTAGATAGTGTATTCCCTTTTCAAGGTATATTCCTCCGCAATAGACCACCCTGAAGACATTACTCTCGCGTCTAGTATCCCGTGCCTGGTATCCAGAAAGCTCAATGCCCGGCGTGATGACAAAAATCTTGTCCAGACCGACCGATTTTCCTTCGAAAGTGTCTTTTACGAAATTCGAAGGAACGAGAATGGCATCTGCTTCCCGGTATTCCCGGATCCCTTTTTCGATGTCCCTGGGATCCTGCCTCAATTCAAGACCCAGTTTCTCATATTCTTCTGCAATAATTGCCGCCTGGAATTCGATATTTGCTGCCTGTCTGTCCAGGAATGTCAAAGCCCCAAGTGCTTTTGCACGCGCCATGGATCTTAATGCTATGTGTGATTCAACCAGAAATATATCGCTTGATTCTTCAATTTTTTTTGTAACCCATTTATCAATGATTTCACTGGTTAAAAACCTGTCATGGCTTTTTGCCCTTCTTAAATTACGGGTATACCATAGGACTTTTCTTAAGATACAAAACGGTATATTTGTCCTTACTTTGGCCGTATTTACGACTTGCTGCTCTTCAATCCTGCCCAGGAAACGATTGAGCCTCGGGTATTTTTTACTATAAAACGGGGTGTAAAAATCAGCAAGCAATCCCCTCCGATCAAACTCAGAGGCCAGTTGTAAACCTCGGTAGGTACCCCCACTGTAAGATAGAGATAGGTTCATCACTGTCTCAAAGGCATGGGCGACTACCCATACATTTCCATTACAATCACTGCCGTGAATACCTTGATTTTATTACTTATGAAGATGAAAAGCGAAACAGACAATCTCTAACCAATTAAAGGCTACAGAGTCGATATGATTAAATTTTTTTATGAAGACGTTCTTAAAACCTAATAGATAATTTACACATCCTCGTTAGAATGTAACGAGTTTTGTTCCTCATCTGATTTTAACTTTGCAGCATCAAATAAATTTTCCTTTCCCCATTCTTTTACATATTTACTATTGGCGTTTTCAAGCGCTTCCGTTCTTGAGAGTCCCTTTCCCAATAAATTGTAAATATTTCTGATATAGGTACCTATTCTTAAAGAGGCATTACCGTCATGATAACTATCTTTCATCCGCACCCATTCACTCAGGTTGCCAAATTCTTTGTCAGGTTTCTTTTTTATGCTGATAACCTTTCTCAATAATTCTTCGATATTATCAAAGACGGTCTTATTCCGGCCCCTATTATAAACTTTATAAAAATATAGTTTCTCCAAATCAAGAAAAACTGTTGGAGTCCCTGCTAAAACGGATTCTAAAACAGTGGTCCCTCCTATAAGCAAACCTATTGCCAGATCGGCTGATAAAGCAGACGCTGCCGGATAATCGTCTGCATGGTGATTACCACTTTTAATAATGAACCTGCCTGTTTTTTCCGCTACTTCAATCTTACTGGTAATGCCCGGCATTCTATCCTCAAGAGTTTTCGGAAATTTTGGACAGCAAATCAAGCCTATATCTTTATGGTCAATGCAAAACTCAATCAATCTCTTATAAATTTTAAAACTTCGATTATTCGAAATAAGATCCATCTTCGAATAAGAGGAGTTTTCATCGAAATAACAGATTATAAAATTCGCCCCTCTTTTTTTCAGTCTATTCCTTTCCCGTTGAGCATATTCTTTTACATTTTTAAAACAATAGTCCGTAATAAAGCCCGTGTTCACATAATAAGATATCATCGAAGCATTATTCTGAAAATAACGGCGATATTCAGGCCCCCATAAAAAAATAACATCAGATATCGTACTGTAATGAACAGAATCAACTTCAATATTAGAATATTGATAGGTGATGTTTATCCCGCCGCAGTCAGCCATCGCCGCATTCATGGGGATACTTTCCTTAGGAAATACACTCACACAAAAATTTATACATATATTATTTTCTTGAAAAAAATCCTTCCACCAGGCATATTGAATGAGATAATACACAAAATTCATATATATACTCACTCCGAATACATCTAAGATGGATAATTTTTTAACAAACACCTTAAAAAAAAGTTTTTTTAACAACTCATTTTTCATCTTTCCATAGAGTGCTCCTGATCGCCATATTTCAATTCCATCTACAGCTGCAGCTTCTTTTGAGGAGACATAGCGCATTCCCATCTCATCCATTAGTTCTGCTATTTTTTTCGTTATAGGGACATGAGGACGGTTAAACAACACAAGGACATCGCTGAATTTTATCTTTGCTTTAAGAAGCCAAAAAAACTCACTTCTTTTTTTTTCACCAAATTCAACAGGCTTTGCCGTATATAATGAAAATATTTTTTTTTTGTTTACAGCTTTTTTACATAACTTATT
>JBHPJW010000031.1:0-27862 GCA_042567505.1 Fibrobacterota bacterium
TGAGCCGGCAATTCCAATAAAGAAGGGGTGTTGCAGATCCATTACTTATGTATTCACTTCCGGTTTTAATCTTTTTGAAAAGTAGAAAAAGAGGTAATTTCTTTGTAAAACAAGCTGCTTTTATTGGCATTTTCCGAAACATATTATTATTTCGTTTTAATAATAAAGGCCCTTGATTAAAAGAAACCATGTTCTCTCCAAAACCTCTATATATATTCTGTTCCCTGGTCATGTTCTGGTTTTCTTTCCTGAGTTTTGCAGGTGAGAGGCCTGCAGGGAAAAAGCAGCGGGAAACGGCGGAGGAAGCCATGCTGGAAGCGGTGCAGTACTACAGTACGGCCCGCAGCCTGGTGATAGAATTTAAAGCCGACATGTACTGGTCTGCCACTGAGGAATGGAATCCTTCTCAAGGAAAACTATGGCTCTGGGGAAAAAACCAGTTTCATCTTTTCCTGCCTGAAATAGAGGTGGTTTCGGACGGCAAGACCCTTTGGAAATACAGCCGGGAAAACAAGCAGGTGGTTGTCGAGAACTTCGAGGACTCAGGTGAAAGCACCCACCCATCCCAGATCCTTTTCGAGTTTTTGCAATGTGAACCATTGTCTCTTGAGCGGATCCGGGAAAAGAAAAGGCAATACTACAGGATTGTACTGGACGCGTCAAAACATTCCCGGAATTTTGATTCACTGGTGGTGTACCTGGACCCAAAATCCCATGCGCCTCAGGTAATTAAGACTCTTGACGCCGCAGAGAACCGGTCCATATACCGTATCAGGAAAATGAAAAGGGATGTCGGGTTTAAAAAAAAGGATTTTGTTTTTTCCATACCAAAAGGTGTAGAGGTGGTGGATGTGAGAGAGTGAATTCAGAAGTCAGGTATCAGGTGTCAGTGATCAGAAATCCGAAACCGGGAATCGGAACGTTTGCTCTGTCACAACATTCCGTCTCTCCGACCTCAAACCTCAAAACTCAAAACTACCTAAAAAAGGGACGACGACTCGGACAGGTTCTATTGCATACATTGTTTCCACTCATTGCTTTCTTATTCCTTTTCGGCGCCGTACACGTCCAGGGTCAATCGGATATCCTGATTTCCAAGGGGACGGGAACCATTTTATCCACTGGTTCGGATACCTGGGTATTTGACCTGGATAATCAGTCATACAGCAGGATTGATTTTTTTTCCGATCCTCCCCAGATTTACACAACCAACCGGGATGCGGAACGGCTTTCGGTTGTCGCGTCGTTTGGCCAGGTCCAGATAGCTCACATGGTCAAAGAATTTCAGGACTCCACCAGGGTAGAGGCCCTGGTTTCGCTGGAAGGTGAGGAGGAACAGGAATTGTTTGTCATGATGTTTCAGGACAATTTTGTTTTAGCGGAAAAAGCGGACATAACTGATTTAGTGGTACTGGATTCCCTGGCGGTGCTGGGCTATGGCAGCGCTGGATTCTCGGTTCTTCCAACCTCGTCATCGGGAGGGATTTACTCTCCGGATTTTGGCGATACGCTCAGGTTTTATACCGTAACCGGCAATGATACCGGTTATCAGCGCATACATTGTGTGCGCGGGGAAATTTGTTCACTGGAGCCGTTAAGCGCCCTCTCTGAACAGACAAATGACACCATCATAACCGTAGATGTTCTGGCGCTGGATAACCTGGGGCCTGATTCGGTCATCCTGTTTATCGGCTCAAATACAGCCACAGGAGCTTATGAGCCTGAGGGTAGAGGATTGCGGCGCGGCCGTTTGGGAGAACGGTATTTTCCAAAAGTAACTTCCATGGGATTGGACACGTCCATAATTCAGAGAATCTATGTTAATCCTGTAAACCACCTGGTTTGGGTGTTCACTCAAAACAGGTTTTATGTCAGCGATGACGGGGGGCTGACCTTTCGGGTCCCGGACGCCCCGGCCGGCATTCCGACTGAATTAGTCAGAAATTTGCGGAGTCCCACCATGACTTTTTTTGGAGATACCTCAATTTTGATTTTGCAGCCAATCCCGGACTGGTATTTTTTATCGGGGACAGTATGCTGGTGAATACTGCGGAAGATTCGGATGATTATTCCTGCTACCTGGAGAGAAGGTTAAGGCAATTACTGCCGATTGACGTGCAGATAGGAGACCTGGCCGTGGTGCAGCAGGACGGGCAAGGGTACCTTATAGCCGGCTCAAAATCCCAGGGCCTGTATTATTTAAAACTTGGCGATACCCTTTGGACCAATCTTAACCGCCAGACAAAGCTGGAAGACGGTTTGAAAGAAGTGATTACGTTTCCCTCCATTTATAATGGTTCCGCAGATGTGGGAATAGGCTATCAGATCAAACAAAGTGCGGGGGTTACCATAAGGGTTTATAACTATGCCATGGAAGAAGTCCGGACCATCACGAGCGATTCCCGGCGCAGGGGAGGAAGTGCCCGGAGCGAGGACCCCCAACAGGACCGCTGGGACGGAAGGGACGACTACGGAAATCCCGTTTCCGCGGGTATGTACTATATCCTGGTGAAATCAGATAAAGGTGAAAAGGGTTGGGGGAAGGTGATGGTAGTCAATGGCCGTTAGGAGCCGAATAGTGCGGGCTATCTTTCTGGCAGCCGTTTGGTCCGTTTCGGCTGTGGGGCATGAGCTTACCCTGGGCGGTCATGCAGGAGTCCTGGACAGGATGGGGGCAGGGGTGGCTGAACTGGGAACCGGCAACACGGGAACGGGACGCGAAGACGCGGTTCCGGCGGCTTACTGGAATCCGGCCCTCCTGGCCTTTTCCAGATATACCGCAGCGGCTTTTGGCGCTGACATCAGGAGTCTGAGTAGAAACGGCGGGATGATTTGCCTGCAGGGAAGGATTGCCCCCAATATGGGAGCGGGCCTGGGCATAATAAACCGAGGAGATTTTGATTTTCCGGTATATGATATGAATGAGAATTATCTGGGAGTAGCCAGACCCCAGGATATCGGTTTTTATCTGGGAGTGGGAGTAAAGACTTCACGCAGAAACAGCTTTGGATCCGCTCTGCAATGGTACCATTCCAACAAGGATATCGGCGGGGCAGCCGATATCAATTCCATAGGTATCATCAATGTGGGATGGTACCGCTCATGGTCTACCAAGTTCAAGACCGCGGCTGTATTGAGAAATCTGGGGTTCAACTCCTCCTTTTCCGCCAATTATGAATTCAAGGCCGGACAGGCTCAAACCGAGTTTGCCATGGATGAAACCGGTAAAGATTTTTTTCCGAAAACCCTCATAGCCGCCGGGATGTATACTTTCAACATAATGAAAAAGGATCTGGATGTTTTTGTCGAGTTTCTAAATTTTCAATTGGTGGATAGAATATTTGATATCGACAGGGATCATCATGCTGTGGACATGCGCATGGGAACCGAATTCAAGCTCATTGACGATACCTCTTTCCGGGCCGGTTATGACCGGGGGAACGTTTGCTTTGGTTTGGGATACCATTTGAAAATAAGAAAGAAAAAAAAGCTGCAGTTTGATTATGCTCTCATACTGGAGAGATTTGGCACCACTTTAAATCCCTTTGCTATTGGCTTGAGATACGAATTATGAAGTTATCGGCCTTACTGGTTTTTTTTCTTCTGGCAGGCCGTCCCTACAGCCAGTTCTGGGACTTCGATCACACTTATGGGGAGGCGAGCTATCAGCTGCTGAAGCTCCACCTCTCGCCCCGGACGGGATCCATGGCGGGAGCCGGAGCAGCAATGAACGGCTCCGCTTTAAGGGCTGCTGATATCAACCCCGCTTCGGCCAGCTCTGATTCGGGAATGATATATCTTGGATACGCCTTGCCTTTCGGCGAGTTTAAAGGAAAAATACCTCATCTTACCTGGAACGTACCTGTGGCCGGTTATAAGTTGTTTGTAAATACCAGGTTTATGGGAATCGATGATATCAGGGGATTTGATGAAGATGACAATCCTACTTCCGCATACGGTTCTCATACTTTTAAAGCTCTTGCCGGCATGGCGGGAATATACCGTAATATCCATTGGGGGCTTTCTTTTGGCTATGTTTTAAACAGCATTTCCTACGCAAATTACAGCTCTTTTGTTTTTGATGCAGGGCTGCAGCAGCAGTTGCTTGGCGGCTTATGGCTTGGGGCGGCCCTTACTAACGCTGATTTATGGGGCTCTGAAGCCACGAATCCTGAAAATGAAGATCCTTTCCCGCCGACAACGGTTCGCATGGGCCTGGCTTACCTTATTAAGGTCAGCAAGTCCATAGGACTGGCGATCACCTCAGACGCGCGCACCCGCAGGGATGAGAAACTGAATTTTCCCGGCGGGGTGGAAATTAACTGGAGAGAGATACTCTTCTTCCGTACAGGTTATTCATTCTCTGAGCCAGGAGCAGCTTTCTGCCTGGGGGCCGGCATAAGATGGGGGCGGTTCGTTTTTGATTATGCGTTACAACGCCACAGGACCTTAAGTCCTGGAAATTACTGGTCCCTGGGAGTCCCTTTTTGAGCCTGAAGAGCGGTAAATTAGTGCAGGGAGTTCGTTTGGCGAGTGGTAAGTGGTTATTTATGATTGAGGATACAGTCCCGTCATTGCGAATCCACTTTCCATTAGCGCTCAGGCAGGGCTTTTGAGATTGCTTCGCATGGTCCCTATTACAGAGCTGTTGCCCGCAATGACGGCTTCCTCAGCACTTACTGTTTACTATTTGTTCCTGACAAAATTGGCCTAGAATACCTTACCAAGCACCAGTGACGCCATTCCTCCCAGCATGGTGATTTTAAGGCTTTTTTGGGCCGCAGCCCAGGGAGGATCATGAGATATGATTTGAAAGAGGGCTTTCAACAATGGCAAAGCCACAAACAAGCCGGCGGAAATGCCGAAACTGATGTGATAATCAAACATGAGAACAGGGAAAGGAAGAAAAAAAAGGGTGAGCACCATGACCAGGCCGGCAACTTTTTTAGCCGGTCCGGGACCGTAACGCACCGGAAAGGTGGCAAGTCCCGCCGCGGTGTCTCCATCCAGGTCCTGAATGTCCTTAATAATCTCTCTTGCAAATGTGGTTAAAAAAGCAAAAACAACCGGCACTAAAGTTTGTTTAACAAGTCCCGGGCATTCTGCGTAATACAGAGGAAGGGCGCACAGCAGGGACACGGTCAGGTTACCAACCAGAACCCTGCCTTTTAGATGTTTGTTATACATCCAGAGCAGAAAGACTATTATAAAGGCCAGTACGCCATGGGCCATCCCGGTCATGCAGGCGGCAGCGATCCCAAGGAAATAGAGACAATAGCACCATAATCTCACATTTTTTTCTGAAAAAGCATGGGTGATCAGGGGGCGGTCCGGATGGGAATGCCTGTCGGTAGCCAAATCGGCCAGGTCATTCTGGATATATCCGCCCATGGCCAAAAGGGTAAGTGAGGCGGCTCCCCAGAAGATTCCAGGGACTGAAGAAAAATCATCAGCGCAGGTATAGCCGATAACTACTCCGGCTCCCGCCATCAGGCTGTTTGGCAGGCGGATGAGCTTAACAAACGTGATCATCTCAAATAGCGAGGCCGGTGTGGGAGAGAGTTTCAGTGGTCGGGCAGTTCAGTGATCAGGTATCAGGAGTCAGGGATCAGTTTGGTAGGTTGAAACCCTGACTACTTAACCTCCAAATTCCAGAATCCTCACTTAACTTCTTTATGCTTGGTATGACGTCTCAAAAAGGGATTATATTTTTTTATTTCTATCCGGCCTGATTGGTTGGCTTTGTTTTTTGTAGTCATGTATCTGGAAGGAGGTTTGCCCTCTTTGCGAGCCTCGGTGCACTCTACAGTTACTACCACCCGTTTTCCTTTGATTTGTGGCATATGCGGTTCCTTGCTATTGAAAGGGTACAATAGTAGCAAAACCGCTTGTTTTTTTCAGGTAGATTGCAAATTCTGTGTCTGGAAAACCGGAAAACCGGTTGATTTAGTCCAGGGGGGGGGGGGAGACGTGTCAATGGTCAGTTCATTATCGGTGGCGTCCTGCCCTGTATTTCCCGCCTCATCAGTGACGGTTACTATGATATCGTAGGTCCCGTCAGGGATGGGTATCAGGGTGTTGTCCGGCAGTGACCAGGTCCCGTTTCCATGGTTTACAGGGGACAGGCCCGTCTGGATGTCCACCGATAAGGAAATGACCGCATCGGGATCATCTATGGTTCCGGAAAGAGGAGGGGTATTGTCGGACGTGGACAGGGTTTCAATGGTAACAGTAGGTGATGTGTTGTCTATTTTCAGTTCATTAATGGTAAGATCATACGCCTGATTGCCGGAAAAATCTGTAACCCTGACAATCACATTGTGAACGCCTTCGTCGAGAAAGCTGAGCACGTCATCCGCGATGGTCCAGGTTCCGTTTTTGTTATTGGTGGCATCGATTTCCAACTGGGTCCCTATATCTACCTTCAGGACCGCTGATACATCGTTTACGCTGCCGGTGAGTTCAGGGGTATTGTCATTGGTAAGCAGAGGGTCCACAGAAACAGCCAAAGCCATAACATCAATAACCATTCCCTCGGGGATAGTATCACCCTGCCGGTTTCCCACCGAGTCAACAGCGATAATCGTAATATCATAAGCGCCGTCCATGAAAACCGGCAGGGAATCACCGGGCACCCGCCAGGTATTGCCGGAATCAATTATCGCATGGTAGACAATGCTGTCGACCTCAAGAGTGATGACCGCATTGGTATCATCAACCGTACCGGTGAAGGTGGGATTGCTATCATTGAAGGTGAGGACATCAAGGGTATACACAGGAGCCGTATAGTCTATGGTGAGTTCGTTGGTAGTGGTATCCGGTACAATCATTCCCATACCGTTATTGGCGGTCAGTTTTATATCATAGACGCCTTCTTCCAAGGGCACTGCCGGAGTGATTGTCCAGGTCAGGAGGCTGTCATCCAACTCTGGTTCATATTGCCTCTCATCCAGGTCCAGAGTGATTGAAAAAACGAATGGATTAATTGTGCCTGTGAGAGCGGGCCTGGCGTTGTTGGTTGAAAGAAAATCTACGGTGGCAATTGGCAGCCCCTCACATAAAGATGCATTTATGTTGGCGTATTCTTGCAGAAAAGACTGTTGTTCTTTAGATATGGCGCAGATGTCCGGGTCCAGAACCAGGTATTCCAGGTTTTCCAGGATAATGATCTCAGCAGGCAGGAACTTGATTCTGTTGTTGGATAGATTGAGAGAAGTAAGACCCGGCGCGTTTGCAATGCTGGCGGGAACACTGTCCAGATAATTATTACTGAGATTGAGCGTTTTCAAATTAGCAAGGGACCCAAGTTTGGGAATTTTGCTGAGTTTGTTGTATTGCAGGTGAACAACCTCCAATTCATAGGTCTTGCCAAAAGCAGAGGGCAGGATTGGGATGGAATTGTAAGAGGCGTTGAGAACCCTCAATCCCTTTAGACCCATAATGCTGTCCGGCAGCGATGCCATAATGTTATTGGCAACGCTCAACTCTCTCAGCAAAATCATTTGGTAGATCTCGTTAGGCAGAGAGCGTAAGTTATTATGAGAAAGGTCAAGAGAGACCATTGAGACCAAATTGATGATGTTCTTGTTCAGGCTGGTAAGTTGGTTATTTGCCAGATTGAGAATCCCAAGCTGCTCTAATGATCCTATGCTTTCGGGCAAATCAGGCAAAGCATTATGGGATAAATTCAATGAGAGGAGGTTTATTAAATTACCAATAGCATTGCCAAGCTGGTAAAGTTGGTTATCACTGACATCAAGGTCTGTAAGCCGCGTCAAGTTTCCAATGCTGGCGGGAAGCTGGGACAGATTGTTCCCGCTGAGGTTCAGGCGCAGGAGTTCGGTGAGGTTTCCAATGCTGTCCGGAAGGGATTCCAATTGGTTTCCGCTCAGGTCCAGATCTTCCAGAAGGATGAGACTGGTAAAACTTTCCGGCAATTGCCTTAAATTGGTGTTGCTGATTGTCAATTTGGTCAATTGAGATAATCCTCCCACAGAGGCCGGGAGAGTGGTAATTTGAACAAAACCATCCAGATCAAGGGAAGTAATTCTATCATTTTTCCACTGAATGAGGCTGTTTATTCCCGGGAAATTCAATGAATTGGAATCCAGGATTTCCATTATGATAAGAGAATCCAGTTCCCTCTCCGAGTACTGCGGCTCTTCTGGAAGGGTATCAACAATGGCTGTTGTGTCGGGTTTTTCTTTCCCGGGTTCCTCAGATCCGAACATATCACAGTTGCCAAGAAAAAAACTGGAGATGAGGATAACAGTGAGGTTTATAAGAAAAAATCTTGCCATGGGTGACTGATGCCGAAAGGTTTATTCAGACCTGTTTATTCTATATATAATACGAATCGGATTGTTAGTACAAAAAATTCATCAATTTATTGGCCAAATTCTTATCGTGCACCATCAATAAATCCAGGTATTTTAAAGCTTTTTCCATATTTCCCTTTTCCTTATATATTTTCCCCAGTTGAAAATAGGCAAAGTACCAGTCGGGGTGATGGCGAATTGCCTGGTTATAGGAATCAATGGCGTACTGGTATTGTCCCAGGCTCTGATATGCCGTTCCCAGCCCCATGTAAGCGACTGACATCTTTGGATGTTTCTGAAGGGTCAGGTTGAAGTTTTTTATGGCCTGGTGATACTCCTTATCATCCAACTGGGCCCACGCCAATCCCAGGTATGCCCTGGGGTTATCCGGTTCCTTGCTGGCTGCCCGGCTTAATTTCTCAATTTCAGCATGAAGGTAGTCTTTATCGTCAAAATCTCCGTCAATTCCGGAATTTTCTCCGGTACCGCAGGCACAAAGCCAGTGGAGACAGATAAGGATGAACGCTCCGCCAAGCAGGGTCATGGCAGGGCTTTCATTGGCACGAATCATGGATATTCATTTATCAAGGTTGACTCTTCTTAAAATTGTGTCACTTTTTTACTTAAAAAACAAGGCCGGCAGTAGTTATCTCTCGTCCATCCTCCTGGGCCCTTTATTATTTTTCCTTTGCGCTATGAGTTTGAGGAAAAATAAGGTTTTTTTTAAATAACCGAGAAATTTACTTTACAAGCTGTTTTACCAGGTTTTTTTTCAGTTTTTACCCGGATGCCAAATTTTTCCAATAAATGATTCTATGCCCAGGATGTCCAGTTTTAATACAGTTCGGTCAGTTATCTCATTATCAAGTAATTGGCCCTACAGGATAATAATCTGCGCCATAGTTACCGCGGGTTATCTGCTTACCGTGGCCAGGACCGTCTCCTTATGGGATTGCGGAGAGTTTATCGCCTGCATTCATACCCTGGGCATCGCTCATCCTCCGGGATCCCCGCTTTTTATGATGCTGGGAAAGTCCTGGGAACTGATGCTCTTTTTCATACCTCATATCGCATTCCGCATCAACCTGCTTTCGGTCTTCCTGTCCGTAGCGGCCTGTTTGCTTTTATTTGAAGTTGTTTGCGGCTTTGCGGAACGGCTGAAAATGAATCCGTCACTGATAAGACCATGCGGGTTGATGGCCGGGCTCTTGCTTGCTTTTTCAGATACTTTCTGGTTCAACGGAGTAGAAGCGGAAGTATACGCGTTTTCAATTGTGGAAATGCTCCTGGGGCTTTTGATAGTTTTAAAATGGGACAGAAGCGGGAGAAGTCCCTACTCACCCTGGATTCTTCTCTTGATATATGTATCCTTTTTGGGCATTGGAGTTCACATGTACTCCATGCTGTTGGTTCCCTTTCTGCTTTTTTTCGTTGGCTTAAGGAGCGGAAGGATTGCTCCCGGCTTGAATTTTTACCTCCTCGCCGGCACAGTCACCGCTGCTTTCATAGCTTGTTTTATCTATCCGGAACTGGTAGAGAACAGTACGTTCCTTTTAGCGGTTACGGGCCTTGCTCTGTGGTTTCTGGTTCGCTCAATAAGTAAACATGAAGTGTCGGATGTTTCCTACTGGACTCTGGGATTGCTCTTGTGCACGGTCATTACCCTCACCAAACCGTTCCTGGTCACAGTGGTGCTCATGCTGGCGGTATTGAGCATTTTGCTGCTGGCGCTGGATGGCAAATCTCCCTGGTCCTGGATTTACGGAATTGTCAGTTCGGGACTGGTATGGGCCCTGGTCCGTTTTGTTCCTCTTAAGGGCCAGTTCGCTTTTTCTTTGGGAAATTCCGACATATGGATGTGCCTGGTTCTGGGGACGGTGATTCTGGCAAGCTGTATTTTTTCCCTTACAAAAAAGCCTGGCGAAGGAAAACAAAAGCTCCACTTCTACGCTAAGCTGCTTATTCTGGCCATAGTGGGATACAGCACATTCATGTATATCCCCATTCGTTCGCACTTGAATCCCGTCATAGATGAGAATGATCCCGAGAACTGGGGCAGGCTCCAGGCCTTTATCGAACGCAAGCAGTATGGCAGTGAAAGCATGCTGGTGCGCATGTTCAACCGCCGGGGACTGTGGTCGTCTCAGTTTGGGTATGGGTACCATATGGGTTACTTCAAATACCACTCGTCTCAGTTTTATCCTGCTCCGGAAAAAGACGGCAAGCGGCAAGCGTGGTCCGCCTTCAACTGGCATCGTTTCCTGGCAGCGGCCATGCTGCTTTTGACCATCTGGATTCTGGCGGAAAACTTCCGGCGCCACAGGGCCTGGGTGGGGCTGATGCTGTTCCTCTTTGCAGTCTGCTCGGCGGGACTGGTTTTATACATGAACTTCGCGGATGGCAACCGCATTGAGGTTCGGGAGTTAAAACAGTGGAAAAAGGCCGTGAAGCAGGTGCGCAGTAAATTACTTTCAAAAGGGATTCCGGTGCCGAAAATCCCTGATCCTAATGCCGTCAACGACTTGAACCGCGCTCTGCAGTTTGATTCCTCGGCCATGAGTGCCGACCGGCGGGGGGCGCATGTGCGCAGGTGGGAAGAACTGAAAACCCTGGCCGGCCGCCACCATTTACGGCTTCCCGGGATACCGGAGCCCGTACACGCTGAGGTAAGGGAGAGGGATTATTTCTTTACGCCGGCCTTTGTCTTATTTATTGCGCTTTTTGCGGCCGCGGTATTCCTGGTGCTCGATGGGTTGAGTAGAAAATATCCCAGGCTTGCCTTCCTGTGGCGCACAGCCGGGTGGGGGCTGGCGCTTTTTTTATGGTGCGTGCCTTTTGTCACCCATTATAAGTCCCATACCCGGGCCTTTGATTATGTAGCGTCGGATTTTGCAAGGAACATCCTCACTTCCTGTCCCCCAAACGCCATTTTGTTCACCAATGGCGATAACGATACCTTTCCCCTCTGGTACATGCAGCAGGTGGAAAAAGTGCGCACTGATGTGACCGTGGTGAATTTCTCTCTGGCAAACACAGACTGGTATGCCAGGCAGTTTACCTATCAGGAGCCGAGGGTTAAACTTCCTTCTTTCGGCAAGGGAGAAGAGCTGCCCCAGGCGCGGTACATCAGGTTTAAGAATGTCCAGAGAATACCACTGCCGGGAGACACCTCCATTGCCTTTGAGCTGGGAGGCAAGGGCGTGGGCATGTATGTCCGCCTTCAGGACCGGGTGCTCCTGGAAGCCGCCATGTTCAATTATCCGCGGCGGAGCCTGTGCTTCACTCTTTCCACGCCCGCGCGCGCTACCCTGGGACTGGAAAAACATTTCCAGACCGTGGGCTTGGTCCATGTGGTTTCCCCCCATTCCGGGCTGAACCTGGAAGTTCTGGATGACAACCTCCTGGAAAATTACCGGTACCGGTACCTGGGAGACAGACGTCTCCGTTTGAGTGCCACTGCGGAGAGAATAGTGCGCAATTATCGTGAACTCATTCGCATGGGCAAAAACAGCCATGTGTTCAATATAAACCGATTGAGCAGGGAACCGAAATCTCAGGAGGCCATTGCAAAGGAAAAGGAGCTGCTGGACAGGTATACCAGGCTGGAGGAGAAGCTGTTTCCCTCTTTATAGGTTAGTACGTTAAAGGCCTGGCAATATTTTCTAGTCCATTGATGACCCGGTCCGGTGATTGCGAGCGGGATCCATCAAACAGCGGCTTTGCGAAGCAATCTCAACGTTCATTTCCCCTAATACAATTTCGGGGAACAGTTTTGCCTATTTTATTGGTGATGCCGACATTTGCGTTGAGATTGCTTCGTTAAGGAAAGGAATGTTTGATTCCCCGCAATGACGTGACCTGGGCAGAAACACTCAACGTCTGATTGTTCCTGCCAATTTAAATCAAACTAAATCGCCTGGAGAAGGGAGCAGAAATACCCCCCCTCCTGGTCGGTGGGATCGCCGGACTGGTGGTACACGTCCAGGATGACCGATGAGCGCCAGTAGCGGCTTTGTAGATAGCGGAACTGCTGCTCCGTGGAACAGTCCTTGATGGGGACATCCAGCGCGCATTCCGTGAACAGGGACCTCCAGTTGGTGAGTTCGGACAATTCCTCCCGGGGGGCGTTGGCGTATTCAATTCTAATAAGGGAGCCGTTTTTTTTCAGCAATTGACGCAGGTTTCTGGAAATCACCCTTGCCGTCATCAGGTCGTCGAAAAGTTCGCCTGGATCCATGACCGCCACTTCCTCTTCGGGGTCCATTTCCCGGAACCTGGCCAGCATTTCCGCCACTTTGGTATCCCTGCGGTTTTTATATCCGTTTTTTTCATAATGGGGCCTCTCCTTTTTAGAGCAGGTTAAGTTTG
Source organism: Fibrobacterota bacterium (assembly GCA_042567505.1). Classification (GTDB taxonomy): domain Bacteria; phylum Fibrobacterota; class Fibrobacteria; order UBA11236; family JADFYW01; genus JBHPJW01. The sequence goes on from JBHPJW010000031.1 coordinate 12,687, forward strand.
GAAACAGGAAGACAGCGACATCGGCCCTGCCCTTGGGAAGGGAGAAGTTGGGCAGCACGGTCTTGACCAGGCGCACCCTCGGACCTCTGGCGCTGAAACCGTCCCGGCCGCGGCACAGTTCCGCATTCACTCCGGATTGCCGGAGCCGGTCGCGCGCCTTTTCCAGCATCATTTCCGACCCGTCCAGGCCCACCAGCCTGGCCGAGGGAAACCTTCGGGCCAGCTGGCAGAGGAAGGAACCGTCCCCGCAGGCGTAATCCACCATGAACCCGGTTTTGCCGCTTCCGTTGTTCAGGTGGTCCCCCAGATAGCCGGCAATATTTTTATAAGCCCTTTTATGAGCGCTGTTTCTGGATTGGCCGCACCACCAGGCCCCCACCTTTCTGTCATAAGACTTATGTCCGCGAGACAGGCAGTTTTCGAAATTAATTTTAGGCAGCTTTCCTTTTTTCATGTTCAATAACCGCTAATCCTTCTCATGAAATGGAAAAATGAAATTGCGTTTTTGAAATAATCCTTGCCGCGTTCATTGGTTTATATCAACGCCGCCGGAATCATCCTCAGAACCCAGAATAATGAATACCACTACCACGGCGACCACTGCTGCGCCCCCCAGGGTCCACCAGATCCATTTCCGGCTGCGTTCGGGTTTTTTTTCCGGCACTTCGGGCGTTGCCGCGCTTTCTTCACTGACACTGGACAACGAATCGGGCGCCGGAGCAGTTTCCTGTTCTACAGGTTTGGCGGAAGTTGCCTCCGGTTCGGCATATTTCATTCGTTCCTCATATTCTTCTCTCACATTCTTGAAAATGGATTTTATGTTGTCGGAAACATACATGTCCAACAGGGTGGCGGTTGGAACCAGTTTTAACAGCTGATACATGTAGCTCTCCGCCTTGTCCCTGGTGCCGGGATTGGCGGCATAGACCACGCTGAGGTATTTGTACACGAAGATCCTGTCCTCGTCACCGGCAGAAGGATTCTGCTTGCGGAAGGTTTCCAGGGCGGCGGACACTTTCTGGAATTCTCCGTCAAAATAGAATTCGCTTATCTTCTCCCTGTCCAGTGTCCCGTCAGGCTTGAGGCCGGGAACGGCCCATGCTGTGCTGGCAGTATAAAGCAGTAGAACAACCAACCATAAAGGTGACCGCATAAGCCGGTTCTGTTGGGTATCCGGGCTACTCGGTCTCATCACAAGATAGAATCTGAAAAAAACGAAATTGCTCATTTTCCATAAATTTTGGTGTAAATTTAATAAAAAATCGTTTCTGGAAAAGAATTCCCCAATAAGTGTCGGGTTAACAGTCTGGAAAGGGAAAATGGAAGAGCACTATTTTTTTTCAACACATCTCCGGCAGTGTTTTTCAGCGGGAATTCAAATCTGGATTTGTCCTCTGATGGGACCGCAGATTGCTTTTTTCCATAGTCAGAATTATATTAGTTATAGCTTTGGTAGAGGGATATTGAAAAGGAGGATTTCATGCTTAAGAATTTGATTTTATTTGTGATAGTAATAACTTGGCAGGGATGGGCCCAACCGGACGCCCCGAGCACCCCTGACTTGCCCTGCGCCCCCACTCCGGAAGGCAATGATCAGAATGATACCGTGGTTTCCACCATGGACGCCGAGGGCTATCTTTCCCTGTTCGACGGCGAAACCTCCACAGGATGGTGGCATAGCTGTCAAACAGTGCATTCTGGCAGGGATAGAGATCTGGGCGCGATTTTCAGAATTGATCCCGATGAACAGGCAATTTACAGTAACACCAGAAGTCTTAATGGCGGTATCATTATGACTAAAAAGGAGTTCGACCATTATGAACTGGTCTTTGACATCTGGCCCGACTATGGAAATGACGCCGGGATCTTTCACCGCACACCCGCCAATGGGGTTTGTTACCAGACAGTGTTGGATTACATTGGCGCGGGTTCATTCGGCGGGATGTGGGGTGAAAATGGCTATGCAAAATCACGTGATATAAGGCCCTGGGGTTATGATGGCGGTGAAGAGTATTTGAGTATCCCGGGCAACAGTAACGACGGGTCCAACTGGACCGAGAACACGGCTGGTCTGGACCCCACTTCCTATGGCTGCGCCGCCTCGGGCTGCGTTGAAGCCGACTGGCAGAGGCTGTGGGACTTTGACGGCTGGAACGAGTTTAAATGTCAGTTTTACGGAGGCATTACAAATGCGACCACGATAAAAATGAAGACCTGGTTCAGAAAGCCGGGAGAAGAAGTCTGGGTGCCCATTCTCCATGATACGACTTTAACTCTTGCTACTCCCCCCGGTTTCATAGGCTTTCAGGTCCACCAGGGCGACCGGTTTTCCGGCGAGCAGGGAATCTGGTACCGCAACATCAGGTGGAAGCCCCTGGATGAAAACGGGCAGCCGCTCTGGAGCCCGGGGATTGTGGGGTGCATGGATGATACATATACAGGATATGATCCCACCGCCACTGTCCATGATCAATCCATGTGCGGGCCGCTTTCCATACAAGAGTCTTCGGTTGTGGATAAAGAGATTGAATTCCACCCTGAGCGGATTTCCGTCACAGTAAAGTTAATGGGCACTCACAAGATCCATCTGCTGGACGCTAACGGAAAGGTGCTGGATGAAAAGGAAGTCGAAAACTTCGGAAGCTATTCCTCTGGCAAGTCAAAGGTTGAGGGCGGAGTGTATTTTCTGCAGGTGATTACCGGCAAAGGCAAGTTTACCAAAAAATACTTCATTGAATAAGTAAATTCGCAGACAGGGAAAAAGCTTCCTCCCAGGGAGCGTTTTCTTTGTTATAGGGAAAATTTCCTATTTCAAAAGGAAATTTTAAATTACCTCAAATTTTTACATTTTTTAAAAAAATTCTATTGACAACCGGTTGGATATTATTGATCTTTTTCAGCCAAAATTGAATTTTTATTCCATGAAAATAATAAAGAGTTTATTCCTGATTCTGGCATTGCTATCGGCTTGCGGAGTGGGTGTGTCGGCGCAGCCGGAATATGAGATCCACGGCAGGGCCTGGGCGGACGTGGGCAGGATAATGAAGGTCAGCGATACCCTGATTGCTCCTCCGGGCGAACTCAATTTAGAAGGCAATTTATTGCATGGCATGGGGGCCCAGTTCACCATCTTCAGCGATCTCACAGATAACATAGAAGGAGTATTCGGATTCGGGGCCCAGAAGGTGAGCAATGCCCTGGGAAGCGGAGGAGCCGCTTTCATGACCATAAACCTTTTCCAAAGCTTTCTGACTGAATCCCGCATTACTTATTACCTGGGTGAGAAGGATTCTCCCGGTTTCAGCCTGACGGCGGGCAGTTTCTCCCATAAATACAATCCCCAGGTAAAGAATCTGGGTCTGTACCTGCTAAGGGGGCCGGTGTATCCCGGCATACTGATGGGAGGATTTCAGGACTTTTATACAGATCCCAGCAAGGGCTCCCTGGTGGGAGCGCATGCGCGGCATGCCATGGGGGCCTTCAGCCATGACCTGTTGCTGAACCTTGAGCGCGACGTGCCCCCCACCTTTGACTGGAGCCTGGCCTACCTGGCCCACTACCAGGTCTTTGAGGGCCTGAAACTGGGAGCCGGAGTTAATTTCTACCGGCTGGTCACCTTCAGCGAGGACCTGGAAGAACCCGGGCATCTCAGCAACGCCACGCTTAATTTCCAGAAGGATAAATACATCGAGGTGGATACGGTGAGCAACGACACCCTTTATTTCACCCATAAGGGCACTAAGCTCATGGCTTATTTCAACCTGGACTTCAAGCCGCTGCTGGGAATGGATGCGGAGAATCCCAACGATCTGATATTGTACGGTGAAACCGCTATCATCGGCCTGAAAAACTACGGCAATACCTATGACAAGATTTCTGAGCGCATGCCCGTGATGTTCGGTTTTAACGTTCCCACCTTCGGCCTGCTGGACCTGCTGTCCCTGGAGCTGGAGTGGTACGGCTGCCTGTATCGCAATGACCTGGCCCTGGTAGGCAACAACAACGTGGTGGCTCCCTGGACAACCCAGGACCATCCCATTCCCTCACCCAAGCCCGTGACCTACGATGATTACGGCATCGATGAACAGGGCAACTACATAAGTAGAGATGGGGACACTGTGAACGTGCTGGGAACGCCCATGGACGTGGAAAACCTGACGTCCGACAACCTAAAGTGGTCCCTAAACCTGGAAAAATCAGTGCAGAAACACATCATGTTCTCCGCCCAGGTAGCCTGCGATCACTACCGTCCCAGGCCAGTGGCCACGGGCCTGATATTTTCGAATGGGGGAACGGCAACCGCTTTCAGTGATGTGTCGGACTGGTATTTCATGTTCAGGACGAGTTTTTTCTTTTAACCGGGCATGTCAGAGATTGGAAAAATGACACTAAAAACTTACTTCACTTCTCTCGCCTTGAGCATGTTACTGGCCGTTGGCGCTTACTGTCAGGAGTTGACCCCTGAAATCCACGGGGCCGGGTGGTTGCAGATGGGCCGGGTGGTGGAGAGCTCCTCGGAAAAAGGCCGGTCAAATGATTACACGGACAACTGGATGCAGAACGCCGGAGGGCAGCTGAGCGCCACCTTGAATGTGGATGATCACTGGCAGGGAGGACTGTCCATTGGGGTTATTCAGGTGCATCTTGCACGGGGTTCCAAAACCCAGGCCAGCCTTTGGTATCCCTTCTGGGTAACGTATGTGGGCGAGGCCAGGATAACCTATTCCAACTCGCTTTTTACCGCGGATGATAAATGGAGCCTTACCATGGGATCCTTCGGGTATAATTACAATCCCGACGTGAAGAACCTGGGCCTGTACATGATGCGGGGATATGTATATCCCGGCGCCCTGGTATCTGGATTTGGTAATATTTATGGGGCCAGGGCAGGTTATGAAATCGGCATGTTAAGTAATGATTTGTTATTCAACATCGAGACCGAAGACAAGCCCCTGTATGACATTTCCATCGCCGACTACCTTAATTTTAAGTTCCACCCAGGATTTGAATTCGGCCTGGGCGTGAACTTTTACCGGCTGATTCCTCAAAATTCTGATGTTACCTCCCCGACCAAAGACTGTGATGAGCAAACAGACATCAGCGTCTATGGAAGGATGGGGCAAGATAACGCCTGTTTTTTATTTGATTCGTCATATACAGTTACCACAGATCCTCTCACGGGCCAGCTGGACTCTACCCTGGTTTTGGATACTATCACCGGATCCCTGGCCGGGACCAAGATGGTCATGCGCTTCCGCCTGGATCCCAAGGCCCTGGCAGGCGGCATTGAGGCTCTGGGAGAGAATGATCTGGTGATTTACGGCGAGGCGGCCATCCTGGGAACCAAAAATTATTCCGGGGAAGTATACGGCAGCATGTCAGAACGCATGCCTATTATGGTGGGGATGAACCTGCCCACCTTCGGTTTTATGAATCTTTCAGTGGAAGTGGAACACTACGGGAGCAAGAACTCCAGCGACAACCTGGCGGCGCAGAATGGTTCCTGGGTGCCGCCGGTCAAAAGTGACGTCGACAACACCCGCGATGATTGGAAGTGGGCGGTGAACGCCTCAAAGGGATTGTTTGGAAACATGGCATTATCGGCACAGGTGGCCAATGACCACCTCAGGCTGGGAGGGTCCCATAACATCGCCACCGGAGTCGAGACTACAACTACTCCCAGTGACTGGTACTGGACCGCTAAACTGGCTTACTTTTTTTAGGACATCTTTAGAGCATGAAAATCTTCAGTTCATCACATAAAGCCCTGGCAGCCCTGGTGCCTCTTGTTTTATTGGTTTTCACTCCCTATGGAGTTTTCTGCCAGGACGAAAAAGAGATGAATTTCGGGGCCGCGGGCTGGGTGCAGTACGGCACCGTCGTAAACAGCACGGACACCAGCCGGCGCCAGGATTTTAACGGCCAGTCCATGGTGAGCACGGGCGCTCAGCTGGCCATAAACACAAAGGCCTCGGAAAACCTGGAGGTGACGGCGGGGGTGGGGGTTGCCGCGGGTCATTTTCTGGTAGGACGTGTCCAGGTGCAGGGCGGTTATGCTCCCATGGATTTTTTCCCCTATGTGGCTGAGGCTGGTTTTAAGTATTCCCTTTTAGACGCAGATGACCACAAGCTGTTTTTCCGGGGGGGATTGATTCCCTATGATTACCTGCCCGATAATCAGAACCTGGGATTGTACCTTTTGCGGGGGCCGGCGTACCCGGCGCTTTTGAATTCGGGCTTTGAGACCAAGCATGTTCTGCCCGTGGCCAACATGCTGGGACTGCAGGTCGGGCATGAAATCGGGGGATTCCATCACGATTTTCTGATAAACAGCGAAACTGATTTTTTCCCCTTCTTTGATCTGTCCCCGGCCTATATCTTTAGTTACGGCATTGACGGCCTGTTCCGCATAGGCGCGGGTGTCAATTTTTACCATCTCATTGCCATTGACGACTCGCTGACCAATGATCACCGCTGGTACCATCTGGACACTCTTTTTGACGCCGCGGGGGCGCCGGTGCAGGACACCAACAACAATTTCCTGGGCGACACCACCTTCCTGTCTTTCCAGGGCATCAAGACCATGGCGCACGCCACCTTTGACATCAAGGGCCTGATAGGAGACATGGGCATCCTGGGCCCTGAGGACCTTAAGATTTACGGAGAAGTGGCTGTGATCGGATGGGGCAGCGGCAAGGCCTATGATGATATATACGGTCCCCTGAGCGAGAGAATGCCAATCATGTGGGGTATTAACATTCCCGCGTTTAGATTGCTCGACCATCTGGCCTTTGAGATGGAAGTGTACAAGGCCACCTTCAGGGACGACCTGGACCGCTACAAAACAACGGCCGGAAACCAGCCGTCTCCCCTGCCGGTGGGCGTGTACCAAAATCCTCCCTACGACTGGGGCAACAGGGATGATATCAAATGGTCATTGCATGGGGCCAGGGTCATACAGGATCATTTAAAAGTCAGTTTCCAGCTGGCTAACGACCATTTCCGGCCCGGGGTGTTTACGGGATATGGTGATAACAATCCTCCCAGCCAGCGGGCTCTTTTTATCACTCCCCAGGACTGGTACTGGATGGCTAAGCTGGCGTATTTCTTTTAAGTAAAGTTTTTTGCCTTTTAGGAAAAAGCCATGCCCCTATGGGCATGGCTTTGTTTTTTAAAGGTGCGGTTTTTTTTTAGGCGGATAATTTTGCCTGAAACGTCTTGACAATCTATTTCTTATCTGATAGGTTTATACTTTGATGACTTTTGAAGTGAGCGCCATAAAGGACATGCTTCAAGGAAAGACCCGCTGCTTCACCAAATCTTTAAGGGTTGACTTGATAAAATATTTAAGTTTGCGTCTTGTGAGGTTACTGGAACAAGAAGGCTAAAATAATATTAAAAATGCTGCGGCCCCTTCTTTATGTTCCCAAGCCCCCCCCGTAACGGAGCATATCGGGGCCGCAGCAGCATTTATCCCCCCTGTTTCCCGCTTTTGTCCGCCAGGTAAAACAGAATGCCCCCGGCAACAAACAGCAGCACAATTGAGGCGATGCTCCAGCGCGATGCCAGTTGGCCGATAGTTGCCGTTTGGGCCGGAGTGGGGGAGGGGGGCAGCATCAGGCGTTTGGCAATGAGACCGGTGAGACCTACCAGCAGGGGACCCAGGATGGCCGCGAACTTGCCCAGCATATTATAGAATCCGTAGAACTTGGCCGGCTGGTCCCGGGGGATAAGCTGGGCGTAATAGGAACGGCTCAGGGCCTGGATGCCGCCCTGCACCACGCCGATAACCCCGGCCAGCACATAGAATTCCCTCTTGTCGGTCATCATCGCTCCCCATACCGTCACCGCCAGGTATATGCCCAGGGCGAGATAGATGGACCTGCTCACACCCCAGTCCTGCCCCAGCCTGCCGAATACCAGGGCCGCGGGAAAGCCCACGAACTGGGTAATGATAAGGGCTGTTATCAGGTCTCCGGAATCAAATCCAAGCGACATGCCGTAATCTACCGCCATGCGGATGATGGTGTCCACGCCGTCTATGTAAAACCAGTAGGCCAGCAAAAATAGAAACAAGGTTTTATACTGCCGAATGTTCCTGAAGGTCTCGATAAAATCGTGGAGCCCCCGGGTAATGATATGCATGGTACTTACCGCTCGCGGCCCTGTACGATCTTCCCTTACCCAAAACAGGGTAAACAGGGTGAAAACAGCCCACCACAGCGCCACGGACACAAATGAGACACGGACGGCCTGGCCGGCATCGGCCAGCCAGAATTTTTCCGGCATGCGCACCATGAGCACATTTAGTAAAAAGATCAGGCCGCCGCCCAGGTATCCCATGGCATACCCCAGGCTGGATATATAATGGACGTTTCCTTTTTTAGCCACACCGGGCAGAAGGGCGTCATAAAAAATAAGGGACCCCGAAAACCCGATATTTCCCAGTATATATACCAGGATCGCCATACCCCAGTTGCCTTTAGAGATACAGCAGAGCGCGGCTGTCATCAGGGCGCCCAGGTAGGCGAAGAAGATAAGGAACTTTTTTTTCACGGTCCCCTTGTCGGCGATGGCGCCCAGCAGGGGGGCCGACAGGGCCACCAGCAGACTGGCCAGCGAATTGGCCAGCCCCAGCCGGGCGGTGCTTTCGTTAACATCAGCCCCGAAGCTCCAGTACTGCTTGAAGAAAATGGGGAAAAAAGCCGCCATCACGCTGGTGGCAAACGCGGAGTTTGCCCAGTCATACATGGCCCATCCCCAGACAGACTTATCGAATTTCATAAAAGTCATTTATCTTCAGCCAATATAATTTTGGAACCTGTCCACAGGCATTTCTTTCTTCGGTGTCGGACAGCATACTGAGGTATTGCGGTTTCCTCCTTTATTAACTTGTTTAGTCAAAGGCATGGGTAGCAATACGATTTTAACAAACTTATATGAATTTATAATTGGAAATGGTTTCCATGTTTATTTAATTGTTTGGTATATGTAACTTATTGAATCTAAACAAGTTAATAAAGGAGGAAACCAAAAGAACAGCGATTTTTTAAAGACAATTCAGAGTAATAAGGGTATTATTTTTTTATGCAAAAGAAAAAGGGTGGTTCCGTAAAAACAGGTTCTCTGTTAACCAGATTCAGTGTTCTGTACGTCGGCTTTTCACTGGTGCCCTTTCTGCTGCTCTTTTTTATTTACGTTCAATATAATGATGATGGCACCCAAATACTTTTTCCCAGAGGCCAGCTTCACCTCATAATAATACTGGTGGGGATCGCCAGCCTGTTGGGTTTTTTCGGTCTGCGGGCCATCCTTGTGCGCATTGTACGACTTTCGGAAACCATGCGGCAGTCCCTGATAGGTAAAATGGACAAGGACCTGGTATGGGAACTGATGAAAGGGGAGAAGGAGGGGGAACTCGCAAATCTCGCCAAATCCTTTGGCGAAATCTTCTCCAGGCTGGAGGGAAACATCAAGGAACTGGAGGAGACAAAAAAGACACTGTATGAGGTTCTGTCAACGGTAAGCAAAGCGCTGTCTTCCATGGAAAACTTTGATTTGCTGGTTCATCTGGTCCTGCAGACGGCCATCGAAGCGCTGGGCGCTAAAAACGGGGCTATTTTCTCTCTGGAAGACCAGGGGGAATTCAAGCTCAAGGCCTGGATAGGAGATAAGGGCGTCCTTGAAGGGGAAATAGTGAAAGCTTCCGGTTCTTTTCTTCCCTGGGTTACCAGGGAGAAAGAAGTGTTTGTGCTTCCCATCCTGGATAAAAAAGATCAGGACAAGCTGTTCGCCCCTCCGCTGGTGTGCGCCCCCCTGCTGCATCACGAAAAGGTGTGGGGCGCGGTATGTTTAAGCGGCAGCAAGCCCGGCAATAATTTCACGGAAGATGAAATCAAGCTGGTGAACAATCTGGGGTACCAAATAGGCATATCATTTGAGAACATGCAGTTGAACCAGGACAAGGAACGGACCTATTTTGAGACAATGTCGGCCCTGGCGCTGGCGGTGGAGGCCAAGGATTCCTATTCCCGGGGACATTCGGAACAAGTGGGCAAATACGCCGCGGTCCTGGGGGCGGCCATGGGACTCTCCGATAAAGACGTCCAGACGCTGCGGGACGCTTCCAGCCTGCACGACATCGGTAAAATCGGCATATCCGACAGCATCCTGACCAAGCCCGGGCCGTTAAACAATGACGAAAGAGAAATAATGAAGAAGCACCCGGTTATAGGCGAAAGCATTGTCATGCCCCTTAAGACCTTTCATCACCTGCTGGCTCCCATCAAGCACCATCATGAATGCCTGGACGGTTCCGGTTATCCCGATGGTTTAAAGGGCGATCAGATTTCCCTGATTACCCGGATAATGACCGTGGCAGATATTTATGACGCACTGATAGGGGACCGTCCCTATCGCAAGGCGCTCAGCCTGACCGAAACCAAAAAAGAGCTGGATTCCCTGGTAGACCGCGGCAAAATCGATAAAAAGGTGGTGGATAGTCTTTACCGGTTGATTGATGAAAAAAAGTTGTAGAGTGACAAAAAAGTGGTAATTTGATGGCAATGACCATAATTACTGTTTATTTTTTTACCGAAAAATGAATAAGCCGGAAGAACACCTGGAAAAGATCATCAACGCCATTGGCGACGGCGTCTTTGTCAAGGACAGGCAGCACCGCTGGGTGCTTATGAATGACGCCAACATCAGGGCCATCGGCCTGAGCCGCGAAGAGCTGATAGGAAAAACCGATTATGACTTTTTCCCCAAGGAAGAAGCGGACGTCTTCTGGGAAAAGGATGAGCTGGTGTTTACCACAGGCGAGGAAAACCTCAATGAGGAAGTCCTCACCGATGCCAGGGGAAACAAGCACATCATTCTCACCAAGAAAACCCTGTATGAAGACAGCGAGGGGAATTTTTTCATCGTGGGCGTCTCACGGGACATCACCGACAGAAAGCTTATGGAGGAAAAGCTCAAGACCACTCTAAAGAAGGTAAAGAATCTTTCCCTCACGGATGTGCTCACCAAACTCAACAACCGGCGCGGTTTTATCGCCCTGGCCCAGCAGCAGCTGAAGCTGGCCCAGAGGAAGAAAGAAAGCATGGTGCTTCTGTTTGCCGACATGGATAACATGAAAAAGATAAACGACACTTATGGGCACAAGGAGGGAGACCGGGCCCTCAGGGATGTGGCGGAAATATTTAAAGCTACCTTCCGGGGATCGGACATCGTTGCCCGCATAGGGGGAGATGAATTCGTGGTGCTGGCCATTGATTCCGCCAAATCCCACGCGGGAATCCTGGAAAAGCACTTGAAGGAAAAACTGCAGCAACACAACAAGAAAAAACGGCGCAAGTATAAACTGTCCCTGAGCGTGGGCATAGCCCATTGCGATCCAAAGACCCCCTGTACCATTAACGAACTGCTGGCCCGGGCTGATGAGGAGATGTACAGGAAAAAGCGCAAGGCCAAAAAGAAGTGACCGCTGAAGGCGGAAAAGATTTGTTTCAGTTCTGATGTCCCCGTATCAGGATCCGGATGGGCAATTCTGCTCGGGGCGCTGTTGAATTTGTTATAATTCCCAGAAAATTCTGAGCTCAAAGGGCGAAAGAAACAGGTCAAGGACGGATGCTTGCTTAAACTCTGGAATATCCACCACTCAATCAAATGCTCTTCTTTCTCCACTGAGCAGGGGGCGGATGAGTTTTTTCTCCTGCTTTGTTGTGACAGGCCCTCTCATTTTGAGCACGAGTTAGGCGAGCTGCAGGGAAACTACCGGGATGTACTGGTTGAATGCGGCCTGTCGGCAGAGACACAGGTTTTCAACCGCGTCTACATGAGCGACATTGAAAACCAGAAAGAGGGCTTTGAAAGGTCGGACCTTTGTAAGCTGCTGAAGAAGGGGTGCCTGTCGGTTATTCAGCAAAGGCCTGTGGGGGGGAGGCCAGATTTGTGTGTACAGCTACCATATCAAGCACAGGCAGGGCAGCTTTGCCAGAGAGATGCTGCATCACGACCAGAGGGAAGGCCGCAACGGCATGGTAATAAACGGGGCACATTACCAGATGCTCTGGACCGCTAACTACGCGGGTCAAGGTTTCTCTGACGCTGGCAAACAGACTGATGAAGTGTTCGAATCGTTAGCAACCGTCCTTGGGGAATACAACATGAGCCTTCTGGACAACACCATCAGGACCTGGGTGTTTGTCCGGGATATCGACAACCAGTACAAGGGTATGGTTATTTCCCGACGGAACTTTTTTCTAAAGCACGGTTTCACCGGGAAAACGCGGTATATCGCAAGCACCGGCATAGAGGGAAACGCCAGGGAGGTGAATTCCCTTATTTCCGTGGATGCCATGTCTCTGGGCGGATTGGCAAAAGACCAGATCGTCGTCATGGAGGCCCTGGAACACCTCTCTCCTTCCATCAAGTACGGGGTCACGTTTGAAAGGGGCCTGAAAGTGCCCTTTGGGGACAGGACTCATCTTTATGTCTCCGGAACAGCCAGCATAAATGAAAAAGGCGAGTTACTCTATCCCGGGAATATCCGCAAACAGACCAGGAGGGCTCTGGAAAACATAAAGGCCCTGTTGACGCCTCATGGAGCTGATTTCGCAGATGTGGCGCACTTGATTGTCTATGTAAGGGATCCGAAAAAGAAATCGGCCGTAGAAGAAATGCTCAGCGGGTATATTCCTGAGCGGGTTCCCTGTTTGCTGGTGGAGGCCCCCGCCTGCCGTCCCGGCTGGCTGGTGGAGATAGAAGCCATGGGTATAAAGAGCGAAACACATAACTTCCCGGCGTTTTTGTAACGGTTTTTAAACTTCAAAATCACTTCAAACCTTCTACCGGCGGTTTGCAGGTTCTGGTTCCATTTAGATGATGACCGGCAGGCGCCTGGCGCGCAGGCGGATCCCTGGATACCATGGCAGGGCTCTGGGTGAAGCAGGAAGGAAGGTATGTAATCGTATGCGTTTCCCGGCAGTCTTCTCTTTTCTTATGCGGAGTGAAAATCCTATATTTAAATCAGAACGTCAACTCTAAGCTGAAAAGGAAAAAAACAGGATGATCCATAGGCAGATGTTACCACTTATCATCTCGCTGTGGTCCCTGGGCCTGCTGGCGGGTTGCGCCACCATCATGCACGGTCGGACCCAGGAAGTCCGGTTTACCAGTGAGCCCGAGGGCGCGAGAATTATCATTGACGAAAAGGAGGTGGGGACCACTCCGGAGAAAATCAAATTAAAAAGGGACAAGAGTTATGCTGTCAGATTGGAAAAAGATAATTATGAGCCTCATAACACTATTATCAAAAGAAAGATCAGTAAATGGTTTTGGGGCAACGCTCTTTGCCTGGGTGGCTGGCCGATCTGTTTTTTTGTTGATTTTTTTAACGGTGCCATAAACGAATTGGAGCAGGATAGTGTATGCGTGGATTTAGCTTTAAAGGGAGAGGGAGCGGGCCCGGGTGGAACATATGTAAAGAAAACCGCGAGCGCCCGGAACGTCGCTATTATGGATTTAAAGGCCATGGGGATTGGCGATCATGTTTCTTCGCTGCTTTCCGAAAAACTCAGGAGCGAGCTCTTTTCATCAGGCGCGTTCACCGTGATGAACAGGGAAGACATGGCCAAGCTCATGGATGAGCGTTCCTTTCAGCGCTCGGAAGACTGCGACACTCCGGAATGTTTTGCCGAAATAGGCCGGATGCTGGGAGTGGAAAAGATAATCAGCGGTTCCATAGGCAAGCTGGGCTCCACCTATTCCTTAACCATCAAACAGATTGATATAGAAACCTCCAAAAACGACAGGATAATAAACCTCAGCGAAAAGTGCGATGAGGATGACCTGTTTAAAATGATTGAGAAAGTGTCCCGGGATTTAATCCGGGGGGCGAGATAGCCTTTTCATCAGTTGAAAATAAACTTTACTGATGATGCTCTTTCCGGGGAGCCAGGATCACTTGCCCAGACTGACATTTATTTTCGTGGTGTCCTCGCCGTTCACATTGACTTCCACTTCTCTTGACCGCCTGCCCCGGGCGCTCACTTTAACGATATGAGTTCCGGACGTCACGTTGTTGATGGTCAAGGGGCCTCCCGTGGTCCGACCCACTTCTTCTCCGTCGATGTGAACTTTGGTGTGTCCGGGTTTGGTCGTTAGGATAATGGTGCCGTAAGGAAGGACCAGATCTTTTTCAATTAGGGTGAGTTGATTGGGCCAGATGTTCACTCTCTCGTTCACCAGTTCTTCCCCTCCCATCATGATGGTGAAATCAAATCTGCCGCTGCGAAAAGTCTTCTTTTCAATGGGGGATAATCCCAGCTCTTCTCCATCCAGGTACACGGTAGCTTTTTCAGGCGTGGTCGTTACCTGAATGAAACCCGTTTGTCCCCGGGGAGGCACTTCGATTTGCGCTTCTTGTTTAACCGTTTCTTTTTGTTCTTCCGCACCGGGGTTTGCTTCCGCACCTTCTTCTTCTGCCAGGCCGGGAACAAGGGCGCTCATCAGCAACAGGAAACTTATGGTTTTCAATAAATTTTTCATAGTTAATCCCCTTTTATTGAATTTCAAATAATTTAGGAAAAATAACTTTTTCTGAACAATTAGGAAATAAAGAGGCTGATTTTATGGGAAATTTAATTTTTCGGAATTATTCATGGTTTTATCAGGCCTCTGTAAACCGTAAATGAGTGAACAGAAATCCAAGAGAACTTCCGTAGATATAATGCCAAATCAGGCGTTTTTTTTAAGCATTCCTTTGAGCGCCATGGCCAGCTGCCTGGCCGCTTCCTCGGATAAGAGCCGTTTACCCGCCGGTTTGGCCTTAAGTCCTTTCAGGGAAAAGGGATCTGTTTTTTTCGCCGGTATTGTCCTCTTTTTGCCCCGGGTGAGACCCCGTGCGCTGAAATACTGGGGTTTTTTATGGTCCATCCGGTATAATATATTAATTAGAGCCAAAAAGGATACGTTTTTCGGTAACGGCAGCGGTGGCAATGTCCGATCTGGAATCGGTGATGGTAATGATAGCACTGACAAGGGAGGAATGAGGGAACCACCCCGTCACCCTGAGCCTGTCGAAGGGTACGGAATGCCAAATTCCTGAAGGAAAAGCAACACCGTCATACTTCCACTGGCTCAGTATGACGCCTGCCCTTCACTTCCTTACG
>JBHPJW010000032.1:0-27406 GCA_042567505.1 Fibrobacterota bacterium
GCCTTTGTTTTACCAGCCTTTTTTTCTGGTTTTTTGTTTTTTTTTCTGGTTTTTGGTTTTTTTCGCCATGTATCAACCGGCAGACAGGGGATATGGTATGGTTATTTCTTGATTTCTTTAATTTTAATGTTCTTAATCACATCACCTTTTTCAATTCGGGTCACAGCATCAAATCCTTTGACTACCTTCCCGAAAATGGTGTGTTTACCATCTAAATGAGGTTGTGGCATGTGAGTTATAAAAAATTGTGATCCACCGGTATTGGGCCCGGAATTTGCCATTGACAGCGTACCAGCCCCATGTTTTAAATCATTTCTCTCATCGTCAATTGTATATCCCGGGCCACCGGTGCCATCTCCCTTCGGATCTCCGCCCTGGACCATAAAACCCTGAATGACCCTGTGAAATATCAATCCATCATAAAAGCCTGACTTTGCCAAATCGGTAAAATTAGCCACCGTGTTTGGGGCCTCTTTAAAAAAGAGTTCCAATTCCATCGGTCCCTCATGGGTTTCTATTACGGCAAAAATCTGCTTAGTATTGTCATAATTTTTATTAAACTTCTTGCCTGAAGCAGTTGACTGGCTATAGAGGGAAATTTCAAAAATAAGGAGAAGGATAAAAACTAAGTCCGTTCTGTGTTTTATCAAATGGATCATTTTCTACCCCGATTAAAAATTAAATGTTAAAAACGGTGATTTCATTCAAAAATCTGCTTTTGCTCATATTAATGTGATTTGGCCATAAATGAGTACCGAAACCGGAAAGATAAGAAATTTTTGCATTATTGCACATATTGATCACGGTAAATCAACCCTGGCAGATAGAATGCTGGAAATTACCGGAACCCTTTCCGACCGGGAAAAGCAGGAACAAGTGCTCGATGACATGGACCTGGAAAGAGAACGCGGTATCACCATTAAATCGCACGTCATCCGTATGGTCTACAGAGTTAACTCTCAGGATTATTTTTTAAACCTTATTGATACTCCCGGTCATGTGGATTTCACCTATGAAGTTACCCGTTGCCTGGCAGCCTGTGAAGGAGCAATACTGGTTGTGGACGCCACTCAGGGAATTGAGGCCCAGACCCTTTCAAATCTGTATCTGGCTCTGGAGCAGGATTTATCGGTTCTTCCGGTAATCAATAAAATCGATTTACCTTCGGCCAATGCTGAATTAGTGGCAAAAAATGTAGGAAATCTTCTGGGATGCGAACCTGCATCCATTTTAAAAATTTCCGCCAAGCAGGGAACGGGTGTTGAGGAAGTTCTCAATCAGGTGGTTGACAAAATACCTCCGCCGGCCGGAGATCCGTCTGTTCCGGTGAAAGCTCTGATTTTTGACTCCAAGTTCGACAACTACAGGGGAGCCATTGCCTATATCAGGGTCTTTGACGGGATTCTGCACAGCGGATCCCCGATCCTGCTAATGGCCGCGGAAAGAAACTACGAATGCGCTGAACTGGGTTACATGACCATGGAAAGGGTGCCCACCACCTCGTTGAAAGCCGGGGAAGTGGGATATCTGATTGCCAATATTAAAAATATCCGTGATGCCAAGATAGGGGACACTATCACTGATGTTCATTGTCCCACCCAGGAGGTGCTCAGAGGCTTTAAGGAAATAAGCCCCATGGTTTTTGCCGGTATCTACCCTGTGGATTCAAATGATTATGAAGTGCTGGGCGAGGCCCTGGAAAAACTGCGGTTGAACGACGCCTCTCTCTCCTGGATTCCCGAGACCTCGGATGCGCTGGGTTTCGGATTCCGGGCCGGGTTTCTGGGTTTGCTTCATCTTGAGATCGTGGGTGAAAGACTGGAGAGAGAATTTGACGTAACTATCATCACCACGGTTCCTAATGTCGTCTATCACGTTATCCTCAATAACGGGATTCGTCTGCGGATAGAAAATCCGAGCAAGATGCCCTCGCCGTCTGACTACCGGGCCATTGAGGAGCCATATGTCAAGGTTAACTTTATCCTGCCCAGCGAATATGTAGGCGCGGTTATGAAGTTAGGAGAGGAAAAACGGGGTGATTACCTGAACATGGAATACATAACAGAGGAAAAAGTTCGCCTGGAGTACGAGTTTCCCCTGGCTGAAATTCTGTATGACTTTTATGACAGGTTAAAATCCACCACCAAAGGGTACGCGTCTATGGATTACGAACCCACGGGATACAAAGAGTCCGACTTGATTAAACTGGATATACTGATAAATGGTGATCCCATCGATGCCTTTTCAGCTATTATCCCCAGAGAGAAGGCCTATCATTGGGGCCGGGCCCTGTGCGGCAAACTCAAGGAACTCATACCAAGACAGATGTTTGAGGTAGCCATCCAGGCTGCCATTGGGACACGTGTGGTTGTCCGGAGCACCGTAAAGGCATACAGAAAAAACGTGACGGCAAAATGCTACGGCGGTGACATCACCAGGAAAAGAAAACTGCTGGAAAAACAGAAAGAGGGAAAGAAACGAATGAAAGCAGTGGGAAATATAGAGATACCCCAGGAGGCTTTCATGGCCGTACTGCGCATGGAGAGGAGTTGATGGTCAGGGGTGAGGAGGGGGGGCACTCAGCCAAGGCTGGCAATCCGGGCGAAACCATCCGTAGTGCAGAGCGCGAAGGAGGGTGGAGTCGAGAAATCAACACAGCCGCTGGGAACAGACATTACCTGAACGGATATCAATGGATGCGTGCCACTGAGTTTCTTGGCCGGTCTTGTTGACTTATCGACCCGCTCCCCTTCGTCCCGCATTGCGGGACTATTGAGGATGGCTCTATTAAAGGTTTTCTTAGCATCGACTTCCTCGCCCCTCACATCTGTCTGGCTTCTTTGGGCTAAAAATTCTCTACTATCTATTTGCATAATTTTCTAATTATCCTGCTTTGACATGAACTTATCTTTTTTCAAATTCCCGGGGGGGCGGCGCGTCAAACTTATTGAATTATCAATTGGAGTGTGTGCGGCAGTGGTGGCCGGAATAGTGTTCCGGTTCATGATTTTCATACCTTATTCGGTTTCGGATAACTCCATGTCGCCCACCCTCATTCCGGGAGACAGAATCCTGACAAACAGACTGGTAAAGAAAATGACTGCCGGATTTTGGGAGCCTGCCAGAGGGGATTTAATTGTATTCAGACATCCGGTGTATAAAGAAACAAAATCAATAAAACGGGTGGTGGCAGGCCAGAATGACATGATAGAAATCAGGGATAAGCAGATCATTATCAATGGAGAGCCGTACAGGGGATTTGATTTTATCCGTGACACCACCATAAAAAGAAGCCCCTCCATTGATCCCCGGGATGAATTCACCCCCATAACTATTCCATCGCCGGGAGATACGCTGGTCTTCTCCGAATTAAGTCTGCGTGAATTTGACTTTGCAGTTTCATTGATGAGGCAGGATTGGCCGAATGTCAGTCTGGAAATTACCTGTCACCTTATTGTTGACGGAGAAGTGATTGATCCCGCCTATTTCCCGTCTGTATTTAAGATCACCTTGAATAAGGATAAAAAATTGGACCTTTCCACCATGAGCTGGTACAACCTTAACAGTTTATTGAATCAATTAAGAACGCGTTTTCCGGAAAAGGAGATCGATTTTAGGAGAACTTTATTCAGGGAAGGTCAAGAAGTCCGGGATTATGTGGTGAAGGAACCCTGTTACTTTGTTATGGGAGATAATTGGGAGCAGAGTTATGACAGCAGGTTTTTGGGATATGTAAGCCGGAAATCGATAGTTTCCAAACCATTATTGATTTACTGGAGCAAAAAGCCAAATACCTGGATAAAAATTAATTTTTATAGGATTTTGAAATTTATCAGTTGAAATGGAAATAGAAGATTACCGCAATCAAATCGATGAGATTGACAGGCAGATTCTTGGACTGCTGAAAAATAGGGCATTAGCTGTCCAGGCTATAGCAAAGGTGAAAAAGGCGCATTCACTTCCAGTATTCGACCCGGATCGGGAAGAAAGGATTTTAGATGTTCTCCAGGCAAACAATCCCGGCCCGCTTAAAAAGGAGGCGGTGAGAAGGATTTTCAGCTCTATTATTGAGGAACACCGAAAGTTGGAAGAGGAGAGTTAACCGTTGACCGGGGATGACGGTAAAGATTTCGGTTCAAGCCGTCAGTGGTAACACAGCACTCAACAATGAAAAAAAACAGGGGTAATGTCACTATCTCGATAATTGGATTGGGCCTCTTAGGTTCTTCCCTGGCCGCTGCTTTCAAAAAGAGAAATCCCGGCTCCCGTGTGGTTGGGATTTCCTCTCCCAAAACCATAAAAAAAGCGGTGGACCTGGCAATCATTGATAAGGGATTCGATTATGGGGAGACCAGTGAAGCCGTAGCCGCCTCTGACCTGGTATTTTTATGTACCCCCATCACTCATGTATTGGATACCCTGAGGCAATGGAGGGCTCATCCCCCGAAATTCCGGAAAAATTGCATAGTAACAGATGTCGGAAGCACTAAAAAGAAGATTTGTCAGGCAGCCAGTAAGGTTTTTTCCCAGTACAAACAGGTTTTTTTTATCGGATCACATCCCATGACAGGAAGTGAGAAAAGCGGCATTGATGCCAGGGATGATCTTCTTTTTGAAAACGCCTCCTGGATATTATGTCCTTTGCCCGGTACCCCTGACTTGGTGCTGAACCGCTTGAAAAAAAACATGGAAAATCTGGGAGCCCGAACCGTGATTATGTTACCGGATGTCCATGATAAGGTGGTTGCCAATGTATCCCATCTTCCGCAGTTGATATCCACCTCTCTGGCTGGTTTTATCGCCAACAAGCGGTCCGTGGTTAAAAATGCCCTGCAGGTCGCGGGAGGAGGGTTTCGAGATATGACGCGTTTGGCCAATTCCTCTCTTGCCGTCTGGGAGCCTATTTTCGCCAGCAACAAGGATGAAATCCTGCGTACCCTGTCCAGTTACCTTGGATACCTGCAGAAGATCGAAAAAGCCTTCAAAAGAGATCAGTTCCAGTCCTTTTTCCAACCGGGGAAAATGCTCAGGGAAAAACTGTCTGAAAAAAATAAGGGTTTCACCACGGAACTGGCGGAAGTGCTGCTGAGCATTCCCGACCGGAGGGGGATTTTACAGGAGGCCCTGAAACTGGTTTCTGATGCCGGGCTCAATATTCTGGATCTGGAAGTACTAAAGGTAAGGGAAGGCGAGTCGGGGACGGTCAGAATTGGTTTTAAGAAACGGGCGGAAGCCCGGGAGGCATCGAGATGCCTCTTAAATCATGGCTTCAAAGCCACTATCCGGTGATGGGAAGCATAGAAATTACCAAGAGCAGTCCTTTAAGGGGGACACCGCCTTTGCAGGGGGATGCCCTGCTGGCCTGTCATGCCCTGTTTCTTTCGGCCATGGCGCGCGGCCGGTCGAGGTTGGAAAACATCCCTGAATCCCGCTTGGTTGAGGATTTGATGGAGTTGTTCAACCGGCTGGGATATAGGTTTGTGCGTGAAAATGGTTTGGTATCTCTTGATGGGAAAGGACAGCGTCCCGGAGAGTTGGACGAGCCAGTTTTCCCCGGGCACGAAATGGTGCTTATGGCCCTGGGAGGATTATTCGCGGGATCGAAGAGCCCAAACCTGGTGGGAATTGATTCAAAGGCCATCCCTAAAACCAGCACGGATGTGTTTCTGAAACTTTTTGACTGCGCCTTGGAAAAGAACAGGGGAAATGAAGAAAAGGGTCCTGTTTACCGGGTGCTTGCCATCCGGCAGTCTTGTGTGACAGACCCAAAAGAAGAATACCTGGCCAGGACAGCCAGGCTGTTTTATCACCTCAGTTGCGGGACCGGGGCCAGGATCAAATGCGGGAACTCCGGGCCTGATCATCTGGAAAAGCTGCTCGCTCTGGTAGGGCCCGGGGTGGAATTGCATAAATCCGTGCAGAAAGAGATGAGCGACTTGGAGAAAAGGATGGCCCGCAAACTGAAACAAACAGAGAGGACAGAGCAGCACCTCATTTTACCGGACTCAATGTCGTTGAAAGACCTGTCATTGAGCCTGCCAAACGATATTTCTCTGGCTTCGATTTACGTCCTTGCGGCTACCCTGGTTCCCGATTCTGAAATCATCCTGGAAAACGTTTTATTAAATCCTTCCCGGACCGGTTTCATTTCCGCACTGCGGCGCATGGGGGCAGTATTGGAACTATCTCATAAAAGAGAACTCTGCGGCGAAACACTCGGCACAGTAAAAGTCAACTATTCGGAATTGAAGGGCAGAAAATTTGATTTTGAGGCTTTAAAAAACATGAGAGAGGAGATTCCTCTCCTCATTATCGCCGGAGCTTACGCGGCCGGAGAAACAGTTATTCGTGACATAGCCTTTCTGCGGTATTATGAACAGGATTTGCTAAAACGGATTATCCTCAGTCTGAAGGAGGCGAAGGTGGAAATTGGGGAAATCGAAGACGGACTGGTAATCCGCGGGAAGTCAGAATATGATGGTCATACCTTTTCCTCTTTCGGTAATGCCATATTGGGATTCGCGTTTTTCATAATGGGATTGCGGTCTTATGGTACATCGGCCGTCGCTGAGGCCGAGTGCATGGAGGAACTGTTTCCCGGGACCATTGAGAATTTACGAAAGCTGGCGGTTCCATAGGCCAGGGAGTCAGGAATCAGAGAAGTATGAGGATTCACTCCATTACTCTAATGTGAAGCCGAATTCAAACATGCGCCCGAGATCAATCCTCATCATTTTTTTCGCTTTTCAGTACTCCGCGTTTCCAAAATGTTCTGACTGGTATACCAGTACCACGGAATGTGAACAATTCCGGAAAAAACTGCGCGGGGATCGAACTCAGGACTTCTGTGGAAAGGCAATAAATGGGTTGAAAAAAAAATCCAGAGAGTTAAACAAGCTGATGAAAATAGCATTTTGCCTTCAGCATGTTGCTCATAAGGAAAAGGTGGCAGAATACCGGGAGCGATTATTTGAAAAACTGCCTGATGACGAGGATTGGTTTTTTTCCCAGCTGAGAAAGTACCGCATACACAGGGAACTGAACAGCGCCATGGATCTGGCATATCTGGCCGAGATCCGTTTCAGAGATTCCCGGATTATCCGTCCGGAATTAAATGATATCTACCAATTGAGCTCTCAATTTTTCCTGGCCGGCAGAAGTTATCTTCACTGGCTGCACCTGGACAAAAAAAAATACACCTCCGTCAAACTTGGTCTGGATAACTTACTCCGGATAGCCAGGATAGAAGTTTCCTCCGCGGAACTGCTGGACACTTTGCTAAGCACCGTTCCTTTGCAATCACCTCTGTCTTTTTCCGTTTTAGAGGAATTATGCTGGATCCATAAGCATTATAAAGGCGCTTTAGCCGCCCATTTGGGCAGGCTTAATCTGGATAACGCGACCTGGAAGGATTCTGAAAGAGCTCTGCAGAAAATGACGGCAGCTGGATTTTATGAATTTGCGGATTTGATTCTGAAGGAGTCGTCCTGGCGCGAACAAAAAAAACCGGTCTATGAGGAAGGACTGAAATATTTCCTTTTGATACAATACCATCAAAAGAACTGGAGAGCGATAGCAGATGAAAATAAAAGGGTGAAAAACTGGAAAGATTTATCCTGGGAGAACCTGTTTTATTTAGCTGCGGCCCTATCCCGAATTAAATATGGATCCTCGGATACCATTAAGTCCAACCGGGCATTTTCCTCACTGATTGCCGGACATCTCATAAACCAGGCTCCTTCACCATGGGATTATAAATCGGTTTTTATCCAGGTGGAAAACCTGATAGCGGAAGGCGGGTATGAAAAGGCCACAGAGCTTTTAATTCAGGAGAAGACCAACCCAACAAGGCGGGAAGGAACGGGTCATATTCTGTTTTGGAGCGCCATTACCGCTCTCTATCAGGGGAACTATTCCGTGGCTGATTCACTTCTCGTACTTGCCACAGCTTATACTAATGAAGAATTCACTCAGAGAGCCTTGAAATTTCGCCACTGGCTGATAAAAGATACCTCTGGGGTCTCCAGAAGGTCCTTTTTCAATGGTTTGGACGAATCTCCCCTCTCTATCCACGAAAGAAGGGCTTCAATCGAGCAGATTCCCGAAAAATCCCCGCTTTGGGAGAACGGTCAACTTGAACTGGCCAGGATACTCTGGAAAACGGGGCGGAAAGATTCGGCTCTGGTTATTCTGGACGCTTTACAGGCCCGAAATGGGAGCGGATGGACAGGATTACACGCCAAAGCCGAGGCAAATTTCATGCGGGAAAAGGAACAGCCTTTACTCAAGTCTCTTGCCATTTATGACGAAATTCTGTTAATATACAGGCAGGGGATTATTGCCGAATTCTCAAGAGAAAGGATAAGGCAGATAAAATCAGTCCTTGCCGACAGGAGCGGAAAAAAATGAGCATACGCTGGATAAGAAATATCTTGGTGGATGAGGAAGCAGTAACACTCGAGGTATTCTTAGGTGACTATCAGATTTCCGATAAGTGTTATGTTCGGGTAAACAGTGGTCCGGAAAGGTGGTTTGTACCCAAGGGTGAAACCAGAGACGGTATCCTGCAACAGGGAATAGAAATCCTTAGAGAGCAGTTTAAAGGGAAAAAAATAACCTATGCCAATGGCAATGATTTTAACTGGAAATAGTGTTTTAAATTTCGTTTCTTGCCCGGGAGGTCTTTAGAAATTTTAGGAAATAGAGTTTATTTCGGTAAAACTAATAGGTTGGTTATGCTTTCTTCTATTTTTTTCTTTTTTTCGTTTCAACCTAAGGAATTTGTAGTATAATATAATTGGGATATTCTTTTGTTTTATCTGGATTTTGAAATGATTTCTGAAAGCCTTATCATCATGATACTCGTGTCTCTGGTCTTCCTTTCCGGCACCTATGTAGGCCAGTTGATTTTTAAGATCAGACTGGCTAAACTGGAAAAGGAAAACCTGATGCTGGGGCAGAAACGCATGTCGGATTTAAAAAACCTATTAAGCACCAAGTCCCACTCCTCGGGAAGAAGAAAAAAACATCATTCATCCAGCGCCATGGACAGGGCGGTCCGGGATGAGATAGATGATATTCTGGGAGAGATAGAGGGGAAAAAATAAGAGCTCTATAATTCTATCGTCAGAACCTTTGAACTGCGGTCGTCATTGTAGGCAGCCTTTTTTTCTGGCGGCAGGACATCAATTGAAGACTCTTTGAACCCGATGTTCATGAAAAAATCGCCCGATTGAGTAGTGAGCACGAAAACTTTTTTTATGTTCTTTCTCCTGGCCTTTTCCAGCAAAAATGAGACAATCTTCTTTCCGGTCCCCAGACCGCTGAATTGAGCGTCAACGATAACGGATTCTATTTCAGCTGATTGCCGGGAATAAAAAGTAAGGGCCCCGCAGCCGTGGAGCGATTCATCTACCCGGTAGACGTAATAGGAGTCCAGCTTGTCGGAGATATCCCGGGAAGTCCGTTGAATCAAGGTGCCGTTAGCTACATATGGCTGCATGATGTGGAGCATGCCGGGGATGTCCTCTGTTTTGGCGCGCCTGATGTTGGCATAAATATTGGCATGCAGCATGGTTCCGCAACCGGTGGAGGAAAAAATCTCTTCGAGCAAAATACCGTCCTGGGTACCGTCTATGATATGCACCCGGTTAACACCGGCACTGCAGGCTTCGAGTCCAAAGCCGATGAGCTCCTTAACGTCATTATCAAGCTGCTTCTCATGATACGAGAGGAGTTGCTCGGCCTGGCCTATCTCCAGGGTCCTGAAGACTCCTGTGTCGCGCACTCCCAGGTTTGTTACCCGGCAATTTTCAATGGCGGGAATACCCTTCCGGGTGCTGATGAAGAACAGCTTGGAGGCTCCAATGGTTTTTGCAAGTATTACCGCAAGCTCGTTGCTGGAGATATTGTAGGGCTTTCCCGCCGTGCTCCAGCCTATATTGGAAGCGATGGGAATCAGGTCATTATTCAGCAGGCCATTAATGACGGATAGTTTAATGGACTCAACGCGTCCGGTGTTCTGGTAATCCAGACCGTCAATGACTCCTATGCCTCGGGCTTTAACCCAGTTTCCCGATACCCCGTGGGCGCCGTTTTCCGATAACAGCGTCAACAGTTTATTGGCAACATTTGAGGCCCCCAGTTTAACCAGGGGAAGCGAGGCGTCGGAAGTGATCCGGATGTGGTTATGCGATGGCGTGGGTTCGCCGTATGTCTCCAGGACCTGGTCAATGGATCGCTTTGCGCCGGGAACCAGGATTATTTTTATCCCCATGTTCTTTATAAGTACAATATCTTTAATCAGCAGGGGAAAGAGCGGGGTTTCCAGCAGGTCGTCGTCTATTTTTAAAATAAACACCTGGTCTTTAAAACGGGTTATATAACCAAACACTTCCCTGATTGTTTTTGTAATTGACGGTGTTGAAGATAAATGAGATTCCATCGGATGTTCAGTTATTTAAGATGTGTTTCCAAAGTTCAGTGATGCTGATTTGAAATTAATTTTTTTTGTCTGATTAGTCAGATTACCTCTGTTTTCCCATTAAACTGACCACTGAAGTGTGAATAGTTATTTTACTGTGGGAATAATCAGACTGCATTTGGTGAAGATTATGGCGAAACACGGGATCAGTAAGACGGATACTTTTCAGAAGACTTCTTTTTTGATGGTCCTTCTGGTTATTTTCCTGCTTTTTCTCTATATGATAAGGGGTTTTGTGATGCCGGTCCTGATTGGTGCGATTTTTACCGGATTAACCTATCCTGTTTATGAAAAGGTACATAAGCTTACCAGGAACCGGTTTTCAGCGTCCATTTTGTCCTTATGTTTACTGCTTTTGGTCATTATCCTTCCTGTTTTCGGAGTGGGATATCTCGCCTACCGGGAGGCCAGCGCAATTATTTCCGCCATGGAAATATCCGCCATGCAGTCGAAGCTCGAAGGACTTTTCATGGGGATCCTGGCTGATCCGCCTTGGTTTCTGAGGGGTATAATCGAGGCCCTGCCGCTTGACGTGGAAAGCCTGGATTATTCGCAACTCGCCGGAGAAGCCATGGGATCCCTAAAAAAAGTGGTACAGTATTTATTCTCCGGCGGCGCCAGCCTTTCCCGGAGTTTTTTCGGCGCTCTGGCAACTGCCGCTCTCACGCTCTTTATCATGTTCTACTTTTACCTCGATGGGCAGGTACTCCTGAAGCGGCTCATCCATCTTTCTCCCCTGAATGATGAGTACGAAAGAAGGATTATTGAAAGATTCGTTTCCGTAACCCGGGCCACCTTAAAAGGCACGATGCTGATTGGCGTGGTCCAGGGGGCTCTGGGTGGATTGGTAATCTGGGCGGTGGGAATTCCCTCTCCTGTTTTCTGGGCGCTGTTAATGACCATTCTCTCCATCATTCCGGGAGTGGGAGTAGTAGTGGTATTATTGCCCGCGGCCCTGTTTCTTTTTTTTAAGGGCGCCCTTATTTCAGGAATCGTGGTACTGGTGGCCTGTGTTGTTATAGGTGTGATGGATAATTTTTTACGTCCGGTCCTGGTGGGCAAGGACCTGAAGATGCATGATCTGCTCATTCTTTTCAGTACCCTGGGCGGAATTGGTATGTTCGGCTTGATTGGATTTATCATAGGACCCATCATTGCCTCACTTTTTGTCACGGTGCTGCAGATTTACGAAGAAGTATATAAGAAGGAACTGGACCGTAATGTTGGCAGACAGAGGAGTGAAAGCTGAAAATCATAAATTCTGAACGTCACCCCGCCCGCCCTGCGTAGCTTTAGCGAAGCGGGGAGCTTGTCGAAGGGTTGATGTATAAAGTGGATTAAAGACCTGCAAGGATGAGGGTATGAGGGCGGATGGAAAATGGCAGAGGATAAATAGGGGCGAGGTTTGTGGCCATCATCCTTCCTGCCCCCCGACGTCGAAGAAAAAACAAGGATCGTTTGTAGCGGTGTGCCGGTTCATCCTCCGATCAACCGCAAAGCGGGACTAAGGAGGGCGGCAGGCCAATAGAAAAATATCGACTATCAAATATTCGAACAGCAGCATTGGAAAGATGACAGAAGAGAGGAATAATACTTCGAAGGATCTGGAAGATAAGACCAGGCAGGGAGGGGATGAAACCACTGGACCGGAGGTGGAAATCAGTCGTGAGGTCCAGGAACAGAGGGAGAATGAGGAAAAGAAACGCCGGCAAAGACTCCTGCAGATGAGCCGCGATGTATTCAGGGAAGGTAAAGCGGAAGGCCGGGAATCGGAAGGTCCCTTTGCCCGAATGCTTTACTCCATACCGCTCTTCATCTTATTTTGGATTTTTTACTGGTTTTTTATTCGCAGGAGCTGATCCCCGTCATAACCGTGCCTGGCGGGGAAATACCAGACTTTAATTTTCCCGGCACTTATCTGAATTGATGAGTTTTGGTTTTGCCGACAGCGGCAAATATTCCAATAAAATATTTGTTTGTTGAAACATTTGGTTTAAATTATATATAACACACTTCTACCTATGATGATTGAGTTGCCAAAGACTGCCGGATTGCCCCTGCCGTTGCGATTGCAGGGTCTTTTTTGGCTTTGTTCGGCAGTTTTTATAGTGAACTGCACCAAGGCTGAGCGAAATAACATTTATGATCCGAAGAGCGAACAATACATCGGACCCGAACAGGTTGAGCTGGTAAAGGAATGGGCGCCGGATTGCGATGCGGGACTGGTGTGTGTGGAACTGGCTGAAAGCAACAAGGATAATGCCATCACAGCCTCGCTGGTTTTTGTCTCTCCGGTGCAGAATGACACGGTTTTCACATCAAGCCTTGTCTTACAGGGTTCAATTGAAAATCCTCAGTTGTTTCAATCTCTGACTATTAACGGGACTTCGGTGGCCGTGAGCGGCGGACAATGGTCATGGAATACTCCTTCTCTCACCGGCGGCTTGAATGAGTTCTATTTCGTACTTTCTTTTACCTTTGAAGGTTCCATCCATGTGTCACCGGAAACCCTAAGTGTTTATTACGCTCAGGATCTGGAGCCGCCGGGGATAACCGTTACCAGTCACAGGGACAGCCAGACGGTGTATTCTTCTTCTGTTTTAGTGCTTGGGACCGCGTCGGATCCGGCTGGCATAGCATCGGTCGATGTCAATAGCGTTCCGGCCGACTTGTTGAACGACACTACCTGGTCATACAGCGGTACGCTTGTCCTGGGGCAAAATTCCTTTTCCATTGCCTCAGAAGACAACGCGGGAAATTCAGCAACCATGAATTTTACCATGTTTTATTCGTTGGACAATCCTTCAGCCAATGACTGGACCGGCCCCTCCATAGAATTACTCTCCCCTGCCATGGGCCTGGTGGAAGATTCGTCGGTAACCATTACCATAAGAGTCACGGATGAGAACGGCATTGCCTGGGTCAGATTAGACGGCGACGATATGAGCCGTCAGGGCGATTCAACCTATACCATGGATAAGATACTGGAAGAAGGGATGAATACGTTCCTGGTGGTAGCGCAGGACTCAAGCGTTAATCACAACCTGGATTCGCTGGAACCATGGCTGGTTTACTCGGTGGATGTGACAGGGCCGGATCTGCAATTGGTTTCCCATACGGATGGCCAGGTAGTAACCGGGTCCATAGTAACCATTCAGGTTTCTGCTGAAGACCCGAGCGGAATCAGCGAAGGCATAGTCACGATTAACGGGGACCCCATGACCTTCCTTGGCGGATTGTATACCAGCCAGGAAACCATGGTCCCGGGAATAAATAATTTCCAGATAAAAGCTCTGGATAGTAAGTTCAATGAGAATACCCTTGACTTCACTCTGAATTACATCCCGGCCCAAAACCAGTAAACTTCTTTCACTATCAGTCAACTGTTATGGTAAAATCCCGTATTTTGCCTTTTTTCCGTGGAAAAAGCCACTCATTAAACTGGTGTGTGATGCAGATCACAGTTTTTATTTGCCAATCCGGTCATAATGAAAACAGACAGCGTACCCAACCGTAGAAACCGCTCTGAACTGGCTGAAACCGGAGCATATTGGCCTTTACCGGTTGTGTTAGGTCCGCTGATGCAAAGTATCATTCGCCTTGGGGACTCCTTACTACCTACCCCCACCCCACCCCGGTGTAAGGAGTCCCCTTATTTTTTTGGCCTCTACGGAGTAAGGAAAGATTGGAGTACTGGGCTCTGGTTTATAGGTGGGAAGTAATTATGTTATTCCGGGCTTGATCCGGAATCTTGCCAGAGAATACTTGATCCAAGATATACTATGGCAAGATTCCGGATCAGGGCCCGGCGTGACACTTCTCACTTCTCACTTCCCACTTTTTTTAGGCTTCTTCCTCTGAGATACACAAACAATCCGGCGCCTGTTGCTATCATCACCAGACACAATACCTGGCCCATGGAGAATTGCAAAAAGACAAAACCTAAATGAGAGTCCGGTTCTCTGAAGAACTCAATGAAAAAACGCACAGAGCCATAGCTTACCAGGTACACTGAAGCCATCGCGCCCACCGGTTTTTTCATCTTTCTCAGTTGCCACATCAGAAAAAAGCAGAACAGGCCTTCAAAGACGGCTTCATAAAGCTGCGATGGATGGCGGAGGGCCACAGTAGGGGCCGAAGGAAAATACATGCCAATGGCCGATTCGGTTACCCGGCCGTAAAGTTCCCCATTTATGAAATTTCCCAGACGCCCGAAAGTGTAACCCAGGGGAATGATGGGGCCATACAGGTCAGCCAGGTGCCAGAAATTTTCCCCACGCTTTTTACAGAAAAGGTAACAGGCAACCAGCACGCCCATGAGCCCGCCATGATAAGACATGCCTGAAATCCCCACAAACCGGAACGGATTGAATTCAAAAGGCATGATGATTTGCAGAGGATGATCCAGATAATAGGACATGTTATAAAACAGGACATATCCCAGGCGGCCCCCAATCAGCACACCGATAAAGGCCGCAGTCAATATGTCCGTGTGAAAGCTGTTGGGATAATTGAAGTCCGGTTCGGTTTTATTGCGATAACTGGCCAGGAAGTAAGTGCTGATAAAGGCCAGGATATACATGAGGCCGTAATACTGAAGCCGGATGCTCCCGACCTGGAAAATAACCGGGTCCAGGCCTTCAGGAAGGCGCTGCCACCAGTTAAGGAAAGAGTCCATTAGTTAAATAATAGTTTATTGGAATTAAGGTGCGAAAAATACTCCGTTACTCCCCTTGGCCTTTACTGAACTCTAATACCTCAGTCCTCACATATCAGCTTTGGTTTGAAATCCAGGAAATCGCTGGAGGCCAGGTGATAACAGGTTCCCTCCAGCATGCCGAAACCGCACATATTCTGAATTAGGCTGTGCAGGTGTCCGAAAACCACATGAGATGTCCCTGCTTCGGAAAATATTCTCGAAGCCCTTGAAGGGCGGAGAGCGTGGTCAAGGGGGGGGAAATGACACATGCCAATGCGAATTTCACCTGTTTTCAGTGGAAAGGTTTGCAGGGAGAGCCTGAGGCGGCCTAGTTCGCGTTCATATATTTTTTCCTGTTTTTCCAGTTCTTCCCCGCTTTTTTTTGGCATGATATTGCCTTTTTTGGGATCCCAATTGATAATGGAATCGCAGGTGTATTCCTTG
Source organism: Fibrobacterota bacterium (assembly GCA_042567505.1). Taxonomy (GTDB): domain Bacteria; phylum Fibrobacterota; class Fibrobacteria; order UBA11236; family JADFYW01; genus JBHPJW01. The sequence continues at coordinate 15,627 of JBHPJW010000032.1, forward strand.
GTATCCCATAATCTGGAACCAAAGAAAACAAATTTTCCGATTTTAAAATGGTTGTTTTGAATAATGTGAATGGAGGAGGGGATTCGGGATAACAAATTCTTTTTCTTTGGCCACCAGAAATCATGATTGCCTTTCAGAATAATCTTTTTTCCCGGTAAAGTGTCTATCCAGTGAAGATCAGCCAGAGCCGCTTCGAATTTTTTGGCCCAACTGATGTCCCCAGGAACCAATACAGCATCGTCCGGAGATACAAGCATTTCCCAGGTTGTCCTGATTTTTTGCGGATGGTCTGTCCATTCTTCACCAAATCGGTCCATTTTCTTTTCCGGGGTTGAAAAGGAGAGGTGGGGATCAGAGAGAGCGAAGATTTTCATACAATGGGTCAGTGATCAAAGGGCAAACTGGGATTGAAGAATGAGTGATTGGCCCAGGTTGTTAATTGTCGCCCTCCTCGTCGAGTGAATCAAAGCATATAAAACGAAGAATATGACGATGTCAGATTTTCGATTGCTGACCTCTAATCTCTGACTTCTGATCATTGACTCCTGACTATTGAATTCCTACTCTATATTCTGAATCTGTTCCCTGACGATTTCCAGTTCTTCTTTCATGGAAACACAAAGGTGCTGAATTTCCAGGCACTGTGATTTTGAGGTCAGGGTGTTGATCTCACGAAGCATTTCCTGCAGGATAAATCCCAGTTTTTTTCCGGGCGTTTTATGAGTCCTTACTGTCTCTAAAAACAGGGCGATATGTGATTCAAAACGAACCAGTTCTTCGGTAATGTCAAGTCGTTCCGCCATTATGCCCAGTTCAGTCATCAGGCGTCCCTCGTCGAGGTTTACCTTCTCTCCAATCAACTCCTGGACACTGGCGCGGGTTTTCTTTAAATAGGTTTTTTGCCTTTCCGGAAGATATTTTTTCACTTTCCGGAGCCAGTTTTTAAATGTTTTTACCCTTCCGGTGATATCTGAAATAATGCGCTTTCCCTCGGTAATTCGCATGGTAACAAGAGCGGTACAGGCTTTCTTAAACACTGGTATGATTTGTGACGACAGCAGGTCTGATCCGGTTTCCACAGGTATTACCTTTATAAGGTCGGGGATATTGAGCAATTCGGAAATCTCAATTTTCTGTTCCCCGCTGAATTTTTTCTGAAGCTGCCTGATAATGCCGGTGTATTTCTCCAATAGCTGTCGGTCCAGTCTAACCTGGGACGCGCTGCCGTCAAGGTTTTCATATTGAACAAAGCATATAATGGAACCCCTGGAAATGAATTCATCAAGCAGGTTCCTGAGTTTTGGTTCCAGTCCTATCAGACTCCTGGGGAGTTTGAACTGGGCGTCTATGTAACGGTTATTGACGGATTTGATTTCCACCCTTGCATGAAATTCATGGGTGGTTTTTTCCGCCTTTCCGAAACCTGTCATGCTCTGTACTTTCATATCTTTCCTTGTTATTAATCACAAGAGTAATTATTAAGCTCAGCGGGTACAACATCAGATCGCGGATTTTCCTTCTGCATTTCGTTTCGGCCGGCACCTCGGGCCATAACGGTAGCGAAACATCATCCCTGCTCAGCATACTCGGGTGTAACCGAGGATTCTCTCATTGGAAAGAATGTGAGGCAAAAATGCCTGAAACGGCCCATTCTCGCCGCCTCCAGCCATGTAAGACAGTAAAGTCAAATGTGACAGGAAAAAGGCGTCAAAGAATAATATCAAGTGTGATTTATACAGAATACGAAGGCCTTTTTAAGGTTTTTATTACAGCATCAAATCCGCGTGAACAAAGCTTCCAGGTTTCACCTCGGGGTAAAAAACCGGACTTACTTGCGTAAAGATATTGGTTTTCAATCACTTGTGATAAATAGCAGCCGGCAACCGGCCAAGGACGGCCAGGGGACTTCAGCTACGGTGATGTTATTGATTTGATAAGGCGCGCACAGATTCCAGCGGTGTGATTGCCCAACCAGTGTTAGGTAGACTTCAGCCGGCTGCAGATAAAAAAGAAAACAGGGACCATTACCGGGTTGGCATAGATCCAGAACATAACACCCCATTTTTCGTGACCCGGATCACGCTCCATAAATTTTTTTTAAAAAAAACTTGCAACAAAAAATTATTACAGATAAAATCAAGCAGCAGGAATTTATTTAATCACAGAAAAAAGGAGTCAAATCATGGCTGACGTTTCTTATTGGATGAAGAGAATTCTTCTGGTTTCTTTTGCTTCCCTTTTGGTTTTCAGCTGCGCTGAGTTGGAAAAAAAGGTTAGGGAAAAAATTGAGGGTTATGAACCGGAAGAAGAAGAAGAGGTTGCAGAGTTTTCTTCCAAGGCCGAGGAGCTGCTCAGCCAGAACCAGGGCAAGGCAGTGATCACCGGTATGCTGCAGGAGGAAGGGACCATCCCTGTTGCCAAAGGCGCGGCCCTTCCCAAGGCGACCAATGCCGCGGGTATATCAAAAGCCATGCAGAACGAACCTGTGGCCTGCGCGGACGCCACCATTCTGTTTTATAATGCCCTGAGCACGGCTACCAATGCTGATGCCACGGAAAACACCGATGAAAACGGCGAGTATAACGCTGTGCTTGCAGAGGGTATTTATTTCGCCTTTGCCGTGAAACTCAACAGGACCACCTTAAAACTTATCACCGCCAGGATAGATAATATTGTGGCGCTTCAAGACTCCGTGGTTTCCATTCCTCCTGCTGTGGCTGCTGAAGACAAGACACCTCCCACCATTGCCAGTATTTATAACGCGATGTCACCGGATCAGAGTTCAGGAGTGTACCTGTTAACTGGTGTTCCTTACACCACTCCCAAAATTAACATTGTGTTTTCCGAACCGGTTGACCGGAACTCCACCTCGGGGATTGTTGTGGGAACCATGGATACCTCCGCGACTACCGGAGTGTTCGCTCTGGCCGACACCATATCCCAGTCCGGTTATAACCAGCTTTGGAATGGCGACAACACCGTGCTGACCCTTGCCTTTACCAGTAACCTGGATACAGCGGTCCAGTATGGAATGGTAATCCCCAACTCCATTAAAGACCTGGCGACTAATTCTCTGGAGAAGAAGGCCAAGGCCACCTTCATGCCTGTGGCATCAGTAGGGGATTTTAAAATAGCTGAATTTTTTCCCTTGGACGGAGGGACCTTAAAACCCAACCAGAATCCCGGCATTATCTTTAACCGGCCGGTGGATATAAGGACAGTAATAGATACCGCAAATGTCAGGGTGAGTCCGAAAATCCTGGGAGTTTGGGAAATCCTGGGCAACAAGGCGGTTCTTGGCCATAACACTCCACTGGAAGTGGGACAGACCTATACGATTACCGTGGGCACCGGAGTTACGGACATAGCTGGAGGGTCCCTTGCGGCAGGAAGAACCGCCACTTTTACCGTCGAGGGTTTCAGCGGCGCGGCCGCGGCCGGCGGAGAATCCGGAACAGTCGCGTTGATAGTGGAAGACATTCTCGATGCCTACATGCAGGGAGATATCCCCAGGTTCGCCTCCCATATGCACCCCAATTTCCGGATGCAGGAAGACGGTCACCTGGTTTCTAAAGAAGAGATGGTTGAGTCTGTGCGCGGGGACGTGGCGGATCGCGACAGGATGATGGCGGGCTTCCCCGCGCCTGTATTTGATAACTCAGTTGCTGCCTGTACCCTGGGAGTTTTGAGATGGAAAGTGGCGGCTCTCGGAGGAGGAAATGAGCTCTGGGTTGAGACCGAGGTCCCGCCAGGAGCTTCCCGCGGTGTTTATCAGCTTGATGGTACTGAAATCGACCAGGCCGGGATTGGCTGGAACCCCATGATGCCTGAATTCACCTATAACGGTTACATATATAGGTATGACGCGGATTTCTCCCAATTCCACGGTCCGATTACCGAAGACAACGCGGAAAACGATGAGTTCTTCTGGATGGATCTGCTGGCCAGAACTTCCTCTGTGGTGTTGGAGCCGGTTAAAATTGCCATAGATTTCTCTTATACCGTAGATGAAGGGGTAGCGATAGCCGGAGACACGGCAAGGGCGATTGCCGTCATGATGAGCAGCGAGACACCTGACCGGACGAATTTTGAATCGGACGATCTCTGTGAGACAGACACATCACTTTCTGATGAAATGCTGCTGAATTTCGTGCTGGTAAAAGAAGCCGAAGAATGGATGGTCGTCTTTATGACAGGATCAGAGGGCGGAGGTGAGATAGATTATGACTCCGCGTTTGTCAGTTTTGAGGTATTTCAAGATATTAAGCCGATTGAGCTGGTTTCTCCGGTGGAATCCTCACCGGGCGTTGCAGCTGAAGATGCCGGTTCCGCCGGAAACAGCCTCGCCCTGGAATTCAAACGCCTGGATGATGCCAATGTGGGCGGTTATATCGTCGGTATCGGCGAAGATCCGGCTTTCCTGGCCGGGCGTCCGCCTTCAGGTGGACTGTATTTTGTAAAACAGAGCGCCTCCGGCAACCTGTCCTTTACTCTGGGGTCTAACGGTAAACCGGACTCAGGCAGCAACGCTTCTATTATAATGAGAGACGTGTGGTCCCTCGGGCTGCCCGGCTGGGAAAGGGTGTTCTTTGACATGCCTATAGAGGAACTGGTGAACTGGGACCATGGTTTTGCCGGTGTGTATTATTGGAAGGTCATTGCCATCACAGACACTTCGGCTTCCATGTTCCTTAAGTCCGGATTCAGCTTTGAGAAGTTCATTGGTGAGTCCGATTTCTACATGAGTCCCAATTACGGTCATTTTGCCATGCTCACTATCCCTAACGAAAGGGAGATTGAAAAGATTTACATGAACCAGGGCGGATTCATGGGACCCATGATGGGGCCCATGGGTTTTGACGACATGGACATGGACGGTTTCCCGGGCTGGCTGGAAATGGAGTATAAGACCGATCCCAATGACCGGACATCTTACCCGGACTTTCAGCTGGACACAGACGCCGACGGTATGGCGGACTTCCTGGAATTTATGGTTGACGATCTGGACGGCGTCTATGACACCCTGTTCGAAAAGGCGGGTGATCAGGCCACCATTGACGCCCAGTATCAGACCTTGCAGGACGAACTGGGACTCATGATTGTGGACTCGGACGGAGACGGATTCCCTGATTCCTTTGAGGACTACATGGGATTCAATCCTTTTGATCCATGGCATAACCCAGGTACCAGGGCCAGGATGAAGGCCCCTTCAGGAAAGTTTTTCGGGAAGCTGGCCTTTGCGGAAAACCCGGGACAGTTATTTTCTATCACGTTCAAGATAACCAAAAAGGAAATCCTAACGGTTAAGTACACGGCCGTGATATTTAAAGATACCCTGCGGGATTCCGTGGGCGCGTACTTCAACGACGCCATGGGCGAGTTCATGTTCGGAATCAGGTTCGAAACCGGGCCTGACGCCGGAAACACCCTGCTGCTGAGGGGGAACTACGACCAGTTCAGCTCACTGCTCCAGGGGCCCATGGACATGATTATGTCGCCTGATGATAAATTCTCCACCAACTTTGGAGGCGGTCCCTACGTTGGACAATGGGCCGCGAACACAACCGGAGACAATGTGGAAGGTTTCCTCAACATGGGAATGATGGGGCCTGGAACGATGGGGCCCGGACCCATGATGGGACCCATGGGCTACCGCATGCCTCCTCCGGGCGTGGGATCACACGTGCAGTTTATTTTTGACCAGGATGACAACGGTGGCATCTGGTTGACCATAATAGACTCCATAGAAGGCGATACCATGGAGTTCGGCAATTATCCTCACGCTAACCCGGAAGAGAACGGCCACCTGAATTTCCACCCCGATGGAATGGGCGGTTTTAATGTAGACGGGCATTACAACTACCGTTCAGGAATGTTTGAGAAGGAAGAATATAATATCTGGGGCATGCTCTTCAGGGGACCGGCCAAGGGCCCGGGACAGGATACTGAGAGCCCGAGCTGGATATTTGACGGTGGATATGACTATCATGGAGAAGAGTGCAAGCAGTACATGATAGACATGAACGGCAATGAAGATCCCAACATGTGCAACATGATGGACTTTTTTGGCGCTCCCGGGCAGTTCTCGGCTTTTGTGCCGGAAAATGACACTACCGTGTTCGCCGGCATGAATAACTTCCTGGGTATCTTGTCCGGCTGGACACAGGCCGATGACGGCATGGGTTTTGGCGGAGACAGGGATGGCGACTGCCTGCCCGACGGCATGGATCCCATGCCCGATGATTTCAACAATCCCACCTGGGGCGGTGAGTGCGGAGGTATGGGAATGGGCGGTATGCCCCCCTACCTGGGAAGCCCCACTGACCTCATGACCTTTCTCATGATGAACTTCGCCATAGGGTACAGAGACACTATAAACCTCAAGATCCCGGGACCGGAGTTAATGTTCCAGACCGTGATTGACTCCGCCCATGTAGTGGTTTCCAATGAGCCGGAATGTGGCATGCCGGGATTTATCAGGATCATTCCTATTATCGGCGAGAACGACGATCCCATGATGGTGGAACAATATACCAAGGACTTTGATCCCGCCAATATGTATCAGCATGTCATGCAGCTGCTGGTCCTGGAAGAAATGCCGGGCCGGGCGGCCTTCAAGAAAAAGGAGCCCAACATCACCGGCCAGATCATTACCAACGTTCTGCTGGTCGAGCAGCGCGGCATGGGCGGTCCGACCTGCCCCACGGGCGGGATGGCCATGATGGATGACGTGGACGGCGACTGCGTGCCGGGATGGGAAGATCCCAATGATTACGCCTTTGATATCCCCTTTCCCGGAGGCAATTGCGGGAAGTTCATGCCTTCAGCTTTAGACGGCAAGCTGGACATGATGGGGCCCGGAAAGCAGTGGCAGGCCTATGAAGGCGGTTTCGAGGATTTTAAGGAACTGGTAAAGGAATATTTTGTCATTCCATCGGCGGAATTGATGAATTTCTGGGTCCAGATCCAGACCCCGAACGGAGAAATGGACGGGACCCCGGTGGGCCGTTTCATGGAATCCACCGGAGGCACTATCGTGCATCCCATGTTCCCGGCCTTCCACAACCCCACCGACCAGTGGCAGGTTGCCGAATCGCAGAACCCGTTGCGGGAAGGCGAGATAGCCATGGTTATGGGGCCGAACGGGCCCGCCATACTGGTCCTGCCCGTAATAAAAACAGACTCGGTATCCACGGAGATGAGGCCGTTGAGGGGCCCGGAACACCTGGTATGGGACATGGTCTGGAGCGTGCTGATGACCGATTCGGTGAATGTGCATGTCATTGACCGCGGCCAGATAGTGAGCACCGTCAAGACCATGCTGTGGCTCATGCCCTACTCTGACTTTGTCATAGTGCAGGACGTCCTGACCGACGACGGCAACAGCACTGAAATGCAGTACGCGGTTGTCCTGGTCTCACCCACGGAAATGGGCAGGCCGGCCCTGGCGGCAAACGCAAATGGCGAGATTGGCCTGGTGGTGAGGCAGTACAGCCAGAGCGATCTGGACGCCATGAGCGGCGGCATGAACATGGTGGACATGGACGGCGATTGCGTGCCCGACATGACCGACCCGGATCCGTGGAATTACAATATCCCGGTGATGGGAGGCCAGTGCATGTCCGCGGGGTTCAGGGACGCTGACAACGACTGTGTGGATGACAATATGGATCCCGACGATACAGATCCCAATGTGCCGGTTAATGGCGGCGAGTGCGACGCTGACGGCGACTGCACTCCGGATCAAATGGACCCCATGCCCCATGATCCCAATTCCCCCATCTGGGGAGGCAATTGCGGATACCAGGATCTGGACGGCGACTGCGTGGAGGACAAGGAAGATCCCAATCCGCATGATCCCACGCTGCCTTATGCTGACGGTGCCTGTGCCGGGTACACGGATTACGACGGCGACTGCATCCCCAGTCATGAGGATCCGGACCCGAATAATTTCGACATCCCGACCCCGGGCGGGCAGTGTAACGTACAAGACGCTGATGCGGATTGCGTGCCGGACAACAAGGACCCGGATCCCGGCAACATGGATGTTCCATTCATGGGCGGCGACTGCGGCGGATACTCAGACATGGACGGCGATTGCGTGGACGATGCCTGGGATCCCAATACCAGTGACTTCAACATACCCACCCCGGGCGGTGAGTGCGATGAAGGGCCTCCGCCGCCTTATCTCGGCAGTGCTTCCAACCTGTTCAACGATCTGCAGGGCCAGGGCACGCTTCCCTGGCTGGGCGTAACAACGCGGACAGACAGCGTGGCCATCATCTACGTGCTGAGGGAGGACGTGGACGCAATTACCAACCCGCGCCATGAGCCGCCCCTGTATAACGCCAAGATTTCCTTCAGCCAGGTATATCCGGGCATGGGAGGGGAAGTGCGCGTGGACGTGGTACACGTGGATGGTGCGGAAACCAGAACGGTAATCCTCACCCTGGCGGCTGAGGACGAGGATCCCATGCACATGGGCGAGCCCCTGGTTGAAGGCGGCGCCCTGGTCTTCCTGGAATCGTCCATTTACCAGGGCTTTGGCGGAGACGCTGACGGCGACTGCGTGCCCGATGACACGGATACTGATCCCGCTAACAAGGACATACCCACCCCGGGCGGTCAGTGCGGCGGTTCGGGCGGGGGTGACATGGACATGGACTGCGTGCCGGACATGGAAGATGATGACCCCATGAATCCGGACATACCCACCCCGGGCGGCGAATGCGGCCCCATAGGAGGAGATCCGAGCCTTTATAACGGCCCGCTGCTTACGGTCACAAATGCCTTGAGGACTGCCAACGACGAGGTGAAAATAGCCAAGGCCCCGGAAGGACAGGATGTAAAAGACGTGGGGACCTGGGGCAATCCGGTCAAGAATGCCGATGGCCTTGTATCCATCACGGATCCCGCGGACGGTATTGTCTATATCTTCCTGGGGGAATCTGATAATTCCATGCTGCTCATGCGGGGGAACAGCGGGCGCCCCATGGTGATACCGGAGCATGAAATAGGCGGAGAACCTCCCATGCCGTATCTCGGGACTGTTGCAGGACTCGAGGCCTATCTGACCAACTCAGGCCTGATAGATGTCACTGCGCCGGTACAGGTAATGTATGTCCTGGCCGAAGACATGACAGGGCCCGACCCAATGGTGACGCAGACAAGTATCAACTTTGCGGACCTTCAGGAGGTAAATGGTGAAGTGCATGTTATTATTAATGATGGGACTGCCGACAGGGAGTTCACCCTGGTGGAACAGGAACCGGCCGTGCCCATGGTTGATGAAGGGGCATTAATATGCATCGAATCAGTATTCTATGATAATATGGCTCCGCCGGCGAATTAACTAAAGGAGAAAAAAACTTTATAACCTGTATATGACATAAATCGAAGGGGAGACCGGTCATTCCCGCTCATTTTTAGAAATTCCGGATACGGGGATTTCCCACTGGGCGGGAATGACTGGGCATACAGGGGGAAAAACAGAATTAATTGGTGCTTGCATTAAGGGTGGGTAAAACATAATTTTTTCAACACATTCCAATTCATTAATTGTTTAAAACCTTTCATTCAAACAGGGAGTACAAACAATGAAAAACTTCATTAAAAATGCCTGTCTGGCCGGTCTGGCAGTTTCCGTTTTAGTGTTTACCGGGTGCGATTTATTAAGCCAGGAAGAGGATGAGCCTACGGCTACCATTACACTCGGCACTAACGCTTCCAGCGTAAACGCTGGAGATACTCTTAAAGTAGAGGGTAATGCGGAAGCCAGCGGCAAACTGGTTCTCACCTACTCCCTGGCCACTGCGGCGGGAGTTGATGTCCCCAGCTCCCAGATAAAAATAAGCATTGATGCGTCTGCTACGCCGGCTGATGAAAAAGTCAGGGATTTGAGGACTGAGGAAAACTTACAATTGATAACCTACAACGCCATCGGCAAAACCACCTGCGCGGGTGACTACGTGCTTACCATCAAGGCAGGGGCAGACGGCGAGCTGGTCGATACCACAACCCTGGAATTTGCGGTTGCGGGTCCTGCCTGCGATGACGCTTTTGCCATTACCCCGGATGTCACGCTTAAAACCGACACCCTTGGGGCCCAGAGCGCCACACCTGGCAGCGCCCTTGATCTCGATGAGTTCAAGGACTACACCAAGTCCGCTGCCATAACCGATGCCGCGAAAATCGACTTATATCTGGCGCACCTCACTACCTCGGGCACACAGATATTCAGCCCTGACGAAGCCGCGGCCGGTTGGGGGCTTTTCCCGGAAACCGACTCATGGGCGACCACTAATGTGACCATGTTTTATAAAACCTCCCTTGGCTCCGATTTCAACAATATCGTGAGCCAGTACCAGATAGACGCCCTGTGGGATGAGTCCCTGGCGACTATATCCAGGTCTACGTTCAGCGCGGGAGATGTGTTTATCGCTAAAACAAATGAGGGTACAATTGCCCTGATGAAAGTGAACGCCATCACCACTGGGACCGGCGCAACCACGGAAATAGAGGTGTCCGGGTATGTAGCAAACTGACCGGATTGCAAAAAACAACAAAAAACGCCCCTGACCAGGGGCGTTTTTATTAGGGAAACTTTGGAGGCGACAAGCGGATTCGAACCGCTGAATAAAGGTTTTGCAGACCTCTCCCTTACCACTTGGGTATGTCGCCGTCATGGAAAATCTTAGCAAATTTCAGGATAATATCAATTCAAGCTTGTTATTTAAGCGAGTGCCGACTACTGCCGTTCTGGCCGCCCCCTGTCAATCCAACGGGAGCTGGTAATGGTCATTCCGGGTTTGCCTTCCCTGCGCAGTACCGCCGAACAGGAAGCGGGGACCCGGAATTTCACTAGTGTTACGTCCAGCTAATTTCTTCATGTTCTTCATGATTCCGGACCAGTCCCTTTGGGCCTTGGCAAGCAAGTCCGGAGAAGCGGAAATGAACACCAAAAATCGGGATCTGGGCGAAGGCCGGTGAATGCATCAGAGCAATTCGACTTTTTTGGCCACTTCTAGTATTTTACTGGTCTAATTACCGAGCCAGGAAGACAATTCTGTGTAGAAATCCTTTATCTGCCGGATAGTGCAGTTAAAGGACAGCGATATCTCAGAGTCGCCATGTCCGGCATCGAGTTTATCCGAATTCATGGTGAATAGATCGATAGCAGCGGTCACTCTGAAGATGTCTTCAGTGTTTTCCAGGGCCAGTTTAAAGTCGTGGTTTTCAGAAATAAAAGAATGGGTGATGTTTCTTTCAGTTTCAATTTTTTTAAAGAAATCCACCAGCTCTCTTAAATCTTCAGTGGTTATATCAGAAATTATAGAGCCGCACTCTGAGCTGTAGATGTCTTTAAAACCTCCGGTATGGGAATCGGTTATTTGAAGGGCGCAATGATAGGAGTTCCAATTATCAGATGGTTTATCCGCTAAAAAGAGGGTAAATTTTAGGTCTCCATAATCATTTACAAGGGAAAATTGACTATCTTTTTCCTGCTGAGAATCTGGTTTTTTTTTTAAAGTCATATTGAGTTAGTATAAAAGTATATTTAAAAATGTGATAAAGCCACGTAAGAAATTTGCCTATATTCCTAAAACTTATAAAATTTGACATAAATAATTTTCTGGTTAGATAATCAGGCCTTTACCTCTACAGGGAAAATCAGCATGACAGAACAAAATTCTGATTACACAGAAGAGTTGGAAAAGCGCAAAAAGCGGAATTTCACGGTCTCCATAATCTCGGTAACTGTGGTACTGGCAGCTGCGATT
>JBHPJW010000033.1:0-27389 GCA_042567505.1 Fibrobacterota bacterium
TTATCCAGAAGAACTTTCCCGGGAAATCAATTCAGCCTGTGCTTGTTGCCGTACAGCCTCCCCTTCTCTTTTTCGTTCAAATGGCGCGGCAGCAGCAGGGCGGTTTTATAACCTTCTCAGCCGGAGCAGGCAAATCCGGATTATCCTTTTTTCTCTGCTCCTCCGCGTGAGAATAAAAGAACCATCACCGCGCTTCCGCGCTGGAATCCGCCCCGGTTATCAGAGACACGGTGTCCCTGCCGGCCAGGATTGAGTCCCGTATGGCCGCGTAGTTCTTTCTCCAGAACTCGCCCTCGCGATCCTTATGACAGGTGCTGCAGTAGCCGGGGGTGGGCATTCCGGTTTTTTTCCATTCCCGCACATGGCATTCCACGCACTGTCCGTGCATGGCGTCCATGTAGGCGGAGGCAGTGAAGTTGAGTGAATATCCGGCCAACTGTTCCGGGAACATGGCCTTGTGGCAGTCCCGGCAGGGCCTGAAGGTACCGGCGGTCCTTTCCGCCGGGTGGCAGGTCCGGCATGAACCGCTGTCCGCATAGGCCCTCTCATGGGCGTAATGATTGAAAATGGATGCCGGCGCATACATGTCTTTGTGGCACAGGTAGCAGGGAGTCATTTCCTCTTCGGCAATGTTCCTGTGATGGCATTCCCGGCAGGATCCGGGTTCGTTCACCGTGTCCTGGTGGGCCCTGTGATTGAATTCCACAAAGATATCATGATTTCCGTTGTTGATTTTATAAATGTTTCCGTATTCTATCTCCAGCGGTTTCCTCACGGGCGCCGGTTGAAAGCAGTTTCCTTTTTTGGCTGTGATGTGAAAACAGGCGGCGCCCAGTGACGCGGAAAGGATAAAGGCCAGGGTATACAGTGACATCCTGTTCATTGCTTTGGCCGGACCCGGGAAGGAGATTTCTCCCTTACCGGGCGGCGGGGCATGCACATCGCCTTCAAACAGATCCAGATGCTCCACAAAAAAGAAAAACACCAGAAAGGCCATGGAAAACAGGGCCAGGCTGGAGGCGATTTCAATCAGCGAGGGAAAGTAGCTTGCGTGCTCAGGCCTGACGTAGGTAATGATGCTGATATTCAGACGGTTCAGTACAAAACCGGAGATAACCAGCACGGAAGTCAGCAGCAATCCGGTACCGCTTCTCCTGACAATCCCCACATTGAAAAGGAGCGCGGGAAGCAGGGCGCCGGCGCCAATCTCCAGAAGGAAGAGATTGCTCTGCCAGGAGTTGTTGAAGATCATGGAGAACTTGTCATGGAACGCCAGGTCTGCTGTTCTCAGGATCACATAAGAGACAAGCACGATGGAGCACGCCCTCCCTAAAATTTCCAGGAGCTGGGCTTTGGGCTTATGGTTGTATAAAAAAGAGGTTACGGAGGACTCGAAAATGATAATGGCCAGGCCCAGGCCCACAGCGGAAACGAGGAAGTGGACGGATATCAGGGGGCTGTACCACAGGGGATGGGTCCTGAAGGGAGCGATGAGAAAAAGCGATCCCAGGGAAGACTGATGGAATGTCGCTATCACGATACCGAGGATGATGAGAGGAAGAGTGAACTTCTTTAACCGACTGTGGATCCGGCGCAGAAAAGGCAGGTCGAAGAGCGGGTGTTCCAGGATCACCGGAGCGAACTCAATTCCGAGCAGGGCGCTGTAGGCCATCACGCAAAGGGCGACCCAGAAGAGAAAGGACTGATGCTGCCAGAAGACAAAGGGATGCCAGATGTTCCAGGGAAGGCCGAGGTCGAGCAGAAGCCCGATGGGCTCCACGGCATAGCCGAGAAAGGCGGTGAGAATAGTGGCCCTTAAGAAAGGACGGAATTTCTGCAATTGGAAAATATGGACCGCGGCTGCCAGTACCAGGGCCCCGGCGGCCATGGCGATGCCGGCCATCACATCCAGGCCCACCCAGAGCCCCCAGGGGGCGTAGTCAGAAAGGTCCGTGGCCGGCCCCAGTCCCTTCCAGAACCGGAAGACAAAGGCGGCCAGTCCGAATCCGGTGAAGCAGGTCAATGCCAGTTTAACTGTGAGCAGGCGTTTCAAGTATTCTTTCCTTTGTCTCGGCCGGGAGCCGGTATCCGCATCCTCCTGGCGATTATCCACCTTATGCCCGCCAGGACCGCGCAAATGCCTCCGGCCGCGGCCGGCATGGCGCTCAGGGTCTTCAGGGAGATCTGCGGTATGGGACCATTCCCCATGTGGTGATTGAAAAGCAGGAAATCCAGTTTGATGTCAGACAGGTAAAGGACGGAAGTTCCGCCCGCTTCATGTTCTCCAATTACCTCCGGAAGGTACGTTCCCGGATTCTGCTGTATCCTTTGTTTCGCTTCTTTCAGCAGAGCCTTCCGGTCACCGAATATCGTTGCTTTTTCCGGGCACGCTTCGGTGCAGGCGGGTTCTTTTCCCCTGGTAACGCGGTGGTAGCAGAAGATGCATTTTGTGACGCCCGGCGCCAGAGAGTCCCACTCATAGCGCGGGATGCCGTAGGGACATGCCATCATGCAGTAACGGCAGCCGATACATCGTTTCTTGTTATATATCACCGGCCCTTCCACGCTCCTGGACATGGCGCCCACCGGACAGGCCGAAACGCAGGCCGGGTGCAGGCAATGCCTGCATTGCCGTCTGACAAAATGCTGTTCCGGCCGCTGGACAATGGACGTCCAGCGGGTGTCAAACAATTCTCCGGGCCGGCGCTTATGTTCGGGCCTTTCCGGCTTGCAATGGTTCTCCTTTTGGCAGGCGTTTACACATTTTTCACAACCCACGCATCTGGTGATATCGGTCAGAATGCCGGTCATGATTTGTTCCTGAGCCTGTTAAAATAATCCCCGGTCTCATCCCTGGTTTTCGCAGCCGGGAAGAACCAGGTCCCGAAGCGGGAGGTTATGGCTATGATGGGGAAGACCAGGTAGGCCCCCGCTGTGGTAAAGGGCAGCATGATGAGGAGCAGGTTGCCGGATGCGAAATGAACAATCTGAAGAATTTTTAAGAGATGAAAGTGCTGGATGGATACCGCGGCTATGCCGCTTCCAAACACCACTGAAATCAGGGCCCAGAATAATAATCCATCGGCCTTACCAGTCCTGTTCCAGAAGGTAAGGCCTGTGCGGGAAAAAAGGAAAGCGACATATACCATTGCCAGTATGGAAGTCAAGTGGCCGAAATCCCTGGACAATGCCGGCAGATTCGTACCAAGAATCCTGTTCAGGATGATTATATGATCCAGAATGAGGATAGGGGACAGGACAAAGACGCCAACGGCCAGGAACCACTTTAGTATGGGCGCCGGGAAAGACAGTGAGGCCTTGGCGGTCTTGATGAGCCGGCCGGTAAAATCCCTGATTATTCTTCCATAAGATAGGCCTGTCTTTCTCGAGTTATAAACAGCGGTTATAATGAGGGAACAATGAGCAAACGCCAGCCTGGCCAGGCCCAGCAGGCAGAGACACAGGGAGAAGAAAAGACAGGGCCCCTTCAGCCAGCCGATCAATACATCTGCGGCGCTCATCGGCTGCCTTTCGGGGAAACGGCGGAGGCCAGGATTTCATATAATCCAGACACCTCAACCTGAAGGTTATGCCGGCTGACCAGTTTTTTTATCCGTTCCCTGGTATTGTGATAGGGGGCGATGAGCACTGAATATTTTTGCGCCGCCAGTGCATCCAGCAGTTCCCCGTCCGGAATCACCCTGCGGTTTCCAGGTTCCCCAATGGTGTCTACCAATCCGAACACCTTGGTGAGAATGCTGCGGGAAGTTTGAAGATCATTCAAGTTACACCCTTCATCACAGAATCCCAGCAGCCCGAGTTTCCCGTCTTTATATTTTTGTTTCTTAAAGAGGGCCCGTTTACTCCTCACCAACTCCAGAGTGAATTCGTTGGCCGTTACTATTCCTTCAACCTGGTCTTTGAACCCGAACCCGGAACAACCTCCCAAAACAATCCGCCCGGGGCTCAAACGTTCGGCCTTTTCCAGGATCCGTTCAAGGATGCGGTCCACAAACCATGATCCGAAAAAGGATCCGTAGTTCAAGCCATCGTAGTATACACGGCCCAGGGTCCAACTGCTTCCCGAAGCGTTCAGGAGGACCAGCAGGGCCTTGAAGGTATCCGACTGACCGCTGTAGTCCTGTACGGAGGGAACCAGGAGGACGTCTGCGTCCTCTTTGTCAAGGGGAAAGGTGATGTCCATACCGCTCAACCCGGACAGATCCCGGGCCAGGCCATCCGCCGAGTCCTTGAAATACTTTTCAACTTCATCTTTCCCGGATACATGGGTGAGGTCGTCATCCTGGAAGCTCCGCGATGTGAAGCCGGCCGGAACAATGCCTGTTTCGGATAGCATGAACCTTCCCAGCCTGGCCATGAGTTCATTGTTTCCGGCTGAAGCCTCCAGATCCCCACACCGGGGACATGCCTGGTAGGCGTAAAACAATCCGGCCAGTCCCTCCATATCCGGGCCGGTTACTTCCAGCCTGCCAGGAAATAAACCGCTCACCCAGCCGGCCGGGGTGAAAAACCGCCGGTAAAGAAATGCCAGGCATTCACCGGGGGTGAGGCCCGGCAATGAATCTTTCAGGGTTTTTCCCCGGGAAAGGATGGTCTTGGCTTTTCCGCTGATTGGATATGTATCCAGAAACATCCCAAGCCGGGAATGTTTCAACGCATTGCCAAAGACATCCAGGAACTTATCCGCCCGGGAGGAATCATCATTTTCTATACCGAATACCGGCCGGTAGGTTTGCTCGAGGGACGGGTCCTGCCACTCCCGGATTTCATGATCAGGATGCCTGACTGGTTTGCGTTTCATCAGGGCAGTCCCGGCCGATAACACCAAGACAGGCAAGAGGACCAGGAAGCCGGCGCCGTGTATATACATGGCTGCCGTTATGATGAGGTTCGGGAGCCAGCGCCCGAACATCAGTACCGGTCCGGAAACCAGAAGGGCGAGCAGACACAGAGCCATGAGCCGTCCCGGCCCGGGAAAGTAGGTGACGAGCCCGTGGGAAAATAAATAATGAACGGAATCAGCAATGATAGTATTCTTTCCGGGAATCGAGCGGCCAAGAGGAAATCCCACGCCCAGAATCATTATCAATCCGGCCAGGGCATGCAGCCAGGCGGCCGGAAGCGACCATTGGGAAAAGCCCTTCTGGAACAAAGGAAGCCAGAGGACGAGACCGGTGGCAAACTGAAACAAGACTGCCAGAGTTAGGAGAGCGCGGAAGGATGAGATTTGATATATCATGGCAAACTGTTCTGACACTGTTTCATTCGGACGCCGGCCGGAACACTAAAAGGTGTACTGGTTAGGATGGCATTCCGTGCAGCGGTTTTCATCTTTTATATCTGAAATCTTCTGCAAGCTTGGACAGGGAGAAGATTTTTTATGACAGTTGGCGCAGTCCTTTTCCCTGGGAATCGGCCTTGCGTATTTTTCAGAAACGGAATGGGCCACGTTTTGATGGCAGGCCGCGCAGCCCATGGGATCTTCATGGGAAACAAGGGAAAGGACCTTGTTGTCCTTGAACTTGCCGGACGCATGACATGACAGGCAACTGTCTCTTAAAGCGGAGTGTTTTTGATGTTCGACTACCAGGCCGATGGTTTTCAGCTGTTCGGGCAGGGCGTCTTCGGCCACGACATTAAATTGATTCACCGCGCGGTGGCAGGACAGGCAGTTGTCTGTGGAAGCGCGCTGAGCGCTGTGCATGTTTTTTGAAGAAAAGGTCAGCAGGTCGAGATATCTTTTCCCTAAGAATTTGAAAACATTACCGGATTCCACATGGCAGTCATGGCATTGAACGTTTCCCAGGCCGTGCAGGGAACTGTCATAAACAGTGGTGAAGGCGGAATCAGTATGGCAGAAGACGCATCCTTCTTCAGCGTGCAAAGAAAAAACCATGAAGAAGATGGAGAAAAAGAAGGGTAAATATGGGCGGATCATTTTTTAGTATATTGTTTTGGCTGGTACTTTAAGAATTCTGACTATCCTTCAATGTAAAAAAAATCCCTTTTTTTTGAAAAACCGACTATTTTTTAAATTTAAACCGGTTCTGAGCAGGATTTGCGGTCTGAGGAGAACCTCTGAAAGGAATGATATATGGGTAAGCTGATATATGGTTTTTGTTGTGGCTTGTTGATTACTCCTTTTTTTGCGTTTGCCGGAGGGGTGGATTGGAATAATAATGAGTCCTGTAAGGAGTGCCACCCGAAAATTTTTAAGGAATGGAAGACAACCCGGCATTCCAAGGCTTGGGTGTCCAAGCAGTTTACCGCTCAGTCACAAAAAAGGACCAAACAGGATTGCCTGCCCTGTCATGCCCCCAAACCCCTGTTTGAATCTGGCATAGGGAAAGATTTGGTACTCAGGGAAAAAGACCGGGAAAGCGGAGTCAACTGCATAACTTGACACCGCAAAAACAAAACGGCCCTGGGACCGTTTAAGGATTCCAAAGGCGAATGCAATCCCGCCTATACCGATGTGTTTGAAGCCAATAAGATGTGCGACATGTGCCATATTTCCACAGGCAAGGAATGGATTGCAAGCAGCCATGCCAGGAAGGGAACCAAGGGGTATTCCACCTGTGCCGACTGCCACATGAAAGTTACCCAGCGGCCGGCGGCAAAAGGCGGAAAAACCAGAGACGTTTTTCAGCATGTCACCTACGGCAGTCATGATCTGAAATCCCTGCAGGAGGCATTCCGGAATTTGAGCGTGGAAGTTAAAAACGGCAAGGTCAATATCACTCTGACAAACGACCTCACCGGGCACAATCTTCCGGCCGGGACAACCGGGCGCACAGTTCTCATTATGACCGCCATTAAAAATGATGATGGAAAAACCATGACCATGCACAGGGAAGAATACAAGAAAGGCGGCTCCGCCGACGGCAGCCAGAAGGCAGGCAGCGGAAAAAAGGTCCCGGACACCTCCATACCGCCCGATAAAAAAATCACGCTTGCCTACGATGTGGGGATTGAAGAAGGGGAAGTAGTGGTAAAGGTGCTGTACAAGCACAGTCCCTCTATAAAAGACCGCAAAGCTATTGAAGTTACTGAAAAGCGGGTTAGCTTTTAATCGCGGTAATCCATCAGGGAGAAATTCTGTAGAACGATGAGAAACACCCTATTTTTAATCTGTTTTGTTACTGTTTCTTTGTTCGCGGAAGAACCTGGTGAACCGGCCGGACAGGCCGTTGATTCCGGCTCAACTTCTCTTCCACCGGCAGGCGCGAAATCTGAAATACTTGAGAAAAACCGGCATGAAAAGCACACTTCCTTCTTTGGAAGGTCAGCTACTCAGATGGTATTTTTTGAGAAACAGTCTGGATTCAATCCCCTGGACTCAGCGGAAAACTACCGGCTGGTTCGGGACCAGTACCAGTCGTTTACCGGTTTTCTTAGGAAGAGAAACGGACGCTCAGAGCACGGCCTGTACGCAGGAGCAGATATGTGGTCGGAAGACACGAGTGACTATAAAGTCCACGCCCGCATTCCCACGCTGAATTATCACTGGAAAAACTACTGGAAGCTTGACTACATCGTTATTGGGCGGCAGAACAGCAACAGCGGCTTTCATTATTACAAGCTGGACGGCCTGAGCGGGTCCCTGAAATTGACCAGGCATTCCGGCCTCTCAGGTTACTTTGGGAACAGGGTGGATACATCCTGGAACATGGATACTAAACTGGAGAGCAAGTCCGGATACATCAGCTATAACCAGGATCTCGGCCACCGGTCCAAGTTCTTCATAGGATATGAAAGGGCCTCTCTGGACGGCAGGCTCAACGCCAATGATGTGGGATACGGAATCACTTACCGGGCCGGTAAGAATATATCCCTCCGGTCCAGGTCCAGGATGAGCTGGGACGGAAAACTGCAATTGACTGAGACCAGAAACCGGGTCCGGTACCGCCTGAGCAGGAAGCATTCTGTGTATACCGGTTATAATTATTTCGACCCCCTGTTCAGGGACACTCTGCAGGCCTATTATTTTGATGTATTCGATTACAATAAAACCTATCTGGGATGGGACTGGCGGCCTTTGAAAAAGAAGGACATGTATGTGAAGGCGGAAGGCAGTGTGCTGGGCATTGATGAGTTCAGGGTGTTTCATGCCCGGTTGGGATTCGTTTCCAGGTTTTTCGACCTCACCTACATCCAGCGTTTCGGCGATTTGTCCGGGGCGGCGGTAGCCATAGCCCGGGTCAAGGCGCCGGTGCACCGGACGCTTACGGCCGGCACCGGGGTGGATTATGCCAACATGGATCTGTATTATGAGGGGTCCCGTGATTTTTACTCCTATTACGGATATTGCCGCTATCAGCCGTTTAAGACCGTTACGGCCCTGCTGCGGGCGGAAAACCGACAGTCCCTGTTTGTGGAAAAGGATATCCGGGTAGTAGGCAATCTTACCGTCAGTTTTGCCAGTGAAAAGGGGAGGTATTTCGTATGGGAAGACTGACCGCCCTGCTCCTCCTTTTAAGCGCCTGGGTGCCCTCAAATGGTCCGCTCTTCGCGGAGTCCAATCCTCCGGACACCTTGATTTATACCCACCTGACGCATGAGAAGAAGTATAACGTGGGCAAGTGCGAAACCTGCCACGAAAACATATTAAACAGCCGGCGGGCCCGGGATGATAATTTCGCCGACGACATGTCCTGTAATGTGGCGGGGTGCCACGACATCAAGGACCAGGCAACCTGCCATGTATGCCATACCAATGCCAAGGGAATGTCCCCGGTGAAACCGCAGCGCGAAGTGGTTCACAGCCACAAGGTCCATGCCAAAGAAGGGGTTGAATGCCGGGAATGCCACAAGGATATATATGACAGGACCCATTTTACCAGGGAGGCCATCCCGGACATGCTGGATTGCTTTCCCTGTCACCAGGAAAAGAGGGTTAGCAACAAATGCGATCATTGCCACAGCGATCCCGAATTGGCGCTGAGCCATGGCATTGGCTGGAACAAGGAACACGGGGAGGTGGCGGGACGTGACCAGGAATTCTGCGGCCAGTGCCATACGCGGTACCACTGCGACCGCTGCCACCAGGGCCTTGAGCCCTTGACGGTCCACGGGGGCAACTTCCTGCATCTGCATCAGTTTGATGTATTTGAAGACCAGACGCAATGCTTCACCTGCCACGGCGGGGCCCGGTACTGCAACGACTGCCACAGCCGCTCCTGGGGACGCTTGACCGACCACATAGAGCACGTGAGGACTTCAGGGTCCTGCAAGGAATGCCACTAGGCTGTTTTTTTTAATCGTGCAGGAGCGCAGAGGCGAATAGGAAAAAAACCGCAGCGAGCGCATAATGACACCAGAGACGCGCCGCCCGGCATAACCCAATGCCCCGGTACCGTTTCCGCCATTCCGTGGTTCCGGCAATCCGCGTATAAGAGATGAATTCATTTTGAAATTTCCTTCCTTCCGGGCCGCGGCGATCTTTTTATCAGAAGACTTCTTCGCCCCGGACCCTGAATGTCCTATGGTGGATGATTATCAAAAAGATATCAACAACCAGATTCTGCAGTAATGCTGCCTATTTGTATCTGAGGTAAGAACGCTTGGAACAATTCATTATTAAGCAGGAAAGCGGCAATTTATTCTAAACGCTATGTTTGAGGCTTTAAAATATATCATATTTGGTATTGACACAATATATCATATATGATATATTATAAATATGGATTATGAAGTTATGCTAATAGATCAAGCTGTTGGTTTTCTAAGAAAGTTGTCATTAAATATGAGGGCAAAAGTATTCAGGACAATTGAATTGTTAAAAACTTTCGGCCCGAATTTGACAGAGCCATACTCTAAGAGCATGACTGGGTATCGGGAGTTGAAGGAGCTGAGGGTAAAACTTGGAAATACTATTTGCCGGCTGTTTTATTTCCACTTCAAAGGAAACATATACATTGTGACCTCAGGTTTTATTAAGAAAAAGCAAAAAACTGATAAACGAGAAATTGACAAGGCGGTCAAATTGATGAACGAATTCAAAGAAGGAGAAAAAAAATGAAAAAACCTGTCAAATATAAAGATCTTCTGAAAAATGAGTTAAAGAATAAAAGATTCCGGATAGAATATGAAAACCTTGAAGAAGAATTCACCTTTGCAAAAGAGATCATAAAGTTAAGACTTAAGTCCGGTCTTACGCAAAAACAACTTGCTGAGAAAGCCAAAACGTCACAACCCGCAATTGCCAGGTTGGAGTCAGGATCCTATAAGAACGTAAGCATGGCCGTTCTTAGAAAAATAGGCGAAGCTTTAGGGGCGGTCCCTGTTTTAAAATTCAAAAAAGTTGCTGTTTAACCAACAGGTATCCAAAGGAGTTGCGCTTACCTGATAAACAGCATTTTTCTGCGGAAAACCTGCCTGTCTCCCGCCTTTAACCGATAGATATAGGTCCCCGCCGGGACTTTCTTTCCGCGGTTATCCAGTCCGTTCCATATGCTGGTATACATCCCGGATATCTGATTGCTGTTCACTACCTCCTTTACCAACCGGCCCTGGAGATCATAGATATCCAGGCGTACAGGCATAAGGCCGTCCGGGCCGCGGGGGACGGAGTATCTTATGGTAGTGGCGCCTTGAAATGGATTGGGGAAGTTCTGTTCCAGTGAAAAGACCCGAGTCCTGTCTTTGAATACAGCAGTCTCTTTTTCGAGGTACCCGGGTGTGCCAATAAGCAGGGTGAACTTTTCTTCTGAGGCGCTCTTGCGCAGGTACTCAACGTTAGTTTCTTCAGCCGATATTGCCCACTCTTTCCCGCGCGCTTCATCCAGCAGCACGGCATTGATGCCATTGGGCAATTTATCCAGGCTCATAAATTCCAGCCTGGCCCGGTCCTGTGAGCCGTTGCTCACAGTAAAGCGCCAGCTCTTGCCATCTCCCAGCTCTCCCCGGTAATCGGTCAGGTATGCCTGATGCTCATCCCAGGCAACTTCAAGGCCCAAATTCAATGCCCCGGAAAACAAATCCGGTTTGGGAAGGTCGCGGGTGTCTCTGCCGTCCTGTGAACCGGGATAATCAAAGCCCATCACCGCCAAACCGTCGCGGCTGCTCCCGCTTATGGCGCGCAGCCCAATCCATACGCCCTGGCCGTCAGCGGAGCCGCGCTTGCCCAGGGTCGGCACAAATTCCAGCGCGGGGATCCTCAGGCTGTCTGAAAGCTGGGAGCCTGGCTGCCCGTTCCACAGGATGTATCCTTTCCAGGGTTCAATATTGGCAATAAAGGCGCCATTTATCCACTCCCCGTTTTCATACCCATATATATTCTGTACTTCACCATTATTATCCAGGGTAATATTTTCCCTTCTCACGTTAAACAGAAACGGGTTGGATATGCAGTTCCATCCGGGGCGCAACGGCATAACAAAATCCCGGGAAACCGGTAATGTGTACGCGCTTCCCGGATCCAGGGTGACTGCGGCGTCAAATCCCCTGGTCCTCAGCCAATAGGCCCGGCCGGGAAGCGCTTCATCCTGGCTGCCCATCTCAATGAATTCCGATTCATATCCATATAAACGCCACACTTCCGGGTCCTGTCCTCCCCAGTCGTCGCTGAACAGGGCTTCCACACTCTTGTCCCCCGGATCGGAAGGTATGGAGAACAGGCGGTAGGCTCCCTGGGTGATGAGGTCAGGCATGGACAAACTATCGGTCAACCTGACCGATATATCAACCCTGTCCAGTGAGACCGTGTTGGGGCCGTCGGAGATCTCCACTGTATACCACAAGCCTCTGTCCGTAACCAGTGTTCCCGGAATGACCGCGTTGGAAGAAGAGGCCTTCTGATATGTCAGAACCTGTTCCAGGGCATTGCCGGCATCTCCTCCCACGTGCACAATCAGTTTAACCTCCGGATTGGCTATGTTATCATCTGCCTGGTAATGAATATTTAAGGCTTGCCCTGCTTCGGCCTCCAGGACCATGGGGGAAACCCATGAAAGGCTCGGCGCCTGATTATCCAGGGCCGCCAGGTAAGTGCCCAGGGTGTCAGTGGTGATAACCAGCCAATCTCCCTGTCTGCTTGATGGAATCCTTATCCAGGGGCCTCCATTTAGTCCCGGCTGGTAAACTTGTACTTTGTTCTTGTCCGCTCCGGTTGCCAGAGAGGAGTCTATTTTCAATCGCAGGGATACCATGCTGCCTCCTGCGATGGTCCATGGTACTCCCTCTATTAGCTCTTCAAAGCCCAGGGCCGGGCCTGATAGGGTCAGGTCTGCGGGACGAGATGCGGCTTCCACAAATTCCACGTTTACGGTGGAGGATGTCAGGCCGGGCAGGGATGGGAAAACCAGCTCCACGTCCGTGCCTATCCAGATCGAGGTGTCACCTCCTGCAGGCACGGAAATGGCCCCGCTGTCCACGGTGACGCCGGCTGTATCGCTTGCGGTACCGTAGGTAACCGTCACCAGGCATTCACCCAGTCCGGAGACCACGAATGCGCCCTGATCGTTTATAACTCCCGGGCCCTGGGCAGACCAGGTCAAACCCGAGTCCAGCGGCACTTCGCTCGCCTCCGCGTCTGCCGAACTCCTGCCCACGGCCCGGAACTGCACAGAGGCCCCCAGGGCCACGTTCGTGTCTCCCGGTATAATGCGGACCATGTTCAGCAGGGTAGACAGTTTAACGGTGTGGATGATCGCCTTCTCGTTTCCCGCTGAATCGCGCACGCTGACTATAAGAGTGTATATGGCGCCGGGCAGTAAGTTGTCATAGGGCAGCATTATTTCATGGGACCCCACGGCCAGGTCTGCGGTGCTCAGTATCGAGTCTTCCCGCGCCAGCGGTCCAAGGGGGGCTCCGTTCAGGTATCCATCCTCCCAGGACACCGAGCCGGAAAGCATGGTCTCGGACAGTACGTAGGAAACAAGGGGTACCTGGACCACCGCATTAGAGGCGGGCAGGACCCCGTCGATGAGCGGAACAACACCGTCAATTCTCACTCCCGGCGGGAGATTATTATCAGGGCCGGCATCCAGAACCAGGTCCCTGCCTCCGGCGTTCCTCATCACAGCACCAGGGGTGAGGGTAAGCGACACTACCTGAAGCGACTCAGCCGAATCACCGTACTGAACTACATAGGAAGCGCTCGCTGA
The DNA here is from genome assembly GCA_042567505.1 of Fibrobacterota bacterium. Taxonomy (GTDB): domain Bacteria; phylum Fibrobacterota; class Fibrobacteria; order UBA11236; family JADFYW01; genus JBHPJW01. Next base: position 13,128 of record JBHPJW010000033.1, read on the forward strand.
ATCGGTGTAAGCGCCAAACTGCACTATCCGCACTGTCCGGTCCGTCAGGCCGGTTTCCAGGGTGAGCACCAGGTCTCCGCCGGTCAGGGTCACTGAATCGGAAAAATGAATGGCGAACCGGACGGTGTCATCCATTTTGTACAGCACAGCGGGAGAAAGGATGCTAATGGATTCGATAACAGGGTCCCCCGGGGTCAGGGTGGTAAATGTCCAGGTAGTACTGTCGGTAATGCCTGAATAAAAATTACCGGCCAGGTCGCTGAAACAGCCTCCGCCCACGTTCATGTAATAGGTGGTACTGGCTTCCAGTGTGGTTAGCAGGGCCATTTGTATGCGTGTGGTGCCCCAGCCGCTTACCTGGGTGGAGGTCTCGACCGCAATGGTTTCCAGCACGCCTGATCCTCCCGCCTGGTATAGCATGAGGTTGCCGAAGCCGGGGAATACGGCCTCGCTGAAGGTGATGCTCAACACCGGGTTGAAATTTATTTTAGAACTGGTACCGGGAGATAAGACCACTGCTTGCGGAGCGGTTATGTCGACAATCACCGTGCCTGTATCATAACCTGTCAGGCTGACCTGGTTGGTGGCCGACACCAGCACACTCAGGGAATCCTCGGCCAGGGGCGCGAGACTGCCGGCCGGCAAAGCCCAGCTCCCGTCGCCGTTGTTTACAGCCTGGACCGATTGGATGCCTATACTTACCGCTACTGCAGCATTGGGATCATTGACCGTCCCTGCCAGGGCCGGGCTGACTGTATTGGTTACCAGATCGTTTACCGTAACCTCGGGCACAGCCGTTATTATCACAAGCTCATCTGTCGTGTTATCCGTGGCAAATCCTGCCGTGTTGGTGGCCGTTACCTGGATGTCATAGGTGCCCTCTCCCAGTGGAGTGAAGGTGCCCTGGGCAACGCTCCAGCTTCCGTCCTGGCTGATGCCGGCGGTGAAAGTTTCCTGCCCGATGGTTACATTGACCAGAGCGGTGAGATCGCTGATCGTGCCGGTGATCTCCGGACTGCTCAGGCTGGTGATGAGCGGGTTCACCGCAATCACAGGCGGCGCGCTGTCAATGGTGGTAAAGTTCCAGTCCGTGGCAGTGCTGATTCCGGCATAATCGTTCCCGGCCACGTCCTCAAAGGCATCTGCATCGATCTGGATATAATATTCCGTGCCACCGGTCAGGTTTCCGTCCGGATTTATGGTTATGACCGCTGTTCCAGCCCCGGTGACCTGGCCGGAAATGACGTCGATTGTCTCTACCAGGTTATCATTGGAGGTCCTCCTGATGGCGACGGCTCCGGTCCCGGCGTAGACCGCTTCATTGAACGTAATGGCCAGGTTCCCGTCGACTTCAAAACCATCCCGTTCATCGGCAGGTGAAAGTGAAGAGACCACAGGGGCCATGGCGTCGTAGGTGAAATTGCTGTTGCTGTCCGTGTAGGTGACGGCATTGGAATTGTACTGCAAGCTTACCCGGTACACGGCGCCGCTCACCAGCGCGTCAGCGGGATCGGAACTGACGGAAGCCGCGCTGGAACTGGCGGACAGGTCGTTGCCGTCCAACACGGCGGTTTGCTGTCCGGCTCCCTCGAGAGCGGGGACTAAGGTAATTTCATGAGGCGAAGATCCGTCCGCGCTGCCGCTTGTGCGCTCAAAGATAAGGTTAACACTGCCTGCGTCTGCCGCCACGGGCAGGGTAAAGTCGATGTCCAGGGAGGAATTATCATAAGAATCATCCGATGGCAGGGCCAGCAGGGGCAGCTTCTCCCCGTCAAAGATTATCCAGGCCCCGGCCGAGGGAGGCAGGCCGCGGGAACTGCCCGCGATGTCATCCGCTGGAGAGCCTGAGGAGGTGCCGATCCCCCTGGCGGCAGAGCCGGCGGAAATCTGCCAGTCAGAGGGATTTTCCCGTGTTTGCTGGCCATACCCGGGATCCGCGCTGGAAATACAGCCTGTTCCGTAATTATCACAGGCTTCGCTGGTGAGCGTATAGGAGGCCCTTGCCTCCAAAGCCGAAGTGGGCAGGGGATCAACAGGACTGCCGCTGTATATGTTGTTGATGAAATTAAAATTGGCATCAGAATTGGACTGGTTTATGTCAAATATTCTGGTGTTATTATCAAAGGTGCAATTGATGATATTGAAGGTCGGGCTCCCGCCCCAAACATTTAGTTGAAAAATGGACTGGTTATTTTCAAAAAGACAGTTTTCAAACTCGATAACAGAGGCCACCCCCTGTTCCACTTGTAAAAACACACCGTTGGTCCCGGTAAAATCACGAAAAACACATTTTTTAAAGGAATGGACCTTACCGCTGGCATTACTGGACTTAAACTGCGCGCTGCCAGTGAGCACCAGCCGGGCGAAATAAATATTACTCTGGCCGAAAAACTGATAACCGTCCTGGGCAGTGTGGTTAATGACCGGGAAATTGTCTGGGTTGGCACTTTGTCCCACAAAAGATACGGTGGTCGTTTGATTTACATACTGGCTCCAGGTATAGGTGTCTATATCGGAACCGGTGAAGAGCAGCGTGTCGGCATTGAAATTTCCGTTGCTGATGTCACTGAGGGCGGCATCTAAAGAAGTGTAATCCGCCCCTCCGTCCTCATCCAAGGTCCTGTTGGTGCCGGATACCTCAGCGCAAAAAAGTCCTGCAATAGAAAAGAGCAGAACCATTTCTTTCATGTTCCGGAAAACACTCATTTTAGAAGATTTCCCCCATTACCCTCATTATTTTAGTTGTCTGATAATCGCCCCGGGTTCAGTATTATTTGCTGATAGTCGAGAATCCCTGAAAAGACGGATTTCTTGGTAAGAATTGCCGGTATCGGTATCAGTGGATAAAATTCCGGGCATGGGCAATATTACAGTTGTTAATTGGACACAAAATGTCGGCCTTTCGGGGGAAAGGCTATATTTAGCATATGATAATAAACCAAGAAATGCAAGCGGAAGAGCTGATTCCCAAGCTGAAGACCTTCTGGGACCTTTCGGCCGGGAAAATACTGGACCTTGACGAGTCCTGGGACCCCGGGGCCGGGGCACCGGTATTTACCTCGCAGGGAAAGTATGTCAGCAAGGGATGGACGGAGTGGACGCAGGGATTTCAATTCGGATCGGCCATTCTGCAGTTTGACGCTGCCGGAGAACAGAAGTTCCTGGATAGAGGGCGGGAAAGGACCCTAAAGGTGATGGGGAGCCATGTGACGCATATGGGAGTGCATGACCATGGTTTTAATAACGTCAGCACCTACGGCAACCTGTTACGGCTCATGAGAGAAGGACGGATCCCGGAAGATAAATACGAAAAGGCGTTTTATGAACTCGCTCTCAAATGCAGCGGCGCCGTACAGGCCCGGCGCTGGACCGTTATTCCCGCCGGAGGGTTCATCTATTCATTCAACGGGCCCCATTCACTTTTTGCCGACACTATCCGTTCTCTTCGGGCGCTGGCGCTGTCACATAAACTGGGCCATGTCCTTTTGGAGGAAAAAGACACTCGTGTTTCTCTGCTGCAGAGGCTCATCCAACACGCTCAAACTACCGCTGAGTATATCGTTTATTACGGAGAGGGCAGAGATGTTTACGACATCAGGGGAAGAGTGGCCCATGAGGCGATTTTCAACACCAATGACGGCAGCTTTCGCTGTCCGAGTTCACAACAGGGGTATTCTCCCTTTTCCACCTGGACACGGGCGCTGGCATGGATAATGCTGGGATACGCTGAAGAACTGGAATTCCTGGATTCATTGTCTTCTTCTGAACTGGAGAACTGCAAAGGTGGGAATTCCATCTCAGAACTGTGCCTCAAGGCGGCCGTGGCAAGTTGCGATTTTTACCTGGAGAACACTCCCTCTGACGGCATACCCTACTGGGACACCGGCGCTCCCGGTTTATCCAGGCTGGGTGATTACCTCAACAGCCCGGCGGACCCATTCAATCCCCATGAACCCGTAGACAGCTCTGCGGCGGCCATCGCGGCGCAGGGCCTGTTGCGCCTGGGCCGGTATTTTAAGAAAAAGAATATTGAAAATGGTGAAAAATACTGGCTGTCCGGTCTGACCCTGCTTGGCAATCTGCTGCAAGATCCTTACCTGAGTACGCAGAATGGGCATCAGGGATTGCTGTTACATTCCGTATATCATCGCCCTAACGGGTGGGACCATGTCCCTTCCGGCTCCGGGATCACCAGCGGAGAGTCCTGCATGTGGGGAGATTACCACCTCCGGGAAGCGGCCCTGTATCTGCAGAGAATCATTGATGGGAAAGATTATTATTGCTTTTTCGGACCAGGCTGAAGCCGTCACTTTGCCTAAGGAAAAACAGATTATGAAAATGAAATTTGATATGATTGGGATCTTTGTTAATGATTTGTATAAAATGGTCCGCTTCTATAAAAACACCATAGGCATTGACACGACATGGGACGGGAATGATTCTTACGCGGAGTTTAATCACAACGGTATCAGGTTCTCCATGTTTGAACGCAAAAAATTACCGGGATTACTTGGACAAAAACCTTCCTTCCCGGAAGGCATTAACGGAACTTTTGAATTGGCAATAAATGTTGGAAAGCCGGAAGCTGTAGATGCAACCTTTAAACGAATGGTAGATGCCGGTGCTCAGCCCATTTACCAGCCCAGAGACGAACCATGGAAAATGCGGTCTTCCATGATAGCTGATCCGGAAGGCAATATGATTGAAATCGGCTCGGATTTCTGGGAGTAACAAAGGTTAGCAGAATTAGAGCAGATGAAGGATCCAGGTGTTTTATGCATTTAGTTAATAGTAAATGGGCGGGGCGCCTGTGAAGATGTTTTATACTGAGCAGATGAAGGAATTGTGAGGACTGATGTATGATGTTATTAGTCATTATGCGCCCCCTTCTCCAAAAATGGAGTTTTGGGCGCGTCATTGGTCATTAGTCTTAATTGGGATGTTACTAATACCTAATGACGCGCCGAAGGCGCACAATGACCTAATGACAAATTATCGCTTTTAAAAAACTCCACACAATCACTGCGGCGGAACCAGATACGGGTCCAGGGGAAATGTCCTCATGTCTATTTTTCCCAGTGAGTCCAGGGCCAACTGGGGATTCGGGCTGCCCTCAAACACGGCATGATAACTGTCATGGCAGCCGATGCAGGCTCTGTCCAGGGTCATATATGCGCGGCCGTCAGCATTTGTTTTGAGAACGACTTCCGTGAAGGACGAATCATACATGGTGTCCGCGGCGGTAAGGAAAGGGTCGGAGAGGATGGGCACCAGGTGGGATCGGACCGAACTGTGGGGATAGTAACCGTTCCTGCTGCTGTCGAGAAAAAGGTTGGCGGGCAGACCGCCAGACACTATGTAAGGCATGTGGCAGACAGCGCATTGGTCCATGGCGTCAGGCATGCCGGTTTTTCCCTTCCACCGGTCCCTGGTGTGACATGATTTAAGGCAAATTTCGGACTTGTCTACCGGAGAAGACGCTTCATTATAGGCATAGGGCGTGTGCGGATTGGAATGGCAGGTGACGCAGCCTTTTTCCGCGAACTGGGGATTACCTGTGGAGTGGGGCCCGGCCTGTATCTCTTCCCACTGCTGGTTAGGCTGTATCATGCCGTAAGCGTCCACCTCAATGACGTCATGATCCTTATAACTGTGGCAGTTCTTGCACACAAAATAGTCTATGTTTATGTCTTCCTTTTTGCGGGTCTTCGCATGCACGCTTCCGGGGCCGTGACAGGCCTCGCACTGCACGCCTTCTTCATACCAGGTGCCTATGATGCCGGGCAGGCTGTCCTGATGACCGTCGCGGTTGTAGCCCGTGGTATGGCACACGGCACAGGTGAATACCGACGGCGTCATTGCCGTGTCCGCGTCATCCACCGGATGGGGGCCGTAAAGGCCCGTCTCATTGGAATAATCATTAAAGAGCAGGTAGCTGGACTGCGGCCCGTTCAGGAGATACCCATTGTTGTTCAGGAACAGGCCGAACCACTTGTATCCCCCGATAACATAAGAAACACTGGTCCACGGAAGCGCATAGGGGGGGCGCTGCGAGATTGTAATATGCTCCTGCGGTATGTTTCTGGCTGGGTTCCCTATTGGCAGTGGAGGCTTCTTCATAAGTAAACGGATAAACAGGAGGCGCTCCCGCCTCGATTTTTTTCAGGGCATGGGCGTGGCCGGTTTTCTGGAACAGGGCGGCCTTTTCCTCATGCTGCTTGCAGTCCATGCAGGTCCGGCTGCCGACATAGTACCTCGTTTCATCCTCAGGGGTCGTGGGCTTGTCCGTGCAGCTTGTTAAACTTAAGAAAAGGGCTGCGGCGGCCACGCTTGAGACAACTTTGATTATCATTAACTCCTACCTCTCATAGGATAAAAGCTGGCATATGAGTCGAAAATCATAGTGTTATGGCCGTTTACTTGATTATCAAGCACAATTTTACAGGCAGAACCATAATATTAACAATATACGCGTTTTTCATAAACCAATTCCAGGGTAGTATCCCGGCAAACCGGCCTAATTATTTAAAAAAAGAAAAAGTTATACCGGATCACCTGTAAGAACGCGACAGCTCCTTACGCCTGTGTTTTGACCCGCAACAGGCCATTTAGTAAATTGGGAGAACCGAACGGAAAATAGGTTAATTCTGTTTGGGGGGCGTTCCAGAATTAATGTTTTTTTTGCAGGTTGATAACAGGCTGAATAAAAAAGAAGGTAATAATGAAAACTTTAATTCTGTGCATGGTTTTTTTCCTTTCGCTCTCTCTGGGACAATCCCCTTGCAGCGACTGGGATTGCGATGCCATGGTTATAAGGGCCATTTTAGACAGCAATGACATCCCTGACGAACCGTATTTTTCCGATACCTCCCATAATATCATCAGGGATGGAAACGGCAGGGTTGCCGGACTGGCGCTGGGTGGCGGCTTATCGTCCAGAGCTGTAAGTCAAATGACGGCATTGGCCGATCAGGATGAAATCAATATCCTTGAGGATGAGTTCTCGGTTATTCCCTCTGACATCGGAAGCCTGAGTGAACTGGTTGTATTATGCATAAACAACAATCCTGAGCTGCAGTCCCTGCCCGCGGAAATAGGCGAATTGACTGGCCTGACGTTCCTGGATGTTCAAACCAACGCTATTGCCGAACTTCCTTCGGAAATCGGCCAGTTAACGGGAATAGAAGAATTGGTGCTGGACAATAACCTGCTCACGGCCCTGCCTTCGGAGATTGGGCAAATTAGCGGCTTGAGAATATTCTCTGCGGTGAACAACAGCCTGGAAAGCCTGACGCCGGAGATAGGGAGCCTGAGTTCCCTGGAGGTGCTGGACTTGAGCCGCAACAGCCTGACTGAACTGCCCGTTGAAATCGGACAACTGACAAATGTTTGGAGCTTAACAGTGGAGCATAACCTGCTTGCCAGCCTGCCGGCCCAGATTGGCGACATGAGCTCTCTTTATGGATTGCGGCTGGATTACAATAACCTGACTACCGTACCCGCTGAACTGGGCCAGATAAGCAGTCTATTAGCCATATATATCAGTCATAATCAATTAGAGCAAATGCCGGTGGAGGCTTTCATGGTAAGAAGTTCCCGAACCATGTATCTGGCCCATAACAATCTGACTGACCTGCCTGACGGGGTATCCGGCTCGCGAATCATGAATTTTACCATAGAAGGCAACATGATATGTGAGCCGTCGGCTGAAGCGGAGGCATGGATTGATGAGAATTCCCTCGAGGACAATTGGAGGGAAACGCAGCGCCTGGATGACGGACATTTCTGCGATGGAGAGGCGTTTAACGCTTTGACCATGACCTTCCCCAACGGCGGCGAGCAACTGAAAGTTGACAGTATCTACTCCATCACCTGGAACACCACCGGCGACATCAGCAACGTGTCCATAAAAGTTTTTTATAACTATGGCGGAGAATTTGACGACGTGATGGTGATCTCCTATCAGACGGAAAATGACGGATTGTATGAGTGGCTGACACCCGATTACATGGAGGGGGCCAGGATAAGCATAACCGCCGACAGCGGAAACATACATGATGAAAGTGATGGATTCTTTGAAATAACCGGAACGCCCACGAATATTGTTAAGGCGGGTGAGCATACTCTTGAACTTATCATGCCTGCTGAAGGTGTGATATTTACCTCTGTCCAATCAGACGCCAATAAGCTTTATTTGTTTAATCCTCTCGGAGATCTTGTCAGCGTGATCGACATTGTCTACGGCAAGGCCGCCTGGGACGGAAAGGATAAAAGCGGTAACCTCCTGCCGAACGGCCTGTATCTGGGACGTCTTGGTTCCGGCAAGTCGAGTGAAACCGGTTTTAAGGTATTGTTATCCCGGTAAGCCTGATAGCATTTTCTTCTACCCGCGTACTGCTGGGCATATTCGTGTCTCAATCCAAAACTGCCTTTGCGCTTGGCCTGTTTCTGGCTTTGAACCTTTTTGCCAGGGACACCACAGGGCAAATCAGTCCGGACACAACCGGCATTGACGGGGAATACCTGGAACTGGAAGAGCTGGTGGTGACACCCGGCAGTTATTCCCTGATGGGAAAGAATACCGGTTCCCGTCAGACCCTGTCCGGTGAAGATATAAAGAACATGGGCTGGGCTGAGGATGTAACCAGGGCCATCCAGCGGGTCCCGGGGATTTCGGGGAATGACTTCACCGCCAAGTTCAACATCAGGGGAGGGGAGGCCGATGAGGTCCTCTTTCTTATAGACGGCATGCAGATATATAAGCCCTACCATCAGAAGGATTTCGGCGGGGGCATCTTCAGCACTGTGGATATTGAGACGGTGGACAGGCTTGATCTGCTTACCGGCGGGTATTCCGCCGAGTACGGCGACCGGGCCAGCGGAGTATTGAGCCTGAAGACCAGGGCTGCCAAAGGAAAGAAGAGGGAACATTCCTTGGGCTTAAGTCTTATAAACGTCCGAGGCCTGTCCCTGGGCACATTCAACCGGGAAAGGACTTCCTGGCTGGTATCGGGAAGGAGGGGATACCTTGACCTGCTCAACCGGCTGATGGAGGACGAGTTCAAGCTGCGCCCCACCTATTATGACGCCCTGGCGAAAGTTGAACACCAGCTGAATGATAACCAGCGGCTGGCCGGTTATGTTTTTTTCGCCAGCGATGACTATTTGCTGGATGAAAAAGAAAACGAACCGGGAAAAACCGTACCCAACATTGATTATTCCAAAACCGATTATAAAAACAGTTACGCCTGGACCGCCCTCCATTCTGATTTCAGCCCTGATGTTTATGCCCGCTCTCTTTTATACGGAGCATATCTGACCCAGAACCGCTACTGGGACCGGTTTGACGATGATCCCAACTTCCACCTGACTATAGCTGAATTAAATGACGACAGAGACCGTACTCTTGTTGGAGTAAAACAGGACTGGAACTGGGACATTACCCGGAATTTGCTGCTGAAATGGGGCGGTGAAATGAAATACAACCAGACCTATTTTACCTACAATAGCGACATAACCATGGAATTCATTCTGCAGGATAATACTCTTATCGAACGGATTGAGTCGGCCGACATTGACCATTATGAAGAAGGGTTTCAGGGCGGCGCATACCTTTCCCCGCGAATCCGGGTATTCAAAACTTTTACCATTGAACCGGGACTGCGCTATGATTACATCAGCCATACCGGTGATGAACTCTGGAGTCCCCGTGTCAGCGCTCTTTATTTCCTCACCCCGAGCACCTCTCTCAGGGCAGGCTGGGGCCATTATTCTCAGAGCCAGGAGATTGATGACCTCAAGATCCAGTTCGGGGAGCTTTCCTATCATTCCGCTGTCCGCTCAGAGCATTTTGTCGCCGGTTTAGAGCGCCACTTTAAAAAAATCGGATTGCATCTCCGGACCGAGACGTATTATAAAAGAATTACCGATGTGCCGGACTACTGGCATACCTTTGCCAACATCGATGAATTTTATCCGGAAGCAAGAGACGATCGGATAAAGGTTGAAGTGGATAACGCCGAAGCGCGCGGCATAGAATTCCTCCTGAAGCACAAAGCCGCAAAGAAACTGACCTGGTGGGTCAGTTATGTCCTCTCCGAGGCAGAGGAAAATGTCAGGGACGTAAAGTATGACGGAAGGCTTGTAAAGACCACAGGATGGAAACCCAGGGCCTGGGATCAAAGGCATTCCCTGTCAATAGACGCCAACTATAAGCTCAGCAAGAAATGGTATTTCAATCTGGCCTGGCAGTACCGCAGCGGCTGGCCTTATACGGAATACACGGTGGAACGCATTCAAAGGCCAGACAATACCTTCGCGTATTACCATGATTATGGGGAATTCAACGCCGGCCGTTATCCCGCCTATCACAGGCTGGATGTCCGGATCAACCGGCATTTCCATACACGCAAGGGAATAATCTCAGCCTTCCTGCATGTAATCAATCTGTACAACCGCGAAAATGTGTACGCCTATGACCATGAAGTGGTTTCAGAAAGCGCCACGGACTTCCGGGCACTGATTGAACCGGAGCCGTTTTTCGGGATACTTCCCTTTGCCGGTGTTAACTGGGAATTTTAGTTTGCACAGAATCCATGCGTTCTAAAAAGGAATAAAAAACCGCGCAGAGGCGCGGAGACGCGGAGGGAATTTGTTACGGCGTGCCGACGGCACGCCGCTACTAGGATGATATTATAGAAGTTGAAAATCGTCTCTACTTATGCAGCAGAATTTTATTCCTGTAGGTCTTCCCATCCGCCTCAAGCACCGCGAAATAGAAACCATTGGCCTGCCGGGAACTGTTCCAGGTGACCGAGTTGGGGCCGGCGGGGTAGGCTGCCGGGTCGATGCGTGTCACGGAACGGCCCTGGTTGTTGTATATGTTAATGCCCGCTTGGGAAGCCTTTGGCAGGATAAATGAGAGCACTTTCTCTCCCGCGTTCAGGCCGGGATGAATGGATAGCCCCAGGTGTCCCTCAGTTCCGAAATTCTCCCTTAGTCCGGTGACGAGGGGCGCCATGACTACGCGGATCCCAAAGGCGTCGCAATCGCTGCCGGTCCAGCCTTGGAAATCAGGGTCCACATGCCAGAGACCCTCATCCCAGAAGTGGCTGCGTACCGAGGGATCGACTTCATCATCCAGACTTCCGCCCCGGAGATAACCGTCCTGAACCATTTCCCAGGCATTGCCCACCATGTCATAAACCCCATAGGCACTGACGTTATCCGGATAAGTGCCCACCACAGCGGATTGGTATACATAATAACCGCCGCCGGCCTCACTATGGTCCCACATGTTATTGCACTTTTCCTCATCCCAGGTATTGCCCCAGGGCCAATATCTGGCCTCCTGGGCGGCTTCGTCCCAGGTAGCCGCCTTTTCCCACTGCTCGTGCGTGGGCACCATGCCTCCGGCCCATTTGCAAAAAGCCTGCTGTTCGTATAAATTACAGCCGATAACGGGGTGATCGGGAGTTTGAGTAAACGTCTCGGAATACATGCCATGACCGTTCCAGGTTTGCTCGGCGTCCCAATATAAAGGGCGCCGGTTAGGCGATGCCCAGTTCCATCCGGCCGAGGTCCAGTATTCTTCCGTGGTATAGCCTCCGTCATCGATAAACGCCTGGTATTGGGCGCGGGTGACCTCGTATTTGCTAATCCGGTATTCTTCAACAAAGACTTCCTCCACCGGGCCTTCCACCGAAAGGTTGCCATAACCCGAGCCGCCGTCATTGCCCTTTAAAAAATTTCCCGCAGGAATGGTAACCATTTCCCCGTCGAACTGCCCAAAAGATGCGCTGATTATCAAAAAGACCAGGGAAAAGACTATGCCCGGCTGTATTTTTTGTGTTCTCATAAAAATTCTCCCTCCTAAAAAAGAATTGATTTTTTTCTTGTATGTCCTGGGTGTTCAAGAACTGTTATGGTGAGAGGATATGTTAAGTCCCGGAGTTTCCGAATAGTATATGTTGAACAGAAACTTATGACCAAACTTTCCCCCCGGAAATGATTGTAACGGTTTTGACTGTTTTGCCGTCTAATCTGTGTTTGTCAATTATTGCCCACCATCGCCATGAGGTTAAAAACCTGATAACTGTCCTGTGGACAATACCTTATCTCAAACATTGACAATGTCCTTAATATAGCATAGAATCCGGAGTTTTTCTTAATAAAAAAAGATATCATGAGCTAAGAACGGCAGTTGATTCCCAAATAGTGGTCATAAAAGCATTTTACGGTACCTATCCTTGGGCCTTTGACAGTCAATAGGGCTTATTTTATATATATCTCTGTTAATTCGACGTTTTTTACGGATAAACCCAATACTATTACTGCTTTGGCAGAGATGGATACTGCAACAACTATCGTACCCGATACCGGGACAGAACAACCAATTCCTGGCAGCCCTTTAAAGCCTTTGGGTGAGGTGAAAAATAAAGTATTGCCATGAAAACCATTCTATGCCTGAGTTTCTTTGGCCTTGTGCTCTCCGCGTGTCTGCTGGAACAGAAGCCGGCCCGCATCCAGGCCGATGCCGCCAAAGCGGTCTGCACTGATTGCCATGCTACGGACCATACCTTAAGCACCGGGGCTCATGGTCCCCATTTGTTGTCTGATGTAAGGGAATTGGGAGAGTGCGGCCTGTGCCATCCTGATAATGAAGTTGAGCATAGCCCCATCGACAGTGTTACCCTGTTCAGAGACACTCAGGGTTACGCTACCACAACCGTATGTGATTCCTGCCATGCAAACAACCCAGCCCTCGCCAAGACCCTGTGGAATCAGCCGGTGGAACTGTGGAAAAATGATACGGGGCATTGTATCATCTGCCACACAGTTGAAAATACACTGGACACGGCCCATGCTCTTCACCTGAACAACACGGAACTTTCTCTGGACGCGTGTACGGACTGCCATCCCGACAATCTTGGGAAGCACAGCCCGGTGGACTACATTGTGACCTTTGTGGACAGCCAGAACCTGACCGCCACAGGCACCTGTGATTCCTGTCACGGGAACGGCGCGGACCAGGCTAAAACCTATTGGAAGGACTCTGTGGCGGGATCCTGGAAACATGACCCGGGTTTCTGCCGGGGCTGCCACGACAATTCCTCCATTATCAACGGCAGGGCCGCTTCCAATACCTTGATGTTCAGCAGTCGGAGCGGACACGGGTATGCAGGCCCCTACAGCCAAACCCGGCATGGAGCCAACGGACCGGGGTATGCCTGCCAGGTCTGTCACGACCCGGAAGCCCCGGGGCATCTGGATGCCGTCAGTGGCGATGCCAGGCTGAGGATGGCAAACAGCGGCAGCGAGCTGTGCCAGGACTGCCATCTGCCGGGACAGACAGTAGAGGGTATCCTGGGATATAAGGCCGTGTCGCAGGCCTCCAGACATGCCACGGAAGTGACCGGCAATTACGGGGATTCAGGGACCTATTCCTATGAGTGCTCGGCCTGCCATGATCCCCATGGGACGGCAAACCTGGCCATGATCAAGGACACCATTGACGGAGGTTTGGGGGGAGGCCCCTATGCTGTTGTGTTTCTGGATTCTCTGCAGTTTGATCCGACCGGTACGCCTCCGGATTCCGCCGGCGGCGTGGACGGAGTATGTGATGTATGTCATGCCCCGGGAAAGGAACCGCATGCGGCTACCTCCAAAGGATCTAATCACAGACCCGGGGAAGCCTGCTGGAACTGCCACATGCATGCCATCAGCTGGGACACGGCATCGACCTACCTTGACGACTACTGGATCCATCCGCCAGGAGAAGTCTCCAACCGTATAGACACCTTATTCATCGGTGTGGCGGAATCCGCCTGGCTTACCGCCGGCATTTCAGGCAACCTGGAAGTGCGTTATGAAATGGGCCGAGCCACCACCTGGACCAGCACCGATACCCTGGTGTTCACCGTAGACAACACCGGACAGGTGACAGGGGTGTCGCAGGGTTCCGGACTGCTAATCGCCGCGTATGGGAGTTTTGCCGACAGTGTTACCATTCTGGTTGTACCCTGATACGGCCGTCAGCGCTTGAGGTAAGGTCAGTCATTTTCTACGTCCACTTCTCCTCATTACCCTGAATATTATGTTTCCTTATTTGCTGCAGACGGGAAATTTTAGTGTAACCACCTACGGTTTGTTTCTTGCACTGGCATTTATTCTGGGAACTCAATATGCCATCATTCGCGCAAGAAGGAAGGGTATAGAGAAAAAAACCATCATTCGCCTGGCTGTCATCTATCTGCTGACAGG
>JBHPJW010000034.1:0-27196 GCA_042567505.1 Fibrobacterota bacterium
GCGTGGACAAGATTTCCATGGAGGAAATCGCCCGGGAGGCCGATTATGGGAAAGGATCTCTGTATAATTATTTCAGTAGCAAAAATGATCTGTTATGGTGTTTAATCCATAGGACCCTTGATAACTTCCTCCAGTCAAATACGCGGGAATTAGAAAAGGTCAGGACATTCAAATTAAAAATCCGGAAAGTCATAGAAATATCAATCAACTTACTTGAAAGTGATCCTACCATATTCGAGCTCTGGGACTACATAGAAATGAATCTGCAAACCGGCCGGAATACCGCTGTGGAAAAAGAGAGACTGGCAGGGATCCTGAGTTTCCTCCAGTTCTTTGCGGACCTCTTCGAAGACGCCATGAGAACAGGAGAATTGCGGAAAAACGACCCAATGATGCTTTCCATTATCATGTTTTCAATGATCCGTTCGGTATATAAAAGCGGAAAGCTGGGTATCATTACCTGCTCTCAGGAAGAAAAGGCGGAGTTCATCCTGGATCTATTTTTCAACCAACCGTAGCAACACTATACATGACAAAGCGTTACGAAAAACTTTTACCAATCATCACAGCGGTGCTTATCTGCATCGTTCCCAGGCTTGATGCCGAGACATATACACTTGAACAGTGCGTAAAAACCGCCTTGAAAAACAATCCTGAAATCAAGGTGTCCAGGCAGCAGCTGGAAGAAGCAAAGTCCAAGGTAAAAGAAGCATACGGCACAGCCATGCCTTCTGTGGATCTGGAAGCCAAATATGAAAAGGTCATCGACCAGTACAATCCCATCACGGACGCCATGGGCGCAGAAGCGGCCCCGTTTCCAAACGCGGCGCCATTTCTCGACCCAAACAGCCCGGATTTTCATCCCCAACTAGCCGCTTTTGCCGGTGACTTCGGCAACATGCTGGATTTTGACGATATCGTCAAGGACTATAATGCCAATATCAGCCTGATTTTCACCCAGGTGCTCTATGCCCAGGGCAAAGTTTCCATCGCCCTTAAAATCGCCCAGTCATATAAGCGCATGATGAATGAAAAACACACACAGCTGGAAAGGCAGGTGGCCCTTGATGTCACCAATACCTTTTACAACTGCCTGTATTTCAGGGAGGCGGTCGGGATCTTCAGCGCCGCCATGCAGCAGGCGGTAAAGCACCTGAAGCAGGCTGAACAGTTTTATAAAAACGGCATGGTGAGCGAAATGGATTACCTCAGAGCGCAGCTCAGCGTGGAGGACCTGAAGGTGCAGAGGGACAAAATGCAGAGTGATCTGCTCCTTGCTAAAAACGCTCTTCTCAATAAAATGGGCCTGCCCTTTACCAGGGACATATCACTGTCCGGAGAGTTGAACTCTTCAGGCCCCCGGTCTACCAGTGAACAGGCTTACGAGATTGCCCTTCAGAACCGCAGGGAAATAAAGCAACTGGAAGAATACAGAACTATTCAGCAGAAACTGATAAAGATTGAGAAATCGGATTACTTCCCGCTCATTTACGCGGGAGGGGCGGTAACCAAACTTGGCATGTCCAATGAATGGAACAGCCTGGACTGGTATGATGACCAGAGGGTTTTTATCGGACTCAAAATGAACCTGTTTAATGGTTTCCGGACCAGGCAGAAAATAGTCCAGGCCAGAACAAAGGTAAGGGAAACCGAGGTAAACCTGGGCTACTTGAGGAAAAGCATTCAGCTTCAGCTGGAATCCGAATTGAATAAACTGGCAGAGGCGGAAAAGCGGCTGGCCATCAGGAAGCGGATGGTACACCTGGCCGAAAGAAACCAAAAAATGGTGTCAAAGGCATATGCCATAGGCAAATCCACCCAACTGGAAGTAGAAGACGCCGAACTAAAAACGCGCAACGCCAGACTGGAACATAAGAAAGCCTTGCTCGATTATAACCTGGCGGGCAATGCGCTGCGCATGGCCATGGGTAAATTTTAAAGGAGAGTTTTCATGGATAAGGTCAAACGCAATCTCTTTTTTTTCGGCCTCGCATTCGTCTTTCTGACAGGCTGCGGCAAAAAGGAAGAACTGTCAACAGAAACAATTGAGGAAATACAGAAACGGTCCGGCGTACCGGTACGGGTTGTGCCGGCAGGGATCGAGCTCATCCGGGAAATACGCAAGTATTCCGGGGACATAGAAGGCATCCACCAGAAAAGCATCCACTCCCAGGTGCCTGAGTATATCAAACAAGTGAATGTCTCTGTCGGATCACGGGTCAAAAAGGACCAACTGCTGGTTGAGCTCGATTCCAGGGGCAACACGCCCACGTACCGGCAGGCTGAGGCCGCCCATGAAATCGCAAAAAAATCATATGACCGGCTTAAAAATATTTATGATGAAGGCGGCATATCCCAGCAGCAGCTTGACGAGGTTGAGACCCAGTACAAAATGGCCAAAGCCAATTTCGACGCCGCCAGCAAGATTACCAGGATTCTCGCTCCCTTCACGGGTGTGGTTACGGACCTCAACGCCCGGCAGGGTGATATAGCTCCCATGGACAAGCCCCTGCTGACGGTGGCGAACATCGGTTCCGTCATCTTCAGGATGGACATCAGCGACCAGGAAATCCATCTTTTCTCCCTGAACATACCCGTGTCCATAACCGTCGGTGATAAGGATGTCCTGGGCAAGATCACTAAAATTCCGCTGGCTGCGGACAGTAGGACCAGATCGTTTAAAGTGGAAGCGACCTTTACCAATCCCGGGGCACGTCTCAAGCCGGGCATGTATGTGGAAGCCAGCGTTATTACCAGGCAGGATTCGTCGCTCTGCGTACCCATGGAAGCGATACAGTTCGAAGGGGAAAAGACCTATGCCTACCTTGTGACGGACAGCCAGGCCGTGAGGACTGAAATTACCACGGGCATTATGTCCGGCAGCAAAGCGGAAGTTGCCAGCGGCCTGAAGCCCTCTGACCAGGTTGTGGTGGATGGCATATCCAAACTGGCCAAGAAAACCAAAATCAAGATAGTGGAATGATCCGAAGGTTAAATTTATTGAAGCATTAGATGATTTACATATTGCGGTAACGGTAAGGGTGACGATGCCCGATTTGGAAACGGTTACGGAAACGTATGACGGTTAGGATGCCCGATCGGGCTTCGTTACCATCACCGACAGACGTTACCGAGGATATAAATGTCAATAGAATGACTGAGTAATATGAACTTGATAAACCTTAGCATACGCAAGCCCATCACCATGGTTATGGTGCTTCTCGCACTGGTGGTTTTCGGGATTTACACCTTCCGGCTGCTTGCCATAGACATGATGCCGGACATCAGCCTGCCGTTTGTGACGGTCCAGATAATATACCCCGGATCCGGGCCCGAGGAAATCGAAACCTCTGTGGTGGAAAAGCTGGAAGAGCCCCTTTCCCAGCTTGACGGACTGAGCGAGATTACCGCTTATATAAATGAAGGCTTCGCCTTCATCATCCTTGAATTCAACATGGACATCGATGTGAATATAGCGGCCATGGACACCAAGGACAAGGTGGACGCCATGCGCTACCAGCTTCCCGGTGACATGGAAAATCCGGTTATCGCTAAATTTGATTTTGGAGACCAGCCAATCCTGGACCTGGCTGTGTTCGGGCCGGGAACTCCCGATGAAGTCAGGACAGTGGCTGAAGACATTGTCAAAGAAGACCTTTCTAAAGTTACCGGCATAGCCCTGATCGAAGTGACCGGCGGCCTTGAGCGGGAAATACTGGTGGAACTGGACAAGCAGAAACTACAAGCCAGGAACATCCCCTATGAACTGGTCTCCGGGCTGATAGCCGGAAACAACCTTAATTTCCCGGTGGGCACCATAAAGACAACCCGCAAGGAGATCAACCTGAGGGTCAACAGCCAGTTCGGCAGCCTGGATGAACTGAGGAACCTGGAGATTCCCACCATGAGCGGTATCGTGAGGCTCAAAGACCTGGGCAGGATAAGCGACTCTTTTAAGGAAGTGAAGGAAATCGCCCGCTATAACAAGGAGGAAACCGTAGGCCTGGGCATTAAAAAAAGGTCCGACGCCAACGTAGTGGCGGTGGCGGATAACGTCATTAAAAGGATAGGAAAACTGCAGGGGAAGCTCCCGGAAGGCTATCGGGTCAAGGTCGCCAGAAACAACGCGACTTTTATCAGGGATTCCGTGAATGATGTGTACAGCAACATCGGCATGGGCGTACTGCTGACAGCCGCCCTTCTCTTCCTTTTCCTCCGCGCCCTCTCTACAACTTTTATCGCGGCCGTGACCATGCCGGTTTCCATTGTCTGCACCTTCACCGTAATATATTTCAGCGGGTTCACTTTAAATGTACTTACCCTTATGGCCCTTGGAATTTCAGTCGGGATCCTGGTCACGAATTCCATCGTGGTTCTGGAAAACATCATGAAACGCATGGAAAGGGGAGGGGACAGCGCCTCGGCCGCGGAACAGGGCACAAGGGAGGTGGCCGTGGCCGTGATGGCCTCGACCCTGACCAACGTGGCAGTGTTTGTTCCCATAGCATTCATGCAGAGCATGGTGGGTCAAATCTTCAAGGAGTTCGGCCTAACCATGACCTATGCTACCTTTTTCTCTCTGCTCATATCCTTTACCTTGACGCCCATGATGGCTTCTCTGCTATTGAAAAAGAAAAAAGGAGCGGGAGAACAAAAATCAGGCGGACTCATGGCTTCGCTGCAAGAGGGGTACGCGGGACTGCTGGAAAGGATTCTGACCAGAACCGGTTCAGCTCTGCTGATAATCCTGGTTATTCTTCTCTTTCTTTCAATTGGAGTTCTGGCTCCCAGGCTGGGAAATGAGTTTTTTCCTAAAACAGACCAGGGTGCGTTCGATATAAAAGTGGAAATGCCCTCCGGCACCAATGTAAGCACCACTGACAAAGTGCTTACCGATATCGAAACCAGGGTTCAGGAAATACCGGAATTGCAGTCCCAATATACCACCGTGGGAGTTACCGACGGTTTTACCGGCGGAGGCAACGCGGCCAAAATCATGGTGCAGTTATGCGATCAGGCGGACCGGGACAGGAGCACCGAACGGATTGCCGCTGCAATCCGCAGGCAACTGGCCGACATTCCCTCCGCCGACATCACCGTTACTCCCATAAGCTCCATGGGGCAGGGACCCGGAACCGCTGATCTGGAGATTCAAGTAATGGGAAGCCGAATGGAGGACGTCCTGTTTACCATGGACACGCTCAAGGCTGTTTTAAGAGAAATTGAGGGGCCGGCGGATATATTCTCTTCCTGGAAAACCGGAAAACCAGAAATAGTTTTCAGGCCAAAAAGAAGCGCCCTGGCTGACTTTGGCCTGGCCGCTGGACAGGTGGCCATGTCCCTGCGAAAGTATGTGTTCGGTGAAGCGGTGTCTACCTACCGGGAAGGGGCGGAGGAGTATGACATCACACTCAAATACGCCGAAAAAGACCGAAAGACCCGTACTGACATTCTCTCCCTCAATCTGCTGTCCCCAAAAGGACAGGTGCGGCTTTCCAGCCTGGCTGAGGCGAAAAACGAGGACGGGCCGGTACAGATCTCCAGAAAAAACAAACAGCGCATGGTCACGGTTTCCTCCAATCTGCTCCCGGGGTATACTTCAGGAAAAATCCAGCAGATTATCGAAAGGAAGATGTCCGGCATCAAATTACCCGGGGACGCGCGGATTTTCTTCACGGGAGAAAATGAAATGATGGCGGATGCCATGGTTGACTTTGGAATGGCCATAATCATGGCTGTTGTATTAACCTATCTCCTCCTGACAGGATTGCTGGAGTCGTTCCTTCAGCCCCTGATTATCATGTCCACCCTGCCCCTGGGATTCATCGGTGTCATATGGTCGCTGTTCCTCACAGGGACGTCCATATCAATTATGTCTCTGATGGCTATAGTTATGCTGATAGGTATCGTGGTAAACAACGCCATCCTGATCCTGGATTTTTCCAACAACCTGGTGCGACGGCGGGGAGTGGAATTGCGCAGGGCGGCAATCGAGGGCGCAAAAAACAAATTCCGAGCCATCCTCATGACCAACATTGCCACGATTCTGGCCATGACTCCCCTTGCATTAGGACTGGGTGCAGGCGGAGAAATCCGGCAGCCCATGGCTGTTGCTTCCATCGGCGGGCTGATTGTGTCTACAATCCTGACCTTGTTCCTCATTCCCCTGCTGTACTGGATGTTCGCGCGCTTCGGATTTAAAAAGAACGCCTGAATTTTCTGACTTTTGATTTCTTACGCGATCCAATCCTTTGTCACGTGACCACTATCACAATTTTTCCCTGAGGATCCGTCGATATTTATAGAAGGACCTAAGAAAAATAAGGAAAATGGTCATGACAAATCAGAACCTGCTGAAAATAGGGAAGAGGGTATGGGCGCTAACCCCAAGGAGTAAAAAAATAATCTTTGACCGGCTGCTCAGAGACCGGAAAAATAACATTGATGATGAGAAAGTTTATGATGAATTGGACCTGATGGCCTTGATAATCCGGTATGAAAACCGCTTTTGTCCGACTTGAGGAAAGCTCTTTTTGCTAAATATCAATAGCCCACATCCAAACATTCAATTGTTTGAGTTTAGCGAAAAAAGGCTGTCTTTGCCTATTTCGGCCAAAAACCGCATTTTTTCAGTATTAATTATGGTTAACCAGGGCAATTTGGGGTATAATATATGAAGAGGCCAACCAGGAAAGCTATATGGGGTTTGGAAACCTTGTGCCATTAATATAACCTGTTTTTTTCAGGTTATGTTTTTTTACCGTTAAGGCATTTTAAATTAATGTCGATCAAATAATTAAATAACTAATTTCATGTAGATGCCTGTTCGCAGATCAACTCCGGGATTAATGAAGAGCGCTGTGCTCTGTTTCTTGTTATTTCTTTTCTCCACCGTGTCCGGAAACGGCAAGGGGCAGGACCTCCGCACCACTTTGAAATCATTCAAACAACTGGCGATGATTGTCAATTGTCTGGATGAACAGGACCTTGCCAGAGCTGAATCCGTCCGAGACAAGATAAAACCCGTGCTGGAAAAACTTGATAAGAAGTTCGGTGGAGATCTCAAATCAACCAATTTCAAAACTAGAGAAGACGGGTTAAAATGGGTGCAGCATGTCAGTTACCAGTCCATAAATTTATCGTTCTCTAATTCCCTGGAGAATTTTTCCGATTCCAAGCTGGTGAAGGAGCAAATTCGCATCATCATGAAAGATTTCAGGATCCTGGAAGCCCAGTTGGCCCAAACAGGATCAAAAGGCTTCAACGCCGCAAGGGAAGTCCGCAAACTTATTCAACGGTCAATCTCACTCATGAGGAACAAACAGAAATTCCAGGATAATTGTGAAGAGATAAAAATCTCCATTGAGTCTGTATTTCCCCATGTAAGGCTGGATACCTAGTACCGTGTAAGTCTTTTCATGTCATATGCCCTGGAAAAGTCATTGCGGCTTGTCCGGAATCAGGAAGAACATGAAAAAATTAACTGGACGTAACACTAGGGAGTATGTTCAGCACAATTTCATTCCTCAACATTACCATTCAGGAACACCGGGGAGGTGATGGCCAGCTTATCCTTCCAGGTCCAACCCTCAGCGCGCAAATAATCCACGCTCTTATCCACAGTCAATGAATCCTGAAACTCAAACACCCCTGGTTCATGTACCCAGCTTTTAACCACAGTTTCTTTTGGCTCTCCCTTCGCCCCGGAAAAAAGATGGATTTTATGCAGGTCGCCGAAACCGGTAATGCTCCTGGCCGTGACGGTCAGCCTGGAGCCTTCAAGCTCAAGCGATAAGAACGGACCGTCTGTGCAGATCTGGTTGCCCTTTCTCATTCCCTGCTGTATGTCATCTATTCCCACCCGATGATTTCCCTGTGTTTGCACCAGGGTCCGGACCATTCCAAAAATATGATTCATACTCAGATACAGGCTGAGAAGCGGGAATTTAACTCCTGTGTGATAATTTAAGTCGCCGTGGGCATCATTGCCGCCTGCCGGCAGCAGCCTGTGTCCATTCAGCAGTTGCCGCACCCAGAAAGTCCTTCCCAGGGAGAAATCTCGCTTGCGGTGGCCGTTCCAGAACTGCAGCCCCGTCAGCTTCCCGGCTGGGGGATTGGGGGTGATATCCTTTTCATGCCATATGCCTCTGCGGAAGATGAATCTTTCCATCAACGCCATTCTGACTCTGGGATGGGCGGCAAAACAGGGCGTGTTGCCAATCTCCTCCAGCACTTCCCGAATTGTCCTGCAGGGACGATTGTTGAGCCATCTTCTCCCTCCATCCCCCAGGCCCGGAATAAAATCCGGATAACCCATGACAATCATGTGAACATTCTGGCCTAAATGGTTTCCGCAGGATATTTCCTCGCCGGGGATTATCAGGGGCAGTGTCTCCTTATTTGTGTTCAGATCCAAAGCCTCCCGCCTGTACTGCTGCCATTTAACGCCTGGATCAATATTGGCCATGAAGTTATCCTTATCATAATAAAAGTCCCAGGAATGATCTGTGCAGACCACGTATCCCAACCCAAGGGCATCTGCAGTCTCCTGAAGGACCTTCAGTGGCGCACCGAACTCTATGGGATTGCTGGTGTAACTGGAATGACAGTGGGTCTCTCCGGCAAACCAGTTTTCCGGATAGGGGAGGGGATCCCTCAGCATTTCCAGCACCAGGGGCGTGTGTCCAAGTCCTGACAGGTTGGAGTTAAATATTTCACGCCGCCTGCCTTTCTTGTTTTCCACCACTATTTTCGCATTTATCAGTATCCTGCCGGCGTCTTCCGGGAATTCAACGTTCAGGACAAGAAACTCCATTTGCCTGTTTGCTAAATGGTTCAACTCCAGAATTTGCGTTTCGAGTTTGCCCGCGTATTGCAGCGTTACATTGACCTCGCATATGCGAACGGGAAAAAAATCAGCGTCTTTTATGGCTAAATAGTAACGTGGCTTTTTCCCCGGTACGCAGAACCTGGGTCCGTCAATAAAAATTTCCGGCCATTTTTTAAAAAGAGGAGAATAGGGGAGCTTGAATTTGTAATGCGTCTCTGCATAGGGCAGAACTGCCGGTAATGTAAACAGGCCGTTCAACTGTTGACACTTTCTGGGAGAGGCGGGCGCGACATTCAGAAAACCGGTGTGTTATTCCTCAACCACATCTACATTAACGCCGGCGGTAAATTCCGCTTTATTATCATCAGTTGCGGTAATAGTGACAGTAGCATTTGCACTTGTTCTTTGAAGCCCTATAACCTGCAAACCGTCAATACCAACCCGTGTTGAATCCCCGGATTCAAGAGTAACGTGGAGATATGGACTAATGGTAGTCATTTTTCCACGCAAATCTGTGATGGCAGTTTTCTTAAAATGCAGTGTCTCACTGGTGTCGCCTATGGTAATGGTCAAAGGATTCTCACCGATATAAAACAGGCCTTCTTCACCTTCATCACTTAATCCACAGGTCATGAGAAACGTCAGGCTCGTGAGGAGGCAAATAATTCTTATCATGAAATGATCCAAAGATTTCTGTTGAATATAAAAAATTAGTCTTTGAGAGGTATGCGGCCATTGTCTGATAAGACATGCGCGTTACCATGACCATTTGTTTTATTCAAATGATGACAGAGTCTTTGCTTCTCAGTAGAAAGAAGGAACAAGACCATTTATTTGGACGTTTCCTTCTCAGTAACCGCATCCGGATAGGTGGCTGTATGGGAAATACAGTTCATGAGCAGGAAATCATTAGCTGCCATAGGTTTACATAATATATCTTATGCGAACCATAGTGTTCTGTGGGCCAATCTCTTAACAACTTATAAATTAATTAGTTACAAGAATCATTTGCGGCTCACGCAAATAATTCGTGATGGACAAATCAACTCGGGTGACGAAACTCCATAAATTGATGTCTACACTAATTTTGTTCCCCATAAGCATAAAATGCCATTATTTTACCTAACTGCATAACATTTCAGGCAAATCCGACAAACTATTTTGAGCGGAAAATTTTCCATTTTCCCATTCTGTAGTGTATAATCAATATTGATATACAAGGAGGCTCTCTCATGAAATTAGTTCTGCTCATGGCATCACTATGCCTAGTTTCTGTTCTGGATTTGCTTGCGACTCCCTATGAAAGGTGTATTGAAGAATGCGTGGCATCGGGTGTCGGCGATGCGACCTGCCGGTATGAGGCCTGTGATCCGGCCGATACAGTTGGTATCGAAGCCGGCCAGGGAAATCCCCTGCAGCTCTTCAGCTACGAGCTCATAGGACCCGCTCCTGTTATTGACGGCTCTCTCATGAGCCGGAACGGCGTCCCTGATGAACTGGACGCTCTTGATGAATGGAAAGCAGCCTGCTCCCGGACTCTTATACTGAACGACAGCGGCGTGGTGCAATTATTCCTGACCAACACCCTGGACACCTTGTATCTGGGCATCACTTATGAACACGGCAATAACAGTGACGGATGCGGAGTAGCCCTTTATTTTGACGAAGGAAGCGGCAGTCCCCTTGACGGATCCGCCGACTACCGATTGACCAACCAGGCCGGCGCCAGCAACGAGCAGGCTATGATCATCACCAAAGCGGGCGGTACATTCGCCTTGGAGGACATGAGCTGGAACGGAACCGCATGGGTTGCTGATGGTGACGGGGCGGTTGATTTCCTGGCATCCCGGTATTTCTTTTCCTCAGATCAAAAGGTACACCATTACGAATTCGGCATCCCCCTGAATAACGACAAGAACGACGATTCCCTTAATTCAGATTTGGATGTTTCACCCTACGATGACATTGGACTGTATGTACAGGTGATTAAAATGGGTGCGGGAGCGGGAACCTGGCACTGGCTGGAAACCAACGGGCTTGTGGCGGCACCCGATTCTTTCCCCCACTGGGGCCGCATTTCCCTCAGCGTGAAACGCCAGTATTTCACCTTTTTTACCGGAAAGCCGCAGGGTGACCCTCCTGTCATTGACGGTTCCATCAGTGAGGCGGCCTGGACCGGCGCCTACCAGCGTGACCTGGTCCTTTCAAACTATCATTACGGAACCATCCCGGCCAGGATATGGTGCCTTGAAGACGATTCAGAGGACTACATCTATATCGGGGCCAGAATATACGACGCAACCGCAAGCCAGGATGATTTCTGCCAGGTATATTTTGAGGAGGTCGGTGAAAATGCCACTGACAGCATCCGTGATTATGATTTGGATCACCTTGCTGAAAATTCTCTGAGGATCACCAACTCCGGTGCACTTACAGACCTGAACTGGGACCTCGACCAGGGAGCATGGATCACGGATACGGAAACGGCTGATGACCAGGCCGCGGCCGCCGCAGCCGCCTCCGGTTACACTGATTATGAGTTCAGGATTCTGCGCAGCGCGGCCCAGGAGGACATCGATATTCCCCGGAAAGGGCTTCTGGGTTTTCTTCTTCGCTATCACGATGCGGATCGGGGTACTGATGACCGGACAGAATTTTACTGGGAGTACACCACCAATAACGACGCGCAACTGCTTGATCAACACAGCAATCCCGGAAATTACCTGTCTACCGGATGGACAAACCTTCAGCTGGGTGGACCGCATATCGCGGTGGTCAGTCCCGCCTCAAACCAGAGTTTCTTCACTTCCACGGATGTCAGTGTAAGCGTCGGGACCGCCGATGTCACGGGCGTGCAGCATTTTACTGTTAATGACACTGCGACAAAAACAGATCTCGTTGATCAGGGCGGTGGTGTATGGTCGGTGGAATGGAATGTGGATGGAGTCCTCCCCCACCCCGATACCGTTATCGTCAGGGTAACAACCGGCGATGGAAATTTCTCTGAAAGAATGATCGCGGTCTGGGTCAATATGGACCCGGCAGGAATCATTCCGGGGCCGGGACAACCGGGAAGCCTGACGGGATTCCGATTGGGACGAAACCGGCCCAATCCCTTCAGCGCTGAAACTTACCTGAAAATCTTTTTGCCTCAGGGCCGGCCGGCCGGCCAGGTGCGGTTACTGGTCTATGATCTTTCCGGAAGGCTTCTGCGGACCTTGTTTGACGGTTACCTTGATTCCGGCAGTTACGGATTTGTGTTTGACGGAACAACCGATAAGGGAAATGCGCTTGAGGCGGGAACCTATCTCTGCGAAATGAAAGCGCGGAATTTCTCACAGGTGCGCAAGCTGGTGCTGATTTCCAACCGGTGATTTTTTCCCAGTAAAATCCTCTCCTAAGATTATCGCCCGCCTAAAAATGGCTGGGATGCAAGGATTCGAACCTCGATACTACGGTCCAGAGCCGCATGTCCTACCATTGGACGACATCCCAGCGTTGGTGTAAGTATAAAATTTTCCGCTGAAAGACACAAAGGCCCCCGCTGGTCCACTCCCCTGCAACAAAAACAGCTCCCGTCCCTGCTGGTTCGGATTGTGAGATTTTGATGGTTTTATTATTATCATGTACTCTCAAAAATCCACCTTAAAGAGGTTTTTTTAGGTTTTGAAGCGGTTTAGTCAAAGATGGGCCCTGGTTTTTCCTTATTTAAAGAGGTACAGGTCATATATTCTTTCCGGACTGTTCTGTGTAATTCTCTCCACGGCCATGGACCAGGTTTCTCCCTGGATGATAAAAATCATGGTAGATAACCTGACCAGTGGACAACCGTTCACTGCGCTCTACATGCCGTTGGCCATCATCCTTGCAACGACGATTTCCAGCGCGCTCCTGCTGTACATGCAGAGGTTATGGGTTATTCAGTCCTCCAGAAAAATTGAATTTGAAATCCGCCAAGATCTGTTTGCCACCCTGCAGAAGCAGCCTAAAACATTTTTTGATAAAAACGCGCTCGGCGACCTGATGAGCAACGCCACGAATGATCTCGATCGCGTCCGGGACTTTGTGGGCGTGGTCATCCTTCATCTCGCCAGAATGATTTGCATGTCAGTTTTCGTAATTTCCTGTATCTGGATGCTTCATCCCGTTCTGGCTATTCTGGGAATTGTGCCCTCGCTGGTCCTCCCCCTTTTCGTGAACCGGCTGCTGAAAAAAATGCACTCCCTGTATGGCAACATCCAGAAAAACCTGGGTCTCCTTAATTCCTTTGTGCAGGACACCATCTCCGGCATTCAGGTGGTTAAGGCCTATGGAAAAGAAGAGATCTTTCAGAACAAATTTGAGTCATCTTCCAATGAACTGAGAAAGAACTCACTGAGGGTGGCGCTTTTCACCTCCGGCATGTGGCCGTTAATAGGAATCCTGGGAGCGCTTGGGATCCTGCTTGTGGTCTGGTATGGAGCGCGCATGGTTATCGCGCAGCAGATTACCATCGGCACTCTGACAGCGGCTTTGATTTATCTCTTGAAACTGCAATTCCCCATGGCGGGATTGGGTTGGGTAGCCAATTTGATGCAGAGGTCCAACGCCGCCATGGACCGCTTGCTCGATCTCCAGGGCAGACTGGGGAAAAAAGGCTTTACCAGTGTCCATGAGCATGCCTCCCCGCCCCTGAAACCACAAGACATTTCCAAGGGACATGATAGCGATCTTGATTTGCGAGGCCTGAGTTTCCGATATGGAAACGGGCCGCAAGTTCTTGATGGTATAGATCTGAAAATCCCTTTTGGCTCAAGCCTTGGCATCGTTGGTCCCACAGGTTCCGGCAAAAGCACTCTGCTGCACATCATCTGCGGGATCTACCTTCCCCCGCCCCGGCAACTCTACCTGGCTGCAAAGCCGCGTGAAGATTATTCTGAAAAAGAATGGATGTCCTGGTTTGCCCTGGCGCCCCAGGATGGTTTCCTCTTTTCCCGGAGCATCCGGGACAACATTCTGCTGGGCCAGAGCGAACAGACCCTCAGTACAGTGGAAGAAGCGGGAAAACTTTCAGGATTTTCCCGCGACCTCCCCCAAATCCAGATGGGGTACGAGGCGCTTCTGGGTGAGCGGGGCATAAACCTGAGCGGAGGGCAGCGGCAGAGGGTCGGGCTGGCCAGAGCGATTTTCTCGCATTCCAGCGTGCTTTGCCTGGACGACACTTTATCTTCGCTTGATACGGAAACGGAAAGTCAAGTGCTCGCGAACCTGCGGAAGATCGCCCTTGACCGGACCCTGATAATCATTTCCCACCGGTATTCCTCAGTTAGGTTCTGCGATACTATCATATTCCTGGACAAAGGGCGGATTGCCGAGGCGGGAACACACCATGAACTAATGAATGCCCGGGGCCTCTACGCACAAGTGTATGACAAGCAGATGATATCCATGGATCTGGAAAGGGCCTGATCGTGAAAAGCCGGGAATACCTTACCGAAGACAAGACCATAAAGTTCCTCGACAGGAAACTCTGGCAGCGGCTGGGTATGATGTTCCGAGGTCATGAGGTACTGGTTTCCATCGCTTTTGCCTGTGTGATGGCAGCGGAGTTCCTCCCTCAGTTCCAGCCCAGGCTTCTGATGCAGATAGTGGACGGACCGGTACAAAACCGTGACATGGCCGGCATTTTTCCCTACGGCATGATGTTTCTGGCCGTCGTTTTCCTTTCAGGCGCCCTGAAATACATCGCATCAGTTTCCAGCCAGGCTGTCGCCCTCAGGATTATTCACAAATTACGATTGGATCTGTTTTCAAGAGTGCAGCGTTACAGCCTGGTTTTTTTCAAACGCACGCCGGTGGGGCGGCTGATGACCCGGTTAACCAGCGATATTGACGCCATTACCACCATGTTTTCTGAGGGTTTCGTCGATCTGGCCGGAGCTCTGCTCATGTTGATTTTTCCCATACTTTTCATGTTTGCACTGAACTGGAAACTTGCCCTTGCCGTCCTGGCTGTCACCCCGCTGGTGGCAACCGCCACATCCATTTTCCGGATTAAAGTCCGGGCGGTAAATGTGAAGATCCGCGGGACCATAGCCGCCCTCAACACCCTGATGCAGGAAAGCCTTTCCGGTAACCATATCCTGCAGATGTTCGGCAAATTAAACCAGCAGAAAGAAATGTTCCACGGCATTAATTCCGAACTTAAGCAGCACTGGCTGAGAAACGTTTTGTATTACGCCGTGTATTTTCCGGTTGTGAACGGACTCACAGAAATTTCCATCATGGCCATGTACTTCATCGGCGGTTACCTCTTTTTCAGAGACCAGGTCACGGTGGGAACTCTCATGGCATTTTCCTGGTATATGGGAATGTTCTGGCGTCCCATGCGGGAGATCAGCGAACGTTACACCCAGTTACAAAGCGCGCTGGCGGCCGCTGAACGCGTATTTACCCTTTCCGACCTGTCTGGCGAGCTTCCCGCCGGGAACTGCGAAGCAAACCCCGGCCCGGTAACGCTGGCATGCGAAAACGTCAGCTTCTGCTATAAAGAAAACCAGCCGGTCCTTAAGAATATTTCCTTTACTCTGGAAGAGGGCGAAAACCTGGCGCTGGTCGGCGCCACCGGTAGTGGAAAAAGCACCCTGGTGTCCCTCTGCAATGGTTCCTATCTGCCGGATTCCGGCGGAATAAAGCTGAACGGTCAATTGATACAGGACTACAGGCCCGGAATTATTCAGGGCATTATGAGTTATGTTCCTCAGGATGTTTATCTCTTTGCCGAGAGCGTGGCGTTTAATATCGCCCTTTCCGACCATGTGGACCTGGACAGGATGAAGGAAGTTTGCAGATATGTGAATGCGCATAGTTTTATCAGTCAAATGAGGGAGGGGTACCAGTCCAGAATAACCGAAAGAGGGGAAAACCTCTCTACCGGTCAACGGCAGTTGCTCGCGTTTGCCAGGGCACTGTACCACAATCCCAGGATACTGCTGCTGGACGAAGCGACCTCCGCCATCGACACCGAGACTGAAGAATTGATCCAGGATGCCATGGGAAAACTTACCATGGGCATCACTTCCCTGGTAGTGGCACATCGTCTGTCCACCATAAAAGCGGCGGACCGGATACTGGTACTTCACAAGGGAGAAATCAGGGAACAGGGAACGCATCGAGAATTACTGGCCAAAAAGGGCATATATCGTAAGTTATACCAGCTGCAGAAGACAGAATCGCTTTAAATTATTTAATAATTTGGTAATATATAATACAAAAGAGAGGTGTCCGAGTGGTCGATGGTGCATGCTTGGAGAGCATGTGGGCGGCAACGTCCCGCGGGTTCGAATCCCGCCCTCTCTGATTTTTTTCCCCTGCCATGTACGCTGCTGGCTAAAATATCCTTAACTACTAATTGCATTTCCGCTATATTATTATTAACTTGCGCCCAAAAGATTTGTTGAAAGGCCAGAATGTCTAAAGACCAGAACCTCTCCCTGGAAGCTATTTACCAGAAGAAAATGTCCGTCTTCAAAGCTGTGATGATGTCTGCCTATGAAGCGCGGTTTATCAATGAGCAGTCAAACCTCGGCTTCATTGAGTTAACCGAAAAGCCCACTACCATCGCTATCCATAAATTTAAAAACGATAGGTTAAGGATAATTAATGAGGACGGTAAAGCTTCCCTTGATGAGAAGCCTGCAGCCTAAAGATCCGCCTTTCCTCCCGCATCCCCGATAAATTACCCAGACGTCTTCTCTGAAGTAGTATAATCACCGCATACCGTCGCGGCGCTCTTTTGCACATTGTCATTTCCGGCCCTTTGGGGCGGTCATCACCCATGAAGTGACAATATGTCCTTTTTGTGAATTAGTTGAGTCATCTGAGAACTGGCTTGCTGATACTGCTATTATTACATTTCTGGCATGCAGCTTAAGAAGAAAAACATTCTCCTGGGAATCACCGGCAGCATCTCCGTGTACAAATCATGCGATCTGGTCCAAAGGCTGAAAGAAGAAGGCGCTGAGGTGAGAGTAGTCATGACCCGGAGCGCGGCAGCACTGGTCAGCCCTCTCACTTTCACTGCCCTCACAGGACATCCTGCGCTCATTGACATATTCAACAGGGACTCCGCTACCGCCATGGATCACATTGGACTGGCTGAATGGGCGGACGTCTATCTGATAGCGCCCTGTACGGCACACACTATAGGGGAATTGGCCAATGGTTTGACAGGCTCCCTGGTGTCTCTTATCTCTTTGGCTTTTCCCGGCAAGACGTACATAGCTCCAGCCATGAATTCAAACATGCTGGCCTCCATGGTTGTGAGGGAAAACCTGAAAAAGCTGGAGCACTATGGCAAAACCATCCTGCCTTCAGGAACGGGGATGCTCGCCTGCGGTAAATCCGGAGAGGGTAAATTGCTGGATGGAGAGAGCATAGTGGAATATCTGAAAACCGGAGAATCCCTCTCCTCCCCCTACCCGGCCTTAAAGAACAAAAAATGCCTGATTGTTCTTGGACATTCCCGGGAGAGGATCGACGATGTGCGTTTTATATCAAACCGCTCAAGCGGCAGGACCGGTCTGGCAATGGCCAAAGCTCTCAGGATATGCGGAGCGAAAGTCCATATGATATGCGGGTACCTGGATACGCATATTTCCAATGAGTATCCGGAAAGCCTTCTGGAGCGGGTATCCACAACCGAAGAGTTTTACCGGGCAGTAACATCTCAATCAGGAGATTTTGACATCATTATTATGGCGGCGGCTTTGGCGGATTTTATTCCCAGGAACCCTGTACCCGGTAAAACAAAGCACTCTAACACCTTGAAAAGCATACAGTTGAAACCATCACCCAATGTGCTGGAAACGATCTGCGCTCAAAAAAAGGCCGGCCAAATTATCGTGGGCTTCGCTCTGGAAAACAAGGGGAAAGAAAACCTGGGGCTGAAGAAGCTATCCAATAATGACATGGACCTTATGGTACTCAATACCATCGATACCGGGCCAGAGAGGTCAGGAATTGGATTTGAAAAAACCAGAGCCATGGTCCTTAAAAAAAAGAGCAGGATACCCCGTACCATAAATAAACTGCCCCTGATATCAAAACAAAAGCTGGCAGACGTTCTTCTCAAAGAATTAAGCAGATTATCACTGAAATAATGGAATACCATAACTCCCTGGCCGGATATCTTGCATGGCAGGCTGAACTGGGCGGTGATGACGTAATCCTTGAGCATGTACCAGCCGATGTACGCATTCCCTGTCCCGCCCGGGGACGGAACAGGGATTCAGTGAACTCGGAAACTGACAAAAGCAATGGCAAAAACCCCGGTGATACGGAGAGCCTCAGTAATTCTTTGGAACGAGTCCTTGCAGAAACTTCCAGGGGGCAATCTGAAAAAACTGACAAAGAAGAAGATTTTATCCACAAAAAGATGTTTGACCTCCCTGAGCTTAACTCTTTAAGTGATCTTTATAACTATCTACAGAAAAGTCACTTATATAATGTTTCCGCGTCAGCGGGTTGGAAGGAATCGATATCGGTGGTCAAGCCCACAGGGAATCCTGATGGAGAGTTATCTGTGGTCTCCATGGTGCCAACTGAAACGGATCTGAAAAGAGGCTGCGTGTTTCAGGGCGAAGATGGCGATTTATTGAATAAAATGCTCGAATCAATCGATATTAAAAGGGAAGATGCGTACTGCACCTGCGTGCTAAAGAACCCGCATCTCAGCAAGATCCTGAACTGGAGACAAAAAAATTATCACCGGCAGGTGCTGGAAAAAGAACTTTTTTTAACCGGGAGTAAGCTTGTCATGATTCTCGGAGAGAAATGCTGCCAGTTGATGCTGAAGACCGGAAAGGCTCTGGAAACTTTAAGGAAATCTCTACATTTTTTTAAAAAAAATGATATACTCAAGGATAAGAAGGTTATAGTGACCTATCATCCTCACCAACTTATCATGAACCAGAAATTGAAATACTCAGCCCGGGATGATTTGTTATGGCTTCAGAAAGTATTACGAAACGAAACCGCCAGGTAAATTCCGATTATAAAATGTCCCTCCCGCCCCACGCTATTGAGGTTGAGCGCGAGGTGATAGGAGGGATGCTTCTGGGCAGCCTGGAAGCGATATCTATCGCCCTGGAAAAGTTGAGGGAGGATGATTTTTATTCTGAAAAGCACCGGATCCTGTTCACAACCATTGCTGACATGGACGCAAAAGACATCGCGGTGGACATGATAACCCTCACCGATAATCTGAAGAAAACCCGTACCCTGGAAAAAGCCGGAGGGGACGATTATCTCATGGACATCGCCACTGAGGTTGTTACCTGGGCAAATATCGCTTCTTATTGTGAAATAATACGGGAGAAATCACGCCTGCGTAAATTGATCCATAGCTGCACAACCATCCTGGAAGAATGCCGGAATTCCTCCCATGACAGCGAGACCATTCTGGATTTAGCCGAAAGCAGCATTTACGATATAGGCGCGTCTCAAATCCGGCAGGAATTTTATCCCATTAAACATGTTCTTAAAGAAACTTTTGAGCTCATTGAAAAATATTCCAATGCGGAGATCATGGGCGTGCCTTCCGGGTATTCCGATCTGGACAGCATGACGGGAGGCTTTCAGAAGTCCGATCTCATCATCCTGGCGGGTCGCCCCAGCATGGGAAAAACCGCACTTTCCCTGAACATGATCACTCACGCAGCCCTGCGTTACCATAAATCCGTGGCTTTTTTCTCACTGGAAATGGGAAAAGAGCAACTGGTACAGCGCATTCTCTGCAGCGAAGGCGGCGTTTCTCTTCAGAGACTCAGGACGGGAAAACTTCCCAAGCGCGAGTATCCCAAACTGCTGGATGTGGCCGGAGAACTGAACAAGTCCAACATTTTTATAGATGACAGCGCCAACCAGACCTCTATCCAGATACGGAGCAAATGCCGTCGCATAGCTCATCAGAATAATGGATTGGACCTGGTAGTTATTGATTACCTGCAGCTGATGAGCGGATCCGGCCGGGATGACAGCCGTCAGCAGGAAATCGCTCAAATCTCTCGAGCCCTGAAAGGACTGGCAAAGGAATTGAAGATACCGGTGATCGCCCTGTCCCAGCTGAACCGTTCCGTGGAGACCCGTGCCGACGGCCGGCCCCTGTTGTCCGATCTCCGGGAGTCCGGCGCTCTGGAACAGGACGCGGACATAGTGATGTTTGTTTTCAGGGAGGAACAGTACAAAAACGATCCCGGCCTGCAGGGCAAGGCCGAGATCATCCTGGCAAAACAGAGGAACGGGCCCACAGGCATTGTTCCGCTCACTTTTGTTAAAGAGTATGCGAGTTTCACCAACTATTCTCCAAGGAACCCCGAGCAGGACGGCTTTTGAAGGAAAAGGACATCAGTTTGACTTTCGGTTACCTGCTGGTAGCCAACGCGGGATATGTGGTCACCTCCAGCATTACCAGTTTCTGGAAGATAGTGTTTCAGGGAATCTCAAACCTGGGATTCGTATCCCTCCTTTTTTCAAAAATCATTTTGCGCTTTCCACTCGTATTCCGGAATCCGGCCATCACCCTTCAACAAATCGTGAACATAGGAATTTCCTCCATCCCCCTGATTGTAGTCGCCTCCATTTTTACCGGTGCGGTGACGGCGGAATCCGCCGAATACCAATTCCGGAATTTCATACCTGATCGCTATATCGGCACCGGGGTGTGCCTTTCCGTGATTCTGGAACTGGGACCGGTTCTGACCGGGCTGGTCCTGGCCGGCAGGTCGAGTTCCGCGATTTCTGCTGAAATCGGATCCATGAAGGAAAAAGAGGAACTGGACGCCATGCATGTGTTAAACCTGGATCCCCTTAGATACCTGGCCATGCCCAGGCTGCTCGCCTGTGTTATCATGTTTCCCATCCTCACCATCATATCCTGCTTTCTGGCCATTCTTGGAGGTTGGATAGATTCCATCGCCCTGCTGGGCCTCACCACATCAACCTATGTATTCGGCCTGAGGTTCTTATTCGACCCCTACTACGTGGTGATTTGTCTTACCAAAGCACTTGTTTTCGGCTCAATCGTGGCCATGATGGGATACTATCACGGCCTGACCTCCGGAGCGGGGGCAAAAGGCGTGGGCCAGGCAACCATGACCTCGGTGGTGTCTTCAAGCGTTCTGATATTGATCTTTGATTTTATTATCACCTATGTGATGCTGGGCGGAGTGTGAGACATGAGGACACTGCCTGAAAAAACCGGCGATGATTACATCATTGAGCTCAAGGCTCTTAAAAAGTCTTTTGAGGGTCAGAACGTCTTAAACGGAGTGGATCTGAAAATCCGCCGTGGGGAAACCATGGTGATAATAGGCGCATCAGGAGGCGGAAAATCGGTTATTCTCAAGCACTGCATCGGTCTGCTGCAACCGGATGAAGGAGAAGTGATAGTAAACGGCACGGTCATTTCCAGCCCCAGGCATATTGATGTGAAGACCATCCGCAAAAACATGGGCATGTTGTTTCAGGGAGCGGCGTTGTTTGATTCCATGGATGTGGGTGAGAACATTAAATTCGCCCTGAGGGAACACGACAGCTCCCTGACCGAAGAACAGCTGGATGAAATTGTGGCTGAAAAACTAGGCGTTATCAATCTGCAGCCCGAGTTCCGTTTTAAAATGCCCAGTGAGCTTTCCGGCGGCATGAAAAAACGCCTGGGCCTTGCCAGGGTCATAGCACTCAATCCTGAGATTATACTCTATGACGAGCCGACTACAGGCCTGGATCCCATCACCTCCGATGTGATAAACGACCTTATCATCGACATGCAGCGCAAACTGAATGTGACAAGCATTGTCGTCACCCATGACATGGTTTCGGCCTACAAGATAGCCGACAGGATCGCCATGCTTTTTAATGGCAACATCATTTTCACCGGTACCTCGGAACAACTGAAGGCGGCCCAGAATCCCTATGTGCGGCAGTTCATCAATGGACAGCGTTACCTGCCCACTGACCCGGTTCTGGACCGGACCCGCGAAGAATTCGGCCGCGTCGCCACTGACGCTCTGGACAGGCGGTAAGAGGGAGCGGATCAGCAGGTTTCCAACCGGCACTTCAAGCGATATATCTTATTGATAATTCTGGCATAGTCCCTGTTCAAATGTTCCGGGTTCAGGTTCCGGTTAATTCTGAATATTTCCCGCTTATTTTTTAAAATGTATCTCTTGGCTGCCAGGAGTTTGTAGAGTTTCAACCTTACAAAATTCTTAAACCTGCCATGAGGCCGGTTGCCATGTGTATGACGGGGCTTGAAAAGCATAAAAAAAGTCATTTGTACGATTAACGCGTCTCTCTTATTATTATCGGTTCCGTCGATGGAAATGTTTAGCCTCTAACAGGCTTTTTTCCCTTTTTTTAAGGTTTTTCGCTGTTTCAAAGGGACCGGGACCACATGCATTCAGCTCATGTCAGTGAAATCATCCCACCTCGTCTTCGGGAGTATCCCGTTGTGAGGCAGGAAAGGCTAAACTTCCGCCACGGGAAAGGTTATCCGGAAAGAGGTTCCGTTTTCCCTGGACATATGTATTTGCCCTCTGAGCTGGTTGCACGCCAGAACGTTTACCAGTTTGATTCCCAGTGTACCGTTGCCTTTAAGAGAAAAATCCTCCGGCATTCCGTCTCCGTCATCCCTGACCACCAGGCATGCCTCGTGCTTTCCTGCCCAGGCAAGAGAGACCTCCACAATCCCTTCCTTCCTGTTCCTGAAGGCATGCTGCAGAGAATTTGAAACCAGTTCATTAATGATGAGCCCGCAGGGAATGGCCCTGTTAATATCCAGCATCATCTCGGATATGTGGAATTCAGGTTTTATCCGGGTTTCCCGGGACCCGTAAGAGTGGAGCAGATGTTTCACCAGGCTTGATATATAGTCTCCAATATTTACAAAATTGATGTTCCTGGCCTGGTGCAGTTTTTCATGAACCAGAGCCATTGACCTGATCCGGTTCTGGCTTTCCCGGAGGATTTTCTTGACGTTCTCATCCGGAGAATTTTTAGCCTGCAGATTGAACAAGCTGGTTATCACCTGCATATTATTTTTTGCCCGGTGATGGAGCTCCCTCATGAGGACCTCCTTTTCTTTGAGGGCTTCCTTCAAGCGTTCTTCGGCCCTCTGCCGGTCCGTGATATCGTGCACCACTCCCAGTATACCGGAAATAGATCCCTCGTTATCCCTGACGTATTCGGCGTCGGCCCAGACATGCCTCTGCACCCCGTCTGAATGAACAATCCGGATCTCCATGGGCTCAATTACGCGCCTCGCATACATATTGTCCCTGGCTTTCTGGATTCTTATCATGTCTTCCGGAGGCACCAGTTTCATAATACAGGTTTCCAGATTGTTGTCAACCTCATACCGGGTAATGCCCAGGATCCGGTACAATTCCTCAGAACAGGTAAGGATGCCTTGCTGCAGATCAAAGCTCCAGCTGCCTAGGCGGGCGATTGACTGCGCTTTGGCCAGGCTTTCCCGGGCCGAGTACAAGTCGGCCGTTCTTTCCTTGACCAACTGCTCAAGGTTGTTCTTGTATTGTTCCAGTTTTTCCCGATTTTGCTTACTTTCTGTGATATCGCGAACGGAAACCAGCAGGGCGGGCTTCCCCTCATAGGAAATAGTGGCGGTCCGGGTTTCCACATATTTGGTTCTCTTATGTTTAGTCAGGATTGATGTCTCAAAATTCACGGAGACGATCTTCCCTGATATCTTCTCTCTCACTCTTTGGGATATCCGATCTCGTTCTCCTTCCGGGACCAGTTCCAGAAAGGTCTTTTCCAGTATCACACGCTTGCTGTAACCGAACAAGTCCGCAAAAGATGAATTCACAAATTTCAGAGTTCCGTCAAAGCTGATAATGACCACTCCGTCATGGGAATTTTCAACCACCGCAGCATACTTGACCTCGCTTTCTTTTAACGCTTGCTCGGTCTTTTTGCGCTTGGAGATGTCCCTAATATTTGATTGAAACACCAGATCCTTGTCTGCATAGTTCTTGATGAGAGTGACCGCGATTTCAACCGGTATTCCCCTTCCCTTCTTTGTTACCAGCATGGTTTCGAACGCATCCACAGGTTTTGATTGTAAGAGTTTTTCCATTCTCCTGGCCGATTCCGGGGGTTTAATTTCCGGATATATGCTTCCGATTCCCATTGAGAGCAACACCGTTCTGGGATAACCGCTCAGGATTACCAGCTTGTGATTGACGTCCAGGATGTTCCCGTTTTTATCAGAGATATGGATGGCATCCCTGGATTTTTCAAAGGACTTGTGGTACTTGTCCTCTCTTTGTATCAGGTTTTTTTTTGCCGTCATATGTCCGCTTGCTCTTGAGAGGTCCAGCTGTGGGTCTTAAGCCTGTTCTCCATACCCGTTCAAAACCTGGTTATCAGCTTTACGCATCCATCCATCATTTCCAGTTGAAGCAAGGAACAGGAATTCAGAAGCCTCATAAGCATTCCTTAAAATGGAAATGGACCATTAATCAAAAGGGGGGTTAAGAAAAATCTATGGCCAGTTGTGTCCCAGGGGCCTTATGAAGGTCCTTGAAATGAGATTCAAAGGCCTTAAAAAATTCCTTAAAAGAAATCTCCTCTTTTATCTCCTTAAGATCGATGGCGTTCTCAAAATCCACCCTTATGGGAAATTCCTTTACTATTGATTTGCGTTCTTCCCATGCCGCCCGGGTACCAGTGATTATGGTGGGAATCAAGACAGCATTTAATTGCCAGGCAATTTTCAGTGCCCCCGATTTAAAAGGGCCTATTTTGCCATTCTTGCTCCTGGTGCCCTCAGGAAATATGGCCAGTTTACAGGCCTCCCCCAGGTTCTCAAGTTTTTTTAATCTTTTAATAGCGGAAATATACCTGGATCGTTTGATAAACACACAGTCCAGGGTCTTCATCCAGAAATGAAGAAACGGGATCCAGCTCAATTCCTGTTTTGCCAAAAATCCGTATATTTTCCGGGAAGACACGTATATGGCAGGGATGTCAATATACGACTGATGATTGGCGACTATAAATACATTCCTGTTCCAGTCTACCGCGTCAAATACCTCATAGTTGAATGTCTCAATATTCAGGTTCACTTCATTGGCGCACAAGGTCCCCCAGTGGACGGCATTGTAGTTCAGCCATGATCTCTGATAGCGCTTCCCCCGGAAAATTTTGATAAGGCTGAACCAAATCATCTTTATAAACAAATAAATCAGGATTTTTGCCGCTATTCTTAATTTATACAAGAAAACCATCTCTCCTTGTGGGGTAAATTAAAATCTGTCTGAATACAAGGCCCGGAGTTGAATTTCTGGATCTTCATTATACCTTTTTATACCATTTACACAAGTCCATATCTCAATAATCACTTCTTTCAGGCAGTTGTTTTCCCGGGTTGATGAAGTCCATGGCATGGTATTAAAAGCATTTTAGGTTATTTTTAGGTATTGATAGGCATAATCGAATAGATGAGCAAGGTAAAAACCAGAACACGCTTTTTCTGCGCTGAATGCGGAGCCAAGTCGCCTAAATGGACCGGCAGATGCCTGACCTGTGGGGCGTGGTCAAGCCTGGTGGAAGAAAAAGAGACGCCAACCGCGGAACGGAGAAGGGGACTGGGGCAAAAAACATCAGAGGTGGTTTCCCTGAAAAATGTGATCTCCGGCGAGACGACCCGCCTTCGCACAGGCCTGGGGGAGTTCGACCGCGTACTCGGGGGAGGAATCATAGAGGGTTCCCTGGTGTTGCTGGGAGGTGATCCAGGTATCGGCAAGTCCACCCTGCTGCTGCAGGTATCCGCCATACTTAGCGCCGCGAAGGTGACCTGCCTGTATATTTCCGGAGAGGAATCGCTGGAGCAAATTAAGGCCAGGGCCGAACGGCTCAACCTGCCCGCGCCTGACCTGCCAATGATGTGTGAAACCGATCTTTCTGAAATCCTGGCCGCTGCGGAAAAGATAAAGCCCAGCGTTCTGGTCATTGACTCCATCCAGACTGTATACAAGCCGGACCTGCCCGGAACGCCCGGCGCGGAGTCTCAACTCAAGGAAGCAGCCCTGAGCCTGATGGTTTTTGCTAAATCAAACCATTGTTCGGTATTCCTGGCGGGCCACGTCACCAAAGGCGGACAAATCGCCGGGCCCAAGGTCATCGAACACATGGTGGACACCGTTATCTATTTTGAAGGCGAACGTTATAACACCTATCGTATCCTGCATTCGGTAAAAAACCGTTTTGGCGCCACCCATGAAATAGGCGTGTTTGAAATGCGCTCATCCGGGCTGATACCGGTGCAAAACCCTTCAGCTGTCTTTGTCCAGAACTTTAAAGAACGGGGCCCCGGTTCAGTGGTAACCTGCAGCATGGAGGGATCCCGTCCCATATTAATAGAGATTCAGGCCCTGTTGAACAGGACTTCATACGCGAACCCCCAGAGGGTCGCCACGGGTTTTGACCAAAAAAGACTGACCATTATACTCGCGCTGCTCGAGAAATTCGCCGGAATTGAAACCGCCATGCAGGATGTGTTTATCAGCATTGCCGGTGGCCTCCGGATAGAGGATCCGGCCGCGGACCTTGCCCTGGCGGCGGCCATCGCTTCCAGCCATATGAACAGGCCTTGCCTTCCGCATACCATTGCATTGGGTGAACTGGGCTTGAACGGGGAAGTCCGGCCGGTCTCTCAGTTGGAGCTGAGAATAAAAGAAGCCCTGCGCATGGGTTTACAAAAGATCGTCATTCCGCAATTGTCCCGAAAGATTGCTGTTAAAGGAGCGGAACTCATATCCGCGCGCTCATTGCAGCAGGGACTGGACAGCATCTATGGGTAGGAAAAGGGTTTGGGAAGTTGGGAGTTATGAGGTGTGAGATGTGATTTATGACGTGCCCATCTCCAAAGTAAATGCGCAAAGGGTCACATAATGACAAATGAAACCTCACCTTTCATACTTATAAAAAAACTATGGTAAACACCGCCAAACAATTTTTCACCCTTCAGAACACATCCGCCGGTTCCAAAGCCAGGGCAGGGCTTATGTCCACTGCCCACGGAGACATCCAGACTCCGGTGTTCATGCCGGTGGGCACCTCCGCCAGCGTGCGGGCTGTGGCCCCCAGGGACCTGTACCAGCTGGGAGCACAAATCATACTTGGAAACACCTATCACCTGTACATTCAGCCCGGCTGTGAATTGATTGCAAAAGCCGGGGGATTACACAGGTTCATGAACTGGGAACGTCCCGTGCTGACTGATTCCGGCGGATTCCAGGTCTGGAGCATGAAAGACATTGTAAAAAAGATAAACAGGGAGGGCGTCACCTTTGCCTCGCATATTGA
>JBHPJW010000035.1:0-26045 GCA_042567505.1 Fibrobacterota bacterium
CTTTGTACCATCGGCTACTGAACTGGTCTCTGAACAGAGGAACGTTCTGCTTTATCTCCCATAGATCTGTTTCAAAGTTTCATTTTAAACGGTAACTAAGTATTGCTTAAACCGGTGAAAAATGAGAGAATTAATAACAAATCAGAAAAGAGTTACTTGAATGGGAACGCGGGGATGCCCGGCGGCGGCATCCCGGCTGATTCTGCTTTTCCGCTTGTGGCATATCAGCCGCCATGAAAAAGAGGACGATGGTGAAAGGCAGCGGTCTTGAACCGGAGGCTCTTTTTAGCAAACCTGTCCATGAATGACCTTACTGACAAATACCAAAAGGCCTTGAAGCAGGTTGAGAACCTGCAGAGGCAGATCGAGGCTTTTAAATCTACCACCCCCTCTTCGGATACTGCCGGCCAGTCCATCCAGGGACTGGAGCTTTTTCTTTTACGCATCAGCGGGCAGGCAGTCATTGAGTATGTCAACCATGCCTTTATCAGTTTCTGCCAGGTGAAAAGAGAAGACCTGATTGGCCAGGATTACCGTGTTCTCTACAAACTGAAAAATCAGCCACTGCTCAGTAAAATCATCCTTATGGATGATGATGGAACAGAAACCATTGAAGCCATGGACAATGTCGGGGATAATTATGTCATCAAAATGACCAGGGCCAGGGGCCGGCAGGACGTGGTGATAGAAAATGTAACTGATCAGTACAAACTCAGGGATTACGTCAGCAAATACATCAGCTCTGATCTCACTGACCTGTCTGATGAAGATCTGACAACCTTCAAATTCCCGGAAAGAAGGTTCATGAGCCTCAGTTTTACCAGCCTGAAGGGGTTCACCAGGATGAGCGAAGCTCTGATTCCCGAACAAGTTCGTAAGACAGTCAACACCTACCTGGAGTCGGCCATAAAGGCCGTTGAGGTTAATAACGCCACTGTGGACAAAATTATCGGCGATGAGGTTATGGCTCTCTATGGCGCACCGAAATATTACAAAGACCACGCGCTAAGGGCCTTGAAGACCGCCATGGAACAGATTGAGAACCTGGAGGCCGTCCAGAAAAAATTTAAGGAACGGGGCGGTGACATGCCCGGCTGTGGAATAGGAATCAATACCGGGGAAATGGTGGTGGGCAGCATAGGCTCAAAAACCCGGAAGGATTACACCGTGATCGGAAACGCGGTTAATATCGCGGCCCGGCTCGGGAAATTAGCCCAGGAAGGAGAAATACTACTCACGGAGAGCACCTTAAAAGCGGTGCTTGAAGTTATTCCGCCAGACTGGAAGAACATAGAGGAGGTTTTTGATGCCCCTGATGTTTCGTCCAGGGGGGATGAGGCGGATGGGGTTGTTCCCTTAAAGGAGAATATCGGCAAGCAGATATTCATAGGCCCCGCGGGACAGCCGGTCATGCGGTTTAAATACATGTTTGCCGTAATATGCAAGGGAATGAAGGAGCAGGTAACGGTGCTGTCGGCTTTGGGCTTTAAGAAGTCAACCGCCTATGAATATCTGAAGGATGAGGCGTTAAAGTACAATGATGGAATCCGCACCTTCGGGAAATACCAGCTGTTGAAGCTTCTGGGCAGGGGCGGAATGGGGGAGGTATGGAAAGCCAAGGACTCCTTTGGAAACAAGGTCGCCATCAAGACCCTGCTAACCGGTGATCACGCCACAGAAGCCCAGCTTCGCAGGTTCATGAGGGAAGCTGACGTCATGTCCAAGCTTTACCACCGGGGCATTTGCCGGATTCATGAAGTCGGTGAGGTGGACGGTATCAGATATATCGCCATGGAGTATGTGAAAGGTGTTCCGCTCTCAAAAATTCTGGAGTATAAGGAGGAGCCTGAGGATGAGGACGGAGATGATTCGGCCCTCACAGCCACCATGGAGATTAAGACGCTGCTGATAGATCTCGATGATAAGAATGCGGAGGTTCCCGGGCCCGGCGAGGAAGACTGTGTGGAAACGCCCGCTGTTTACAATGTATTCGCTGAAAACAAATCCCTGCCTATTATCATCAAAATATGTGAAGCCATACAGTTCGCCCATGATCATGGCGTTTTCCACCGGGATATTAAACCCCAGAACATCATGATTTGCCCGGGAAATGAGCCGGTTATCATGGACTTCGGGATAGCCAGAACCGAAACCGGCCAGGCTGAGTCAGCGGCATCCGGGAGGCGGCAGATTTTCGGCACTATAGAATATATGGCCCCTGAGCAGGCCAATTCCCAGGAAGGCAGCGATGAACGCTCGGACATATTCAGCATCGGCGCGGTCATTTATCAAATGCTGACAGGCAGAAAGCATTTCACTTCGTCTGGTAACATTCTTCAGGACATTACCCGGCTTGAAGATCATGAGCCAATAACCCCCAGGTTTTACCGCAAACAAATTTCCGCGGACATGGAAGCGATTATTCTTAAAGCTTTAAAAAATTCACCGGAAGAGAGATACTCTTCCACAAGGCAATTGGGAGAGGACCTGAAGCACTACCAGGCCAGCGAACCCGTGGCGGCCCAGACCTCCGGCAGGATTCTTTACAGGGTAAGGAAAAAAATCCTGAAGCACAAGACCGCCTCCGTTCTGGTATGCCTTATCCTGGCTGGTCTGGCAGGATTTGCGGGTTATATCCTTTTTGAGAAAGAAAAACAGTGGGGGAATTGGGTACCTGTTTACCAGGTGGATTTCCCTTCCGAAAATGTTGATATCACCCAGTTTGAATTCATGGACGGCATGAATCATGAGCCGGTGGAACCTTTTGAAGTGACCGGGATGGGTATGAACGTAAGACCGTTCCGGTGGTGTTGGCTCAAGGGAGCCAGGGATGCGAAATTGTTTGGAAATATCCGCCTGGTGATTGAGTTCAGGGGCAGGAGCAGGCCCGAGGGACTGAAAATCATGATAAACACGGTAAACGAACCCACCGGATCACCATACCAGTCCCCGCCCGGTCATTCTGTGGTTTACGGTGCCTATCATGGGACTATGGACCTCATTCACAGAAACGAGAAGGGAACAGGCCAGTCTCTGTTTAATTCCGTGAGCGTATTGGCGGAAAAGAACGATAGAACCAGAATTATGTTTGAAAAAGCAGAAGACAAGTTTTCATATTTCCTGAATGGCCGGAAGATGCTGGTGATGCGGGACCTGCTGCCGGATCGCGGGCCTGAATTCAATAACCTCGGATTCATAAGTTTTACCGATTCCCTGTATATCCAATCCATAAAAGTGTTCAGGCTTTCCCTTCCGGAGAAAGCCAGTCCGTTAATTGCCGGAAATATTCTGAGGACCAGGGGTAAATTGCAGGAGGCGGTTGACGCGTATCT
This sequence comes from Fibrobacterota bacterium, assembly GCA_042567505.1. Classification (GTDB taxonomy): domain Bacteria; phylum Fibrobacterota; class Fibrobacteria; order UBA11236; family JADFYW01; genus JBHPJW01. The sequence continues at coordinate 3,333 of JBHPJW010000035.1, forward strand.
AACCATAGCTGAGGATTACTTCGGAACTGAAGTAGCGGAGAAGTCCCTGTTGGAAGCTTATATAACAGCTTCGGGAAACGAGGAGATGCTGGGCCATTTGACTCAGCCGATTAAATCCGATTTTCAGGCTCATTATCCTCATTCCCTGTACCGGACCAGACTGCTGGAAATAGAGACCATCATGCTCTGGGAAGAAGGCAATTATCAAGCGGCTATAAAAAACATGGAACTGATATATGCCGCTGATCCGAACACGCAAATAAGCAGGAAGCTGAAATTGCTGCCTTTGCCCGCGGATGTGGAGCAGGACTTGTTGTCTTTTTTCAAAAGAACCAGGGGCCTGGACGGTTTATGCATCCGCTCTGAAAACGGATTTGCGCTTAAGGATGTTTCTGGCCTGGATCTTGTCCGGCTGGACATGGCAGGTGTGGGAGCACAGTCGCTGGAACCTCTGCAGGCCATGCACCTTCAATGGTTACGGTTTTCCCATAACCTGCTTGAGGACCTTACTCCTTTAAGGGGAATGCCGCTGAAGTTCTTAATCGGTGATAATAACAGGATTTCCAACTTGTCACCGCTATCCGGCAAAGCGCTGGACCTTCTTTATCTGAAGGGCAACCGGATTAAGGATTTAGCTCCTTTAAAAGGGTCAAACATCAAGTACCTCAATCTGGCCAATAACAACATAACCGACCTGGGACCTCTCAAACGGCTGCCGCTGCAGGACCTGACCATCAATTACAATAAAATTAGTGATCTGGGCCCTTTACAGGGAGCAAAGCTCAATCGCCTCATCGCGGACCATAATGAAATAACGGATTTGTCTCCTTTACAAGGCATGCCGTTGGTTTCGCTCTGCATCCAAAACAACCGGATTTCCGATTTGTCCTCGCTAAAGGGAATGCCGTTGCAGTATGTCTTTGCCGGTGGGAACGCCGTCTCCAGCATTGAACCCCTAAAAGGGATGAGTCTTGCCTATCTGAACCTGGATGACTGCAGTCTGGAAAACTATGATCACTTTAACAGGATATCCGTTACCAACCTGGTGTTGAGCAGGAACCAGCTGCAGAAAATGGTCCCCTTATACAGCCGTGATTTAAAGGCATTATCTCTGGACAATAATTATCTTCCTTCCCTGGCGCCATTGGAAAACCTGCAACTCACCAGCCTCTCCTGCTCACATAACAGGATTGCCAGCCTCGCTCCGCTGAAAAACATGAATCTGCAGATGCTTAACTGCCAGGACAACCGTCTGGTTTCCCTGGCCCCGTTTTATCAGAGCCCTCCGGACACCTTTCTGTTTGACAATACGACCCTGCCTCTTTCCGAGATAAGCAAGGTAATTAAAATCTGGTCGAAATATCCGGAGTATGAGTATAACACCCGGTACGCTGAAATGGTATACCACATCAGAAACCGGAATATATACCGGCTGAGGAAAATGGCGGGAACTTTTGAAGGTCACCATTATCTCTATGTCACCAGGAAGATGTCCTGGGAAGATGCCTCTGTATTATGCCGGAGGTTAAGGGGTCACCTGGTCACCATATCCAGCCGGGAAGAGAACGACTTTCTGCTTTCGCTGATGGATGACGATTACCATGCCTGGATGGGTATTACGAGCCATGAAGGCAAGTGGGTTTGGGTAGATGAAGGCTCCCTGTTTTATTCCAACACCGATTACCTGTATGAGGCCGCGGTCTATCCCACTCTGTTGTTCAGCGGCCGGAATCAGGGCGGTAAATGGGTGGTTAACCCTTCTATTCAGGAAACCGGTTTTATTATCGAGTGGGACAGTTGAGTGAGGTGAGGGGCCGGACATACTCCCTACTCCCCGCGCTTCACTAAAATCCCATCTTGTTATCCCGGCCGATAAAACCTAGATATAATTCCTGGTGACAGAAGCTGATAAGCGGTTGCCGGAAAAAAATGATTTTCCTTTAACGTTGACCATCAGCCCGGGACTAAAAGCCAGGCAGAGGTTAAGCGGGAAAAACGGGTTTGGGAGAAGATTCCAGAAACAACAGTTCCTCCCCGGACAGGGAACTGCCATCGGCGATTGCAGCCCGGTCTGATGAGGGCAGGGATAATCCCGGTCCCACGGTTGCCGCGGATCCTTTTATCGGAACTACCATCGGAAATTGCGTCATCCGGGAAAAAATTGCCGAGGGAGGATCAGCCTTTATATACAGGGCCTCCAACATCCATTTCAATCTGGACCGGGTAATAAAAATCCTGAAACCTTCATTGGTCTATGAACGGGAATTTCACCAGAATTTTAAACAGGAGGCTCAGTTCACGGCCCGTCTCGATCATCCCAATGTTCTCCGTGTATTTGATACCGGGGAATTCAAAGGACATTTCTTCATTGAAATGGAGTACATAGACGGAAAGACTCTGAGACAGTACCTGTTTGAAAGACCCAAACTGCCGGAACCAGAGGTGCTGTCAATTGCCCTGCAGGTGGTAAGGGCTCTGCGCTATGCCCATGAAATACAGCTGTCCGTTCCCGGCGCTGATGTGATAAGGGGGATTCTGCACCGTGATATCAAACCGGAAAACATAATGATAACTGCGAAAAAGGAAGTCAAGCTCATGGATTTCGGAGCGGCCAAGCCTTTGAATATAACGTCTGATACCAAGCAGGGCATGATTGTAGGGACCTTCCATTACATGTCCCCGGAGCAACTGTCCGGCAGGGAGCTGGATGTTCGCAGTGATTTCTTCTCCTTGGGGATTCTCATGTACGAACTTTTTGCCGGTCAGAAACCTTTTTCAGCGAATAATCTTACGGAACTTATTGAAAGAATTAAAGCCGGCAGGTTTGTCCCCCTGCAAAAGCAACGCCCCTCGGTTTCTCCGCTTACCGAAGAGCTTATTGATAAACTGTTGTCCAGAAAAATCCAGTACAGGCCTTCCTCCGCCCGGGAAATAGAAGAAGATCTTCAGCGCTGTATTCTAGCGTATAATTCCTGGGGCTCCGGTAAAAAAGTAAAAGTGCCGTTTTCTCTGCGGAAAATGTATCCCTCGCTTGCGCTTATCATTTCGTTTTCCGCTCTGATCCTTTCCGGTGTTTCTTTCTGGCGCAGCACCCGGCCGGAGGTGAGGCAGGGATTTTTTCAAGATGATGGAAAATCGGTCCCTGTGCTGGAGAAAGCCCGGAAACTCGAAAACGACAAAATGTGGCGCGAGGCGGTTACTCTGTATGAGACAGTACCCAGCGTAGACAAAGGCGGGCATGCCAATGAGTATCTTGAGGCTCAGATACGCCTGGCCTACATCACCTTCAAACATCTGAACCAGTTCACTAAATCCCGTTCCGTGCTGGAAAAAGTAAGGATCCAGTTTTCCGACCCTGCCATTGACGCCTATCTCGGTCAGATTTATTACAAACTGGCGCTCTATAACGAGGCCATTAACCGGTTTGAAGTTGCGCTGAGCGCCAAGAAGGGATCAGTGATTCCTCAGACCCGGAAGTTCAAGCGGGAACTGCTGTATTATCATGCTTCCTCCCTGGACAAGCAGTACTCTTTCGTTGATAAGGACCCGGCCCTGCTGATTGAGGCGGTAAAAGCCTGGAATTACTACATGGATTTTTCAGAATGCGGAAGAGGGGCCAAAGACAAAAACTGTGCTATGGCGAAAAAGCGTAGTTCCGTGCTCAAGAAAGAATAACCGGGCCAATTTTTTAACGACTAAATTCACCAATAACACTAAAAAATTTGGTGTAGTTAGTGTGTTTCGTTGTTCATATATTAGAGGTTACCCTCGTAAGGCTGATTCCTGGAATATGTATATGTCCTTGCCGGAAAGAGCGATAAATCCCTTCTTTTGCAAGTGATGGAGGGCCCTGGAAACAGTCTCGCGGGTAGTGCCGGACATGTCAGCCAACTGCTGCTGGGACGGGCGTTTACGGATTACCGTCACTACTGAATCGTCAATCAGGCGAATGGTTTTTCCTTGTTCTTTCATTATCTGAAGCAGTGTTCCGGCGATGCGGCCGTAAACCGACATGAGAGCCAGGCTGGAAATTTGTTTATCGGCCCTTCGTATTCTCTGGGACATTTCCACCAGCAATATCATGGAAAGTTCTTGATGTTTCTTTATCTCCGCCAGGAAATCCTCACGGCGGATGAGGACCAGTTGAGAGGATTTAACCGCTTTCACGGAGGCGGAGCGCGGTTCTCCGTCCAGAAGGGACATCTCACCGAAAAAACCGCCTTCCCCCAGCAACGCGAGAATGGCTTCCTTTCCATCGATGCCGGATATGTAAACTTTGACCTGTCCTTTGGCGATGATGAAAAAGGACTGGCGGGAATGGTCGTTTTCCGAAAGAATGGTTTCATTTCTCTTGTACGACTTGATGCTGGCCATTTTGGATAGGATCTCAAGCTGTTTATTTTTTAGGGGCGCGAACAGATCGACTTTCTTAAGTAAATTGCGCAAGCGGGTTGACTTTGCCACCGGACTCATTTGCTCTGTTTTTCCCTCGGTAACTCCATAAAAATTATAATTGTTGTCCGATTAAACGCGCTAGCTTTATCTTTAAAGTATTAAACAATCATGAGTTAGGATATTTTTTTTCTAAAAAATCCTTTGAAGTTTTAACCGGACACTACTGAAAAATTATAATAATTAAAAAGCAGTATCTAAAGCCGCTTTACTCTGTCATTTCCTGCGTGTCAGACTGTGTCACCATTAGAAAATTGCATCCAGGACCTGTCAACCGCCAGGACGGGGGCGGAAGAGGACATTACTAACGGATTACAGACATCATGATGAGCAGAACAAAACAGCCACCGGAGCGCTCGGTCAACTTTTCGGTAGTCTTACCAGCACCAGCCAGTAATCCATGATAGATTTTATCATCCGGGAGAATTCCATCAGGCCCACCGGTTTGGAAAGGTAGCTGTTGCAGCCGAGGGAATAAGATTTCGCCACATCATTCTCGGCGGTGGATGTTGTCAGTATAATAACGGGGACAGAACGTAGCCCGGAATCAGTTTTAATCTCAGATAAAATTTCCAACCCGTCATTTCCCGGCAGATTCAAATCCAATAAGATCAAATCCGGCGCTGGTACGGACTTTTTGCGTAAATGGGCTATGGCCTTCGAACCATCTTCCATCACCGTCAGGTTTATGGGTAAGGCGGTCTGTTCCAGGATTTCCCTCGTTAAATCAGCGTCCCCCGGATCATCCTCTATCATCACAATTTCAAAATGTTCTGTGTTCTGGTTTGTCATGTTTTCCCTATTGGGGAATGGTGAAATAAAAACAGGATCCCTTTCCCGGTTCTGATTCCACCCAAAGCGTTCCCTTATGCCTTTCAATCACCTTCCTGCAGATAGCCAGTCCAATCCCCGTACCCGGGTACTCAGACCTGGTATGCAGCCTTTGGAAAATCACGAAAATTCGATGGAAGAACTGGGGCTCAATGCCTATGCCGTTGTCCTTGAAGGCAAAGGTCCAGAAGCCGCTGTCTTCCCTGGCGCTTATTTCAATCCGGGGAGCATTTCCGCTCCTGAATTTAATTGCGTTTGCCAGCAGGTTCTGGGTAACCAGCACCATGGGAGACGGCGATATCTTCACCACCGGAAGGCTTTCCCAGGTTATCACAGCCTGGCTCTGGTCGATGGAAGACTCCAGCAGGTCTTTCGCCTGGTTGATAATGTTTTCAAACGGGGTCTCCACCAGGCTGATTTCACCGAAACCGGTTCGCGAATAGGACAGCAGATCCTGAATAAGGACGCCCATACGTTTTGCTCCGTCCGTTATATAGCCCAGGTATTTTTCCGACTTTTCATCCAGGGACCCGCTGAATTTTTCCGCGAAGAGTTCTGAAAAGTTGGTGATCTTCCTCACGGGCTCCTGGAGATCATGCGAAGCCACGTAGGCAAACTGCTCCAGTTCCTGGTTGGAACGCATGAGTTCGGAGGCGGTTTTTTCCAGGGCCCTGGCCTGATTTCTCGCTCTTTGAGTCAGGTGCACGGTCATGGCCAGCAGGATCGAGGCCAGTATGCCCGCGGTAAGGACAACACCGGGCAGGGAGGAAAAAGATCCCCTGAGCATCTCCCGGTACGGCCAGATGCGCAGCTCCCATTTTACATTGTTGAGCGTCAAATCCGTTTTCTGTGACCATTCCTCAAGCTCAGGCCCGGCGGCTGGGTTACTCCTGTAGACTTCCCGGCCGTTGTCGGAAATGCTCAAGCAATAACCATAAGCATCATCCATGAAATACCGTGGATCCAGAAGTTCCCCGGTGCGTAAAATTCCCAGCAGGCCTCCCTTGAATTCCTTCCCGAAAAAGATAGGTACATATATGGTTATTCCCCTTTGTCCGTCCTTAAAAGGATTAGTGATGAGCACAGAAGGCTTCTTTTCCTCGCGGGCTGATTCTATTCTTTTCAGGTTAATGCTCAGGAATTCAGAAGTGATGTCCTGGGAGGGCTCAAAACCCTGCCGGGAAACAATCCACCGGATATTATGGGAAGAGTCGGCCCACTGAACAGAACGGTATTCAGGCTGGTGTGCGATGTATAGCCCGACATCCGCTTCCCATTCTTCCGTGGGAGTTATGCTTCGCGCCTCCCAGCGCTTGGCCATTCTTACCAGGGCAAGGGTTCTCGAGTCCAGGCGCTCTTTTATCAGCGAAGTGATGGTTTCCGATTCACCACTGATAGTCCGCCTGATCTGGATTTCCTCCTGGGTTAGTAATAACCGCCAGAGGACCAGGGTAATTATAAGGCTGGTGAGAAAAACAGCTGAGGTGAGAAAAAATGATGCTCTGTTGTGGCCGGCGGCTTTCATAGAGATTGGAAACGGCGAAGTTCAGCCCAATGGACGGTTATTAAGGCCGTTTTTAAGATTTTATAATAATTAAACCGGGAATTCTTGTTATTTTTGGGAATCTTACAGTAAGGCCATTTTTTTAAAGTGATAAAAGAAAATAAAATATTGATAGTTGAAGATGATGAAGGTGATTTGGAGTATATCCAGGAATACCTCAGCAATCCGGATCTTCCCAGCCGTCTGGGGGTTCGGTATACCATGGATACTGCCGTCAGGATGGCGGAATCACTTGAGCTTTTGGGAAAGAACGCTTATGATTTGGTTCTGCTGGATCTGTCTCTGCCGGACAGTACGGGATTGGACAGCCTGATTAAAGTCCGCGAAAAATCTCCCGAGGTTCCCATCATCATTTTAACCGGTCTTCACGATTTGGATACTTCGGTAAAGGCCATGGAAAAAGGCGCCAGTCACTACTTTGTGAAGGGATTTATCGACAGAGACGAGCTGGTACGGAACATGAATGAGGTGATTGATAATTTCGGCAACCGCCGGGGTGATTGATAATTTCGGCAACCGCCGGCGGCCGTGTTCTTTCTTTGTATCAGGGATTCAAGTTTGAACGGAAGTATCGGAATCCAATGAGGGAAACCGGTAGGTAAAAGAGGCGTTTAAGACATAATCCGGCCATTTCTGGTTGAATCCCGATCGTGTTTTGGCGTATAATAAAAACACTGACCTTCAAGCTCATATACGGGATGGGTTAAGTACTATGGAAAAAAAGAGATCGGTTCTGATTGTTGATGACGATCCGAATTTCCTGGGGATCCTGGGAAGAATGATTCAAAATATCGGATTTCATCCAATCTCCGCGGAAAACGGGCAGGCAGGACTTGATTTCCTGAAAAATAACCCTGAAATCTGCTGCGTTTTTACTGATTATAAAATGCCCTCCATGGACGGCCCGGCCTTGATAAAGAAAATCAGGAAAATCAAGGAATTGAAAGACCTTCCCATCTATATTCTTTCCGGCGCGGTCAGTTTAAAGAAAGCCGGAGACCTGCTGGATCGGGGAGTAAAGGGATTTATGGAGAAACCGATTTTTCAGGATGACATTAAAAACATTCTGGAGCAGGTTACAGGGCCCTCGGCAAAGGAAACGCCCCCAGCCAACCCGGCCGGAGAAGCATCAGAGCAATAACTTCCAACGCCCGTTTTTCTCATCTCCAAAAAAACACCCGCCATCACCGCCGGCAAATGGTCCTTGGATACAGCCGGTATGGCCATGTTTTTTAATAAGGGAACGTTGCGCCGTAGTCCCCGCGTTATGAGGCCATGGTCCAGAAAGCGTTCATGCAAGTGCGGCCCTGAATAATGTTAGACGAACAACAAAAAATACTATATTTTTGCCACCTTTTTCAGCAGGCAAATGCATGTTATGTGCTTTCCGGCGATTCTGCCGCGCGGAATACCAGGAGTGCTGACGGCCAGGGCAGGTTTTGCAGGATCTTTTTTTATCACCACTTTGAAATAATATTCAACTTTTAAAATCAGCGGGATTATTTATCAAGGAGACAGCACATGAATAATCAGATATGGGTAATGAGTTCGGCCTTTCCAGGGCTATCACTTCCGGAATTAATTGACCAGACCAAGGAAATCGGCGCGCAGGGAATTGAGGCCCTTGTGTTCCGCAGGGAAGGAACGCGCCAGGACCATGTGGCCACCCATATAGATTATGAGACATTCGGGCCTGGGGAAGCCCAGGGAGTGATAGACGCATTTAATAAAGCCGGCTTGAAGCTCTCCATTGGCGCCTATGAAAACCTGATTGGCGGGGACCCCGCCGAAAGGAAAAAGAACCAGGATCATTTGCTGTACCTGATTCGCATGGCGGCCCTGATGGGAGGAGACGGGAATAATGTGAAGGTGGGGACCTTTGTGGGATATAACCACGAACTGGGAATACAGGATAACGGATTCGAAAAGAACCTGGAAGAGTATAAGAACGTTTTTACGCCCGTAGTGAAGTATGCCGAGGACCTGGGCGTTACCATCATGTATGAGAACTGCCCCATGGAAGGCTGGAAGCCCGCTGCCACGCCGGTGACGTACAACAACCTGCCGGCCACCCTGGCGGCCCGAAAGCTGATGTACGCGCTGATTCCCAGCAAGGCCCACGGAGAGACATACGATCCCTCCCATGATATCTGGCAGTATACCAATCCGTCAGAAGTCCTCAAGGCCAGCGACATGTCCAGGATTCATCGGATACATGTGAAGGGCACCCGGCTCATGGCCAATGACGCCAGGATCAACTGGGGCGGCCTGTATCCCATGCAGGAGGTGAATGCCGAACTCGCAGAAAAAGCCGGGGTGCCCACCTGCGCCCATGAATGGGACCGGCACCATTACGAGCCCATGCTTCCCGGTTTCGGAGGAACGGACAGCATGGATTGGAGATCCTTTATCACAGTCCTCATGGAAAAAGGCTACCAGGGTCCCTTTCCCATAGAAAATGAAGCCGCCAACTCCAAGGGAACAGGCGATCACGGAGCCATCGTACAGGGTTTCATGGCGACCATCCTGTGCCTCATCCCCATGATATGGCCCATGGACCCGGGACATGGATACCAGTACGATGAGAGCAAGGACGCTCCCTTAAAGGACGCCAAGAAAGAAGATATTCCCATCGTGACCATGGATAAATTATAGGGACATTGTAACGGCGTGCCCGTGGCACGCCGCTACATCCTCAGTTTTGATATTAGGGGATTAAACCAGTCTACCAGGTATACCGGCTAGGGTATATTCCATGGGCCATCGCCCAGGTTGAATTTGGTATTTTTATTAAAAAAAGCCTTTGCTCCTATGCCCTTTAATCCCTCTTACCTAAAACTTCATGAAGCCGGGCTGCTGCAGCAAAGGCTGGAGCAGATTGAGGAGTTGACCCGCGGGTGCCGGCTCTGTCCCCGGGAATGCGGGGTTGACCGCGCGGTATCAAAAGAAGGCCTGTGCGGCAGCGGTTTACCGCCTGTGGCCTCCTCTTTCTGTCCTCACTTCGGAGAGGAGCCCCCGCTGGTGGGAAGGCACGGCTCCGGGACTATTTTTTTCACGGGCTGCAACCTCAAGTGCGTGTTCTGCCAGAACCATGATATTTCCCAGCTCCGGTGCGGGGAGGAAATCTCTTATCAGGACCTGGCGGTCATGATGATTTCCCTGCAGAACCAGGGGTGCCACAACATCAATTTCGTTACGCCCACCCACATGGCTTATGCCGTCATCAAATCGCTTATTATCGCCATAGATATGGGACTGCGCCTGCCCCTGGTATATAACACCGGGGGGTATGACTCGGTGGAGACCCTGCGGCTACTGGATGGGATAATTGACCTATACATGCCCGATATAAAATACTCCAACGCCGCCGCGGCAGAAGAGTTGAGCGGGGCAAAGGACTATCCGCCGGTCGCGCAGCAAGCAGTGCGGGAAATGCACCGGCAGGCCGGCGATCTTGAAACCTCAGGCGGCATAGCGCGCCGGGGCCTGATAGTGCGTCACCTGGTGCTGCCGGAAAACCTGGCGGGCACTGACGAGGTGGTAAAATTCGTGGCGGGGCTTTCCCGCCAAACTTACCTTAACCTCATGGATCAGTACCGGCCGGAACACCGGGCGGGCGGATATCCCGGCCTGGCGAGAAGGCTCACGCATGAGGAATTCGCACGGGCTGTAGACATGGCCGGGCGGGAGGGTCTTAGTGGAAAGGCATATTAGGTGGGGAATGAGATCACTTAGGAATTTGAGGGGTCAGGAGCCAGGAATCAGGGGTCAGGTTATGAGCATACAATCTGACTCCTGATTCCTGACTCCTGACCCCTACTGATTTCTGTCATCTGTCTTCTCTTTTCCCAGCATTAACATCCAACTCAATCGAAAGGACGTATCACAATGAACACACCAAACACATCCGGAATTGCGTCTGGTTTTGACGCTCTCATTCCCCCGGAAATGGCAGCTAAGGCCGAAAGCGTGGGGGTAAAAAAATCCACTACCGGCGGGCGGACCCTGTTTCTGCTTGCCGTGCTGGCCGGGGCCTTTATCGCCTTGGGGGCGGTCTTTGCCACCACCATCACGGCGGCCCCCGGAAGCGGTCTGCCTTTTGGCGTTTCGAAACTGCTGGGAGGCTTGGCCTTCTGTGTAGGGCTTATTCTGGTTATCGTGGCCGGGGCCGAGCTGTTTACCGGCAACAACCTGATTGTGATGGCCTGGGCGGGAAAGAACGTGTCCACAGGTCAGCTGCTGAAAAACTGGAGCATTGTATACCTGGGTAATTTTGTCGGTTCCGTCTCAACCGCCGTGCTTATGCTTTTTACCAGGCAGTATACCTTTGCCGGCGGCAGCATCGGGCTCAACGCCCTGAACATCGCAGGCGCCAAATGCGGCTTTGATTTTATCCAGGCCGTGGCTCTGGGGATTATGTGCAACGCCCTGGTATGCATGGCGGTGTGGCTTTGCTTCAGCGCCCGTTCCACCACAGACAAGATCCTTTCAATCATTTTTCCCATCACGGCCTTTGTGGCGGCTGGTTTTGAGCACTGCATCGCCAACATGTATTTCATACCCTTTGGGCTGCTGGTGAAGGGAACGGCCCCGGCCGCCTACTGGGAAAGCATTGGAAAAACCGCGGCTGATTATTCAAGCCTTACCTGGAGCAATTTCCTGGTGGCGAATTTGCTTCCGGTGACCATAGGCAACATCATTGGCGGCGCGGTGCTGGTGGGGCTGATATACTGGTTTGTCTATCTCCGGAAGCAGCCGGCCGCGAGCTCTTGAACCAGTCGTAACGGCGTGCCGCCGGCACGCCGCTACAAAAAGCCATTCCTATTCAAGTCCGGGGCATTGGACCCGCTCAGAATGCTGGTGAATTTGTTTTTACCGCGGATCCGGGTAATGCAGCTGCCTATGTCTTTCTGTTTCCTGTCCCAGAGGGTATCGAACAAATCGGTTTGAAGTGTCTCCTGCCTGGGGCGGGAGGCCTTGATGCGGATGGACTTGAGCGCCGCCCGCCGGGTATAGAGCTTCCACAGCATCTGTTCCGCGCCTTCGGCCAGGGTGAGGAAGTCATTGGTGGCAGCGGGCAGCCGAAAAGATCTCTGGACGGTTTTGTCGTCGGTATATCTGATCGTCAGAGCAAACCGGTCTATCTCCAGGCCGTTCCGCTTCAGCCGGAAGCAGAGCCTGTCCACCGTGAGCCTGAGTTTCCGCAGCAGGACATCCCGGTCATTAATATCGTAGGGCAGCACCGCCGTTTCTTTCAGGGAGCGTCCGGCGGAGGCGTCCGGGCAGTCAATGCCGCGGGAAAGGAGGTACAGCCTTTCTCCTTCCCTGCCGAAACGGCCGATCAGGAACTGCTTGCTCAGTTTCCTGACGTGCCTTACGGTCTTCAGTCCGTACCGGTCCAGGTCGCTGCGGCACTGCCCGGACAGTCGGGGCAGCAGTCCGGCGTCCATTTCCTCCAGCATGCTTCTCTCCTGCCGGAGAGGGCAGTGCCGCAGCCCGTCCGTCCCGGCGCGCGCCAGCATCTTAGCCAGCAGCGGGGAAACCGAAAGCCCCAGCGCGACGCGGCTCATGCCGGTCTTTTCCATGGCCTCGGCCCGGAAGCGACGGGCCGCGTCAGGCGCGGAATAGGTTCTCAATACCGGGGTCCCGGTGAGGTTCAAAAATCCTTTTCCGCTGATATGCAACACGTATTCGGGGGTGTAGGATTCCAGCAGGCGCTTGAGTGCGGTGTACGCATGCTGTTCCGCGGCCTCGTCCCTCTTGACGACCGTCAGGTTCCGGCACAGACGCTTTGCGTCCGTGAGCGGCATTCCGCCCCCTATGCCAAATCCTTCCGCCTCATGGGAACACGCCCACACCGGAGTCTTGTGATTGTCCAGGCTCTGCCTGATCACCGCAAACGGCGTCCCGCGGAGACGCGGCTGCAGGGCCGCCAGAGTCTGGGCCGGGAAAAGGGGGATGCTGAGGGCAAGGTACATATTTACTTGGATATTACGGCATGCCACCGGCATGCCGTTACAACTTCTTTTTTCCTTCTACCGTACAATCTAAATCGTCCTGATTGCGTGCCATCGGCACGCAATAGTTGCTTTGATATTTCCATGGAACCTGTATTTCTTTTCTATCCCAATCTCTGGGATTATTCCTTACATAAGCTCTTATGTTATCCAGTTCCCTTTGGCTTCGGATAACATGATCATGAAACCGGTATTGCCAATCGAATTCAACCAACCCACTATTCCGTATTAGTTTTGTAACAATTGATTTGTACTGTGCCATTATTGAACTTATACTGTGGGGCTTCAGGGACAGTTTGATTACAGGGGGACGTCTAAACATACGTTCTTTATTAGGACGATTTTCCGTTATTCCTATAATGCCATGGATGTGGTTCGGCATTATAATGAATTCATCTAGTTTTACATAGGTTCGTATGTCGGCTGTTTTCAACCATTCTTTTTCCGCGATTTCTCCAAAATTATTTAAGTGCATTTTGTTATCAATGATTTTCCCAAACCATTGTTTTCGGTCTTTAAGATTGGCTGTAATCAGGTATAATCCGGATTTTGAATAATCAACCCCTTTTAGCCTTCTTGAGTAATAGCTTGTTTTCCAGTTATGTCTTTTCATGTTGTTAATATAATGGCGCACCATGACAAAATCTGTCCTCGCAGCATATTTTTGCTACTTCAGCGTGCCGTTGGCACGCTGACTCTCCCGCCGCACCCCTAACCAACACAAGAAAAATAAAGTCTTTGTAACGGCATGCCGGTGGCATGCCGTTTGAAACTCTCATTTCGGTATTGCCTGCATTCCGTGTTCTTACTAAACTAAGGCCATGTGCGGCAGGTTTGTTGTAAAAAGCGCCACTGAAGTCATCCGTGATATGTTCGGGGAGTATGAGCAGATAGAGCAGTACGAGCCCAGTTTCAACGTGGCCCCTTCCAACCAGGCCCCGGTGTTCCTGAAAAGCAAAGGCAAAAAGCAGAGGCGCAATCTCACCTGGGGGCTGGTGCCCTTTTTCGCCAAAGATCCCAAGGCCGGCTTTAAGATGATAAACGCCCGGGCTGAAACCATCCACAAACTTCCCAGCTTCAGGAACCCTTTCCGCAGGCAGCGCTGCGCGGTGGCCGCCGACGGCTTTTACGAGTGGCGCAGGGTGGGGGAGGCGAAGGTCCCCTATTACATACATCTCAAGTCCGGAGCGCCCATGGTGTTTGCCGGCATATACGATCACTGGAAAAAGCCGGAGGGAGGGCATCTCTCCACCTTTTCCATAGCCACGGTGCCCGCCAATGAGCTTCTGGCCGAGATACATAACCACAAAAAGCGCATGCCCGCCGTCATCGGCCAGGACGGGGACCTCGATCGCTGGATGGACAACGGCCTGGAAGACCCGGAGCAGCTGCTGCCCGTGCTCAGGCCTATCCCGGACGGCGAACTGGCGGCCCACATCGTCACCAGGGACGTAAATTCTCCAAAAAATAATCATGCCGATCTTATAAGTCCTGCTGATGATGCGTATGTCTCCAAGGTTTATGGTGAGGTTCCTGGTCTCAAATTATAGCAGGCGTGCCATCGGCACGCCGCTACAAGCGTCTTTTTCCATTTTGAATAAGATCTAAGTCGATGTGATTGCGTACCACCGGTACGCAATGGTTGCGTGGATATTTCCATGGAACCGGTGCTCCTTCATGATTCCAATCTATGGGATTATTCCTTATATAGGCTCTTATGTTATCCAGTTCCCTTTGGCTTCTGATAACATGATCATGAAACCGGTATTGCCAATCAAATTCAAGCACCCCTTTTTTCCGGATTGACTTTGTAACAATTGATTTGTACTGTGCCATTATTGAGCCCATGCTATGGGGTTTCAGCGATAGCTTGGTTACAGGGTGGTTTCCACACGGATGTCCTTTGTTAGGACGATTTTCTGTTATTCCTATAATACCATGTATGTGGTTAGGCATGATAATGAATTCATCCAATTTGATATATGACCGCACCTCTGCTGTCTTTAGCCATTCTTTCTCTGCAATGTTCCCAAATTCATTCATATGCATTTTGCCATCGATAATTTTTCCAAACCAGGGAGTCAGGTCTTTTAAATTGGTAGTAATGAAGTATAATCCGGATTTTGTATAGTCGAATCCTTTTAACCTTCTTGAGTATTGGTATGTTTTAAAATTATGCGTTTTCATATTTCAAATATAATGCCGATCCCATGACATAATCTGTCCCCACAGCATATCTTTTGCAACTTCAGCGTGCCGGCTTGCCACGCCATAGCAAGGCGAAGGCGGGCGGCGCGCGTCTTTTCTCTCTCCTTCCATAACCAAAATAAAACATAAGGATTTGTAGCGGCGTGCCGATGGCACGCCTACAACAATCCGTCAAATACCTACGCCACGTATGGTATGCGCCAGCCGCGTCTCCTTCCCGTGATTCCCTGCGAACGGGCCAGTTTCCGGGAGGCCAGCTCAAAGTCCACCTGGTTGGGGCTCCAGCGCACGCTTTTTATCCGGTCGGCTATAACGCTGTAGGTGCCCCATTCCTCCTGCACTCTGCCCCACACTTCATAGGGTCCGGGCCGGAGCATGACATGCAGGTAACGTTTGTAGGTCTCCGGCCAGAACACGATGTCCGCGCAGCCGGAGGCGTCTTCTAAGGTGAGGAACTTCATCTGTCCCCGGCCCGGGACCGTGTGGAGCCGGCCGGTGATGGGCCAGCCGAAGAGCTTCACCCTCTGTCTGGCGCGGCGCCCTATCTCGCGGCAGGGCACGGCGCTTTTAAAGGCCGGGTGCAGGTCCAGGATGGATAGGACGTCTCCGGAGAGCATGAATCCCAGCAGGTGCAGTTCGTTCAGGCACTTCACCGTGAGGGTGTAGTCCTCCACCTCCAGGCCGCCGCCTTCCGTGTCTGCGGGGCCGAACAGAGACTGTTCACGGCTCCTGCGCCGTCCGTATCTCTGGTCCAGGCGGAACATGAGCTGGGGCTGGTTGAGGCCGAAGCCGTCCAGCGCCCCCACCTGGATAAGGCCCCTGATCTCGGACTTGCCGGCCCGGGTCCGCTCCAGGAAATCGTCCATGTCCCGGTAAGGGCCGCGCAGGCGCCGTTCTTCCACCAATTGTTCCCTGGCGGCGCGGCTGAATCCCCGGATGTGCATGAGCCCGGGGATGATGGTGTTTTCTTTTCCGATGTATCTGATTTCGCTGTGGTTTACGTGCAGGGGCTTTATACTTACCCCGAACCGCCTGGCCTCGTTCAGGTATACCGAGCGATGGTAGAACCCGTGGCTGTTGGAGATGACCGCGGCCATGAACTGGGCCGGGAAATACCGCTTGAGATAGGCGCACTTGAAGGAGAGCTGGGCAAAGCTCAGGCTGTGGGACTTGCAGAAGGAAAAGCCCACGAACGAGCAGATCCTCGACCACAGCTCCGCGGCCTGCTCCGGGGAGAAGCCGCTTTTGGCCATGCACCCGCGCACGAATTCCTCTTCCACCCGGGCGTAGTCGCCGGGCACGCCCTCTTGCAGGGAGTTCATCATCTTGCGCACCCGGTCCGCCCGCTTCAGGGGCATGCCCGCGATGAGATGGCACACCTTGATGACGTCCTCCTGGAACACCAGGCAGTCATGGGTCTCGTGCAGGATGCTTTCCAGCGAGTCGTGCAGGTAGTCCCAGTCCGCCGCTCCCTGCTGCCACTGCCGGTGCCTTTCCACGAACAGTTTGGCGTAGCGGGCGCCGGCCGGCCTTATCAGGCTGGTGGTGATGCCGATTTCTGCAAAGCTGCGGGCGTTGGTCTTCATGTTAAGCCTCATCTGGGCCGGGGACTCGATGTAGAAGATGCCCCTGGTCCGGCCCCTGGCTATCATGTCCAGCACCCCGGGATCGGTCTGGACGCGCTCTTCCTCGTGCAGCTTGGGGTTGGGCAGGCCCTGCTTTTCCAGCTGCGCCAGGGTGTCGCGCAGCACGCTGATGCTGCCGTTGCCCAGGATGTCGAATTTTATCAGGCCCAGTTCGTCCGTGCCCGAATGCATGTCTATCTGGGTGATGACCCGGTCCTTGGCGCCGCCGGAGCGCTCGCAGGCCACGTGCCTGCGCACCGGGGCGTTGGTGACCACGATGCCGCCGGGGTGCTGTCCCAGGAACCTGGGCTTTCCCCGGAGCCTGTCCGCGTAGTGGCGTATGCGCCTGACGTCCCGGCTGCCGGAAGCTTCTTCCGGGGAACTGTTTTTTTCCATGAAGGCGGTGATCTGCTCCTCGGTCCACCCGAAGACCTTGGCTGTTTCCCGGAAGGCCGAGCGCCGGTGGTAGTGGTTGAAGGTGCAGATGACCGCCACCCGGTCCTGTCCCCAGGTCCTGGTGAAGAAGTCAAAGGCCGCGTCCCGCTCGTCCCAGCCGAAGTCCAGGTCCGCGTCCGGAGGCGCGGCCCGTTCTTCATTCAAAAACCGTTCAAAATAGAGGTTGTACTTGATGGGATCCAGGTCGCTGGCCCCGATGTTGTAAAAGGTGATGGAGTTGGCGGCCGAGCCGCGCATCAGGCTGCAGTCCGAGGCGCTGCGGTAGGAGATCCCTTTCTTGAACCTGCCGCTCCAGTCCCTGATCTGCTTCACCATCAGGAAATAGGAGGCGTAGCCCAGTTGGGAGATGACGCCGAGTTCCCGCTCCTGGATTTCCCGGGCCCTGGCGTAAGTGTCTCTGCCCCGGTAGTTGCGCTCCAGCCCTTCCCGGGCCAGCCGGCGCAAATAGCTTTCCGGACTGTGCTCTTCTGGCACCTCTATTTCCGGCATTATCCATTCCCCCAGCTTGAGGTCTGCGTCGCATTGGCCGGCGATGATGCCGGTGTTTTCCAGGGCCTGCCCGTGGCCGGGAAAGAGCTTTGCCATCTGTCCGGACGGGCGGAAAAAGGCGTTGCGGTGCGCGTACTCTTCGGGCTTCAGGCGGGAAAGGCTGGAGTTCAGGCCGATGGCTCTCATGACCCGATGTATGTGCCAGTCCTCCCTGTCCAGAAAGAAGGAGTTGTTGGAGACCGCCGGCGGGATCCCAAGTTCCCGGGCTTCCTTTTCCAGGCGGCGGCTGGCCGCGCGGGTGGCGCCCGAGTGGTTGATGAGCTCCGCGTAGAGATTGCCCCGGTTGGGACCGGCGTGCAGGACGCGGAGATACCCGGGTGAATGGGTGAGCAGGAACAGATCGGGCCAGGGCTTGGCAAAGATCTTGGCAAAGGAAAACTCCTCCGGGCGCAGGTGCCTTCGGGTGATTATCTCGCACAGGTCGGAATAGCCCGAGGCGTTTTTGGCCAGCAGCACCACGTTTTCGTGCGGCCGTCCCGGCTCTGTGAGTTCTGTTCCCAAAATGGGCTTGATCCCCTGCTTCCGGCACTCCAGGTAAAAGAGAATGAGTCCGCTCATGCGGTCGGTATCGGTAAGCGCCAGCGCCGTAAAGCCCAGGTCTTTGGCGCGGGCCACCAGTTCCGGCACGGAGCAGACGCCGGCGTGGAAGGAAAAGTCGGAGTGGATGTGGAGAGGGACGTAACTCATTTGAGAACCGCAGGACCGTTGTAACGGCGTGCCGCCGGCACGCCGCTACGACTTCATACCTCAAACACTCAAATATATAATAATACTGCTCAAATGTGCAGTATTATATTTGATAATTTATGGAATTGGGCTAAATAAGCGGAATTCGCCGTTTCAGGCGCAGGCTTCTTCCGGTTCCCGGATCACGCCGGTGGATTGCATCAGCACTGCCTTGTCGGCCAGGTATCCCACCACGGCGCGGGTCAGTTCGCTGGCCAGGGCGAAATGGACTTGCCCGGGTGTATCTAAGCTGTCGCAGGGCTGGTGGTTGCAATTGTTGCCGCCTCCCCCGGCGGCCAGCAGCATGGCGCCGGGAATCCCGACTGCCTCAAAGGGGTGGTGGTCACAGCCGATGTCTTTTATCTGGATGTCCGTGCCGATGCCGTCGCAGTACTGGCTGATGGCGTCATCCAGTTCCTGGGCCATGGTATCGCTGAACTGGGAATAGATGGTGGCAGTAGGTGAACTCGGATCCCACGCGCCAATCATGTCCAGGTTGAGCATGCGGATGACATTGTCGCTCCCGTACTCGTCCACATAAAGAATACTGCCTTCCAGGTCGCCTTCTTCCCGGTCAAAGGCGATGACTTTGATAGTTGACTCAAAGGTTTGGGGTCCCAGCACCCGTGCCGCTTCCAGCACTCCCGCCGTGCCGCTGGCATTGTCATCGGCGCCGGGGCAGTTGTTCACGGTGTCGTAATGGGCGCCCACGATAAAGATCTCATCGGGACGCTCGGAGCCTAGTTTGGTACCGATGACGTTCGTGGCCGTGTAGGGCGCTGAGCCGAAGTTCTGCTGGGTGACGGTAAACCCGCATTCCTCGAAGTGCTGGATCATAAAGTCCCTTGCCAGGTTGTGGTACGGAGTTTCCATGTAAATGTTCCGGTCCTGCCCGTCGCTGGCATAGAGCCGGTTTTCCATGAAGTCGGTATAGCTGGCCTCTGACACCATTTCCACCAGGTCGGCGACCGTGGCCTGGCCCGCCGCCAGCTTGCCCGCCACGGAGCAGGGGACGGTGCCGGTGGCTGAAGACAAGTCCCGCTTTGACAAACACCCGGCCAGTAATGCCGCGGACGCGGTTTGCCATGACATATTAAGAAATCTGCGCCTGTCCATATTCCCCCCCTTGACGTATTTATGGTACGGCTCCTTAGGCCTTAAAGCCCCGCCGTTATTGTTGGATTTATCCTACCTGAGCCTTAATATAGCCCATGTTTTGGGTTTTTTCCACTTGAATAAGAAAACTCGCAGTGTTTTGCTTTTTTCTCTCGCGCAGGGGACGCAGAGATCCCAGAGGCGGGACTCTTTTTTTCTCTCGCGCAGAGAACGCAGGGATCGCAGAGGGGGCTCTTCTACTATTATCGTGGTGGGACTCTTTTTTTTTTAATCGCGCAGGGAACGCAGAGATCCCAGAGGAGGGACTCTTTTTTTTAATCGCGCAGAGAACTCAGAGATCGCAGAGGATTTTCTTAAAATAATCCAGTGGAACCATCAGTTAACGCATGTTTTGATTCATTAATTAAACAAAGAAGCCATGCCTCCGCCCACTGCCAAGAAACGGCATGAGCAGGTGACAGGGAATGACAAAAACCCTCTCACCTCTCTGGGTTCACTGCGTTCCCTGCGCGAGAAAAACTTTTGGCCCAAGGTGGCTGCCGGGGGGCCTCTTCTACTATTATCGTGGTGGGACTCTTTTTTTTAATCGCGCAGAGAACTCAGAGATCGCAGAGGATTTTCTTAAAATAATCCAGTGGAGCCGTCAGTAAACGCATGTTTTGGATTTGATCCATAAACAGCGAAATCATGCCCCCGCCCACCGCCAAGTAACAGCATAAGCGGGTGGTACAGAATGACACAAACCCTCTCTCCCCTCTGCGTTCTCTGCGTTCCCTGCGCGATAAATTTTGTCCTCAAACCCGTTTTTAAACCCTCTCTCCCCTCTGCGTTCTCTGCGTCCTCTGCGCGAGAAATTCATTCGGCTCCATCATGATGAATCCCCTCCCTCTGCGTTCTCTGCGTCCTCTGCGCGAGAAATTCATTCGGCTCCATCATGATGCCCCCCTCTGCGCGATTTATAATCATATCAAATATTAAAACGTCTTAAAACACCACGCCTGGTTTTACGGTATAGAACTTGACACATTGGCCCAGTATTAATTTCACCCTAAATTGTTTGACTTTTGGGAATGCATTCCCTATATTACGCGTATATTTGATTATTCATTCCTTATATTACGCCAAAAATGATTAACCGAATTTTAAAGAAACAGATAATAAAGCGTTTCTTTTCTGGAAAAGCTCTTATCATACAAGGCCCCAGGCAATCCGGAAAAACAACACTTGCGCAGGATATTCTTAACGATATGGGATCTTCAAAAGAAGTCCGAATCTTCAATTGCGATAATCCCACCGACAGGGAGCTTTTAGAAAACCGGGATATAAATTTCTTGAAGCAATTGGTCGGAAAGGCTAATCTGGTTTTTATTGATGAAGGGCAGAAGGTCGTTTCTCTGGGACAAACCCTCAAATTACTGGTCGACCATTATAAAAAAAATATTCAAATAATTGTCACCGGCTCATCAAGTATTGAGATGTCCAATTTGATTCAGGAGGCATTGACCGGACGGAAACACACCTATACATTGCTGCCTTTTTCCATAGAAGAAAGACATTCGGACCAAAACATGGTGGAAATATCCAAAGACCTTGAAACCCTGTTGCTATTCGGGATGTATCCTGAGGTCACCCTGCAGCCCTCTTTTGAGGAAAAGATAGAGCTTCTAAGCGAACTCCATTCCAGTTATTTGTATAAGGACGTGCTTCAGTACCAGAACATCAAGCGGCCCGAACTTATTCAGAAACTTACAAAAGCGCTGGCTCTGCAAATCGGCTCAGAAGTGTCTTTATCGGAACTTTCAAATCTATTGGGCATAGACAAAAAAACCGTAGAAAGGTATGTAGACTTATTGGAGAAGTCATTCGTGGTATTTAGGCTGCCTCCTTTTTCCCGCAACAAGAGACGGGAAATTTCCAAAACCAAAAAAATATTTTTCTATGACCTTGGTATCCGGAATGCCATCATCAATAATTTTAACCTTCTGGAAAGCCGAAATGATTCAGGAGCGTTGTGGGAAAATTTCGTCATAGTGGAAAGGATGAAATACCGGATAAACCATCGAGTATACTCTGATCAGTATTTCTGGAGGACCTTTGACGGTAGTGAAGTGGATCTAATTGAAGAACGCGACGGCAGATTATTCGGATATGAACTGAAATGGAATATCAGGCGGAAATCCAGAAGGCCCGTCAAGTGGCTGGAATATCCCGGAAGCAGCCACCAGATCATAACGCCTAAAGACCTGCCGGGTTTTCTGTTTTGAATTGACCGGTTAGCGGGACAGAACCATCCATCTTGAGAAATTTGTGATAAAATAAATATGCAGTATAGTGTTATTTTTGACCGTTACGCTGATAAAAAACAGTACTCTTTTTTTTTAATCGCGCAGAGAGCGCGGAGAACGCAGAGAGGGGAGGAATTTCTTTATTAATACCCTATAGACGATTACCGGGGGCAGTATCCCCTACTATTATTGGTGGGACTCTTTTTTTTTAATCGCGCAGAGACCGCAGAGATCGCAGAGGATTTTCTTAAAATAACCCAGTATTACCATCAGAAAACGCATGTTTTGGATTTGATCCATGAACAGTGAAATCATGCCCCCGCCCGCCGCCAAGAAACAGCATAAGCGGGTGGTACGGAAACCCTCTCTCCTCTCTGCGGTCTCTGCGCTCTCTGCGCGATTAATTTTGTCCTCAAACCCGTTTTTAAACCCTCTCTCCCCTCTGCGATCCCTGCGCCCTCTGCGCGATTAAAAAAAAGAGTCCCCCCTCTGCGAACCCTGCGCCCTCTGCGCGAGAATGGCGATGGCCGTAAAAGTTTTCTCATAATGACTTTTACGGCCATTAAAAAAAATAGGTATGTCCGGAAATGCCGGCGCTAGTTTCGCACCAGAAAGGCGGGAATGGCCGGAAATTTATGAATAAGCCTAGAAAACATTACATTATGTGTTATATTGAGAAAGGGGACATAATAAAAAACAATTAACCAAAAGGGGGGATAATTGGCTGCTTCACACGAGCATCGTATTGTGATTTTTGTTTGTTTTTTAGTTTTTTGTTTTTCTTTAGGAAACAGCGCAGTTTACGTAGCTACAGACGGGAGTGATGGCGCGGCAGGAACATCTTCCGCTCCCTGGGCGACCTTCGCCCATGCTTTTTCCCAGAT
>JBHPJW010000036.1:0-25751 GCA_042567505.1 Fibrobacterota bacterium
TTCTATTACAAATACCGCGCCCTGCCCTTCCCGGCCTGCATATGACAGTTTCCCCCCGTTCTGGGAAATAATGCGTTCCGCCAGGGCCAGTCCGATTCCGTTTCCCTCGGCTTTGGTGGTGAAGTAGGGGACAAACAGTTTTTTCAGGTTCTCAGTCTGGATACCGGGCCCGTTGTCAGAAATTCTTACACATACTTTCTCATCTTTGTAAACACTTTCCACCTTTATATCGCGTTTTCCCTCTTCGGTGGCCTCAATTGCGTTTTTTAAAATGTTGGTGATGGTCTCCTTGAACTGCCCCTTGTCCAGGAGGACGGGAGGCAGGTCCTCCGCCCCGGAAAATGAGATGCCTCCAGCGGCACTGGCAAAAAGGGTAATGGTCTCTTCCAGCAGGGAATTGATGTTCTCCCTGTTCCTGACCGGGTCGGGGAGCTTGGCATAGGAATGAAAGGCCTCAACCAGTCTTTCCATGTTTTCTATTTCGCAGAGTATGGTCCGGGTGGCGGTGCTCAGGACCTTGTCAAAACCTTCCGAGTTTTCCTTGAATTTCCTTTCAACTCTCTGGGTTGACAGCTTAATGGGAGTGAGGGGGTTCTTTATCTCATGGGCTATGGTACGGGCCACTTCGCGCCAGGTGGCCTTGCTTTCAGATATTTTCAATTCTTCGGTGGTCTTTTTCAATCTGGCCGCCATCTGATTAAATGAGTGCAGAAGGGTTGTTATTTCGCTGCCACCCGCACGCAGGGATACCTGGTAATCCAGGTCTCCTTCGGCGATGCGCCTGGTTCCTACTGTCAGTTCCGCCAGCGGCCTGGTTATCCGGGAGGAAAAGATAAGGGCAAGGACCATAGCGATGCTGATGACCGCAGCCAGGGTAAATATGCTTACCATCACCGCCTGGTTGATAATCACCTTTTTAAGTGATTTTATCTGGAGGTAACGCTTGAGCGCATTGAGGTTCTGTTCTTTTTCTGGACCTTCAGGACTGGTTTCCAGGCCCTTCCTCAGGGAAGTTTCCACGGAAGGGTCCACTCCCAGGTCTACACTGGACCCGGTCACCTGCAGGTAATACAGGGTGATGGGAATCGAATACAAGACAATCAGGCCTGTTATGAGCCAAAATATCTGGTATTTTAATTTCATGCTGATATCCTTCCTTTTTTTCGGTTACGGCAACGTCTGACGATGACGATGCCCGTATCGTCTGGCGGTGATTGTTAGGGTGAGGATGCTCCCTACTGTGTCATGCCGGGCACCGACCCGGCATCTTTCCCTGGGAAAGATTCTGGCGTGCGCCAGAATGACATACCGACAGACGTTACCACTTACAAAAACGTATCCTCTTTATTGCTCAGATTCATAATTTTCCTTGTCCGGTTGAATCGAAATTAGGTCTTTCTTTTGAAATTTTTTGGTTTCCAATACTGGGCCCTTGAAACTCCACAGGCTCATCAGATCGAATTCTTTCATGTCCAGGATGTCCAGTTTCACCCTTCCAAGCTTGCAACTGATTCTGATCTGGTACCATTGCTTATCCAGGAGATCCCCGGCGGTAAACAGAGGCAGGCTGAACCGGGAAAATAACTGTTTGGCCTTGTCTTTAGCTTTTATGCTCAGGGTATCATCTGACCTGATTATCCTGAACCGCTTTCCGGCTAAGTCATATTTCAACCGGTTGGTACGAATCTGCTGTGATATTATTCCTTCTCCGCTTATCAGGATTGCATCCAGATGCAGGGGTATAACTGTACCTGATTCAAGGAAATCATTTAATTCCCGTGAATAAATACCATTTACCTTTATCTCAACCAGGGCAGTATCTGATTTCAACTCCACAGAAGCGATTTCCAGAGACACCTGGCCGTCTCCACCGGAGGAGATCATGGTCCCCAGCACTATAGCCAGACCTTTCAGACCTAAGAAAATTGATAAAAGCAGTGACATTCAGTTTAAATATATGTTTTGTGTATCATTTTTGATACAAATATCCATCCCTGATAATTGAAAAAAAATGGATAAAACGGGCTGTTTTTGAGGCAACTACTGCCCCCCTCCCTTTCCGTTCACAGTGAAATAGGTGCTGTTCAATCCAATAACGCAAAGTTCAGGCCATTCAAGCAGGTCCAGCCTCAGCAGGCTTTGTCTACCCTTATATCCCCCATAAGGTATTTCCCCTAAACACATCCGTGTTTCACTCACTCAATTTAATGGCTCGGGTTTTGCTATTTTGAACAGAAAAGAAAACCAAAAGGAATTGACGTGATACTGAAAACTGCCCTCCTTATGACGTTCCTGCTCTTTCCCATGAAGCCACTTGCGGAAACAAAGAGCAATGACGTCAATAAAAGCAAACTTTTAACCCTGGGAGAAACTGGAAGAATCTGTGAAAAAGGTACTGCTTATTTTAAACTGGGTTTAAACTGGTGGCTTCCAACGCTAAACCTTGCCTACGCACCATTCAAAAAGTGGGAATTCGATTTGTTTATGATGGGCATACCTACCTTTCATGCCGAAGACGTTGATACTATTGACGCGGGCTTTAACATTTTTCGCCTGGGTTTTAAACGTCCCTGGCTTTCAAAAAAGAAATTTCTTTATAGCGATGACTACACTCTTTCCTGGGGCCTTAAATTACACCGTTTCAAGTTCCTCTTTGTTAAAAACGATACTACCCACGTTGATAAGAACAGCTATTTCTTAATTCCTTTCCTGGCCCAGAGCTACCATAAGGGCCGGTTTATTTATCACCTGTATTTTTCGCTGCCGCTGGGAGGAGAAGACTATACCGCCTTTGGAGGAAATCCAAGGGATAAACAGGCTACCTTGGTTTTTATTTCGGGATTTGAGTATGACGCGTCAAAACATGTCAAATACATTATGGAGTATTGGTTCACAAACCTCGGCGGTTTCATAGATTTAAACATAGAGGGACTGGAAAGCTTTGCCGCAAATTACAATCCTGAGGCTAAATGGCTATCCTATGTATTCCTTGGAACCAGGCTGTCTTTCCGCAAAAGGTTCTATTGCGAATTGGGCATCTCCTCTTATTATATTCCACAACCTCCTCCTGTGACCGGCGTTGTCCTGAATTTCGGGTGGTATTTTAGATGAAGGGTAACTATCGCAATTGATAATGGGGGATGGTTTCTGTATCAAATTTGATACATAATAGTGATTAATTATTCGATTTTTATCAAAATGATAAGACCTTTTCAACTGGCACAAAATTTGATTTATTCAGGATGGAATAAGCTCTGGAGGGTAATACAATGAACTATACCAGGAAAATCATCACGGCAACCGGCCTTATATCGGCGTTATCCCTTACCAGTTGCGGGATAAATCCTTTTGATTTGAGTCTTTTAACCAACAATGCTTTTGCCAATATCATGGTGGCATTCTTAAGAAACCTGGGCGTTCCGGTTGGCATGGACAAGCGGCAGGAGGGCGACGATCCTACCCAACAATTGGCAAGGATGTCTGCCAGGAGCTTGAGTAAAGTATCAGCCGGCCAGCAGTTTGATACCTTGACAGTGGCTGAAGCCGAAGAGTACCTCATTGCCTGGTTCGGCCAGGAGTTTGTCGATGCCAATCGGCAAAAGCTGCTGCAGGACGGTGACTCAATCCTTTTTGCTGCTACGGAAAATGATACAGATAATTACGAGGTCAAGAACGGGAATGTGCTGGTAAACCTGGGTCAACGGCCCGTGAGTTTCCTAAACGCCGATAACTTCCGGTTCTGGGCGTTTAAAGGTCATAACAAAAAAATCCAGAAACTGGAAAACGGCGTGCTCAAAGGAGATAAGGTGGGCGAAGAGGCTGATGTATGCGGGCTGGTGTTTATTCCGTCCACTGATCGCAGAATCAAATGGGAAGGGGTGGTAACAAGAGCCATGGATGGGATCGGTGAGGATCACCGGGAATATAATGTGGGAGACTCTGGATCCGCCATGATTGAGCCGCTGGAACAAGAAGGAGATGACTGGGTCCAGTACGGCAGAATGAATTACTGGGATGAAAGCGAACAGAAGGAAACCATGGGAATCGAGATCAAGATCTATCACGGGGGTACTATTGGGTTAGACGAGCGATTCTGGTCTGACAATAAAGCCGATACTCATTTCCCGTTGACGGACGAGACACGTCCCGATGGTAACACGGAGACGTATTATATCGTGGCTACGCATTACGGGGAAAACCATCCCGAAGCCAACGCCCCCTATGAATACCGGGAAGAGGGAAAAGTTTACCGAAGCCGGAGCTGTGCAGACGCCGGCAACAGCGATTGTACGCTTAGGGATGGATACAACTATTCCGGTGTCCACCTCTTCTATCAGAAGCCAAGAGGCAACGGTGAAGGAACCGTCACCTTCTACGATGAAGACGGCAACGAAATCGACAAACAGATAGTGGAACAGGATCAGAACCAAAGCGGAGATAGCCAGGTAAATTGAAATTGACTACCTTAATTCATCCGGCGGGAATGTGCTTTCCCGCCATTTTTACAGCCAGGAGGTTTAAGTGAAAATCTGGGTGGCATTTTATCCGCTGCTGTTTTCACTGGCATCAGCCCAACCGGACACCAGCCGGAATCCTGTTGCGCAGCCAGATTCCATCAACACGTCCGCAGCTGTTCAAAATAAACCTGTGGACCCTCCGGATGCGGGTAAGCATGAGCTTAAAGCGGTCCAGACGGTAACTGGCGCAGGTTCAGAAACAGAAGACCGGACGGTAACCGGAGTATTCGTTCCCCAGGTCGAGCAACAGCAGCAGGCAAGACAGGAAATTGTCTTTCCCCAGGATCCCAGGCTTTCAGCTCTGCTTTCAGTTACCTTTCCCGGTTTGGGCCAGTTATATCAGTCAAATTATTTAAAATCATTCCTTTTTGCCGGGACGTTTCTGGCATCCAGCGGAGTCATCGCGTATTATACCAATGAGAACCGGGAACGGTCAGCTGAAATAATTCGTTTCCATGACGAGAATAATAATCTGGTGGAGTTAAAGAGGTACCCTGAGCTTGAGGTAGGACATTCGGAATTAAACACCACTGAAAAAGTTGTCAATGTTGTCGCCTTTGTCGCGGTGGGAATCTCTTACTTCTGGAGCGTGATAGACGCCTATCGCTCCGCCAAAGCTTTTAATCGCAAACATTTCTTCTCCTCGCCGGGAAAGCTGGGACTGGAATCCAGTTTTGATGCCGAACACCACAGGCTGGCCCTGGTGTACCGGTTTTAGCGCCTGTGGCCCGGCGCGCCGCCGGCACGCCTTTACTGCTATTAGCTGGATTTTATACCAACATCCCGCCAAAAAAAATTTTAGTTTAGTAGTCAGATGAACCATGAGAAGAGAGTGAATAAACCCTCATAATGCAAAGGGGATCAGTATATGACGCAAAAACGTTCAGACCGCATTGAATTTTTAAAACCAAGCGGTAAAGTGGAAATGGGACTTATCGATTTGAGTGAATCCGGCGCGGCCATAATACATCCCAAAGAGGAATCAGGAAATGCGAACATTATTATTAATAATCTGCACTTAAAAGCCAGAGTAATCTACTGCAAAGAAGAAGTCGGTTCCTTTAAAATAGGAATGCAGTTTATTGATGTCCCGCCGGAAAAACTGGGATTTTTAAAAATGCTGGTGGAAAAATTCTCGAGGGGAGTGCCACTGGAGTTCAAGGCGGTTTTTAAGTAACTCAATACCTGTCAGGAAACACTGACTTTCAGTCCCTGCTGGTTCAACTGAAAATCAACTATCCTCGCCTTATCATTTTCAAATTTCCTTCGAAGCAGGGCTTTTAATTTTTCGGCCTGGCCCGGATCCCTGGAAAAGAATAGGGCAAAACCTCCTCCCCCGGCCCCCAGAAGTTTAACGCTGGTATAACAGGACCTGGTTTCCTCCAGCAATGCCTCCACCTGCTTACTGGTAGCTCCGGAATGCATGAGCTTATTTGCCTCCCAGGACTGGTTGACACATTGAGACAGGGCCTCATAGTCCCTGAGCTCCACCGCTTCTCTGGTATCCAGGGCCAACTGCTTAATATGCTTCAGAGTGAAGAGAGACGCGGGACTCATGCGGTTGACTTCATCTGCCACTTCTTCCACGATGTTTTTTGCCTCTCTCTGTATACCGGTATAAAACAGGGTCATGCAAGCCCTGGATTTTCCAAATTGAAATAAATAGGAATCCAGCTGCCGGATAAGCGGCTCGGGTTTTAATCCGGGCTTGTTTTCTATGAATTTCAATCCGCCCACGGTTCCGCCTATCAGATCCTGCCAACCTCCCCGGGTGGTAATCATCTGTTCCATCTGCAGGACCTGGTAAATAAGTTGTTCGGAAGAAACTTCATGCCCAAAAAACCGGTGCAGCGCCCCAAGGACAACGCCCCCCAGAATAGCAGAACTGCCGAGTCCGGAGCCCCTGGGAACTGCGTTGAGCAGGGAAATTTCAATACCGTGCCCAAAGTTTTTCAGAACTTTATCCAGCGGCTTCCCTTGTTTTTTCCGGGTAAGACCCAGCAGGCATAAAGCCGCTTTGGGAAGAGAAGGCAATACTGAAGGATCCTGGAAATCTTCAAGTTGATTGAAATGAGTGATGGTTTCCACAACTCCTGTATTAATCACCTGTATGCGTACATGCTTATCCTCTGAACTCCCGCAGAACACTTGGAGGGGAGGTTGTCCATTCAAATTAACGGAAAGATTTACGGCTTTTCCCCCATATTTCAGCGTATAAGGAAGTATATCCGACCAGCCACCGGCCAGGTCGAGCCGGACTGGAGACCGGGCCCAGACAATTTGATCCGGTTTTACCGCTCTTTTAACAGGCGTAACATCCTCACCTTCCGAATAGCTTATTTTTGGTAGTATTATCTGTTCGGCAGGCCCTTCTTTACCGGACAGACTTTTCAGCAGGGTCCTGCGATATATTTTCAGGAGCGGATCATCTGTCCGGGAATAAAACTGCTCAAGATCAGCAATCAATTCCTGACCGGAAAATGTTTCTTTAAAATCCCTGAGGCTGACATATCTCCATCCCCCGCGCCGCTTGAAAAGAGCCATCAAAGAAGCTTTGCGCGCTTCCATCCTCTGCGCTTCCCTGGCCATGACCTCTTCCCGGGAGTTTATTTCATGCATGGACAGCCTGCGCGCTTTTTTAAAGTACTTTTTCCAGTTGGGATCATTGGGAATGTCCCAGTATCCGGCCAGAAACTTTTCGGAAGCGTCCGGGCAGAAGAGACGGGCTTTTTGCAGGTCATAGGTTCTGCCCTCAAATACATCTCCCAGGACCAGACCTCTGGCCTCAAGCCACTGCGGCAGGGGAACTTTGCAGTATTTGATTTCCGAAGGATCGGACACCGGTATAAACGTGTCGTGAAGGGCATATACCATGGTTACAGACTGCCCCTTTATGTCTCTTTCATCTATGCAGACTCCATCCGGGAGTTCCATGGTAAAATGACAGTTCTTAACGCCAAGCAGCAGATTGTTTCCCATAACCGCGTCAGCATGGCATCTGGCCAGGTTTTCTAAAAGTACCGGCTTATTGGTAAATCCATAGACACCGGCATCGGAACTGTTGTATTCCAGCAAAGCCGGGCCACTCTTTACTTTTATCTCTCCTCCTTCAGGAGCGTAAAAAGGTCTAATCTCCCTCTGGATAATTTCCCGGCAGGCTTGAGGGAAGTCCGGCAATCTGCCCAGGTTGATAAAGGTCGCTGAAGAGGTCAGAGCCCCGCTTAAAACCTGTTTATGAAAGATATTGAAAAGCTGCTTCAAAAAACCAGTGCGCAAGGAAGAGCGAGAAACCATCCTTTCCTTATATTCCTCGTAAGAAATCCCCGCGATGGCGGCGGTTAAAACCTCTAAATATATATCAAACTGGCATTTGCCCCTGCTCAAATAATTCAAGACCGGATGACCGCTGGATTTACTATTGGCGAAATCAATAAAACCCTGGGCTGCCTCCGGAGAAAAAGCCAACACACCCATATCAAGCGCGCATTGTTCAGTTCCTTCCAGGAGCGCATTCTCCCTTATTTTCTCAGGACCGGCTTTCTGGAAAAAATCCACCACCTTCTGCTGACCGGCATCAAAGAGAAACACACCGTGCTTCGCTCCAGTTTCCGGCGGAACAGTTTTGGTAAAACCAAAGATCCCGGCTCTAGTCTCAGGGATAAACTCCGGTGGAAAATCCACTATTACTTCCCCCGAACTTATCACCACTTCTCCCCTCTTCCAGGGATACTTGAAAAAGAATGTGAGCTGGGCATCAAGTACCACTGGAGGAATAAGGGAGCTGCTCTCCAGGGGAATGGGAGCGAAAATTTTCCCCTCCGGTGCATAGCACGGCAGGTTCCGGCTCTCACCTCCAGCATGTATAAGCAGAACACGGTGATTCCGGAAGAAATCCAGTGAATCACGGACCCCATAATCCTTCAGCAATTGATGCAGGGCGATAACGGTCCCTCCCCCGCTGCCCACCCTGCCCTTTTTAGGATCAGCATAAATCCTGAAGTCAACCTCACGCGGGTACAATCCATAATCTTTCCTGCGCTGTATAAGCTCTCCAAATGCCCTGGCCTTATCAGGAGAAGAGGCAGTGATGATGCAAATATCAAACAGGTTTAATGAATTGTTCATAATTTTCCGAGATTATTTATCTTTAACCAAAATTTAAACATTTATTGGAGAAATGAGTAAACCAAAAGTAATGCTGGTCTGCGGCGCCAGGCCCAATTTTATGAAAATAGCCCCTGTGATGGCGGCCATGAAAGTATCAGGAAAGCTCTTGCCGTTTTTGGTGCATACGGGACAGCACTATGATGAGGAAATGTCACAATCATTTTTTGATCTTCTTGAGATTCCAAGGCCCGATACAAACCTCGAAGCGGGGCCTGGTTCCCATGCCGCGCAAACGGCTCATATCATGGTGGAGTTTGAAAAGGTCTGTATCAAAGAAAAACCGCACTTGGTTGTGGTAGTGGGAGATGTTAATTCAACGCTGGCCTGTACCATCGTGGCGAAGAAACTATGGATACCCGCCGCTCATATTGAGGCGGGGCTGCGTTCCCGTGATATGAACATGCCTGAGGAAATCAACCGGATAGTCACTGATTCCATAACAGACTTATTTTTCACCACTGACCCTGAGGGAAACCGGAATCTGCTCCATGAAGGGGTGGAAAGGGGAAATATTCATTTCGCCGGCAATGTGATGATAGACACCTTGGTGCGAAACCGGAGAAAAGCCGCCGCAGACCCGATTCTGGAAACACTGGAAGTACAGCCAAAAAAGTACTGCCTGCTGACCATGCACCGTCCATCCAATGTTGATGATAAAGCCACCCTGAAAGGACTGCTGGAGGCTTTTAGCTATATCCAGGAAAAGATTAAAGTCGTCTACCCCGCCCATCCCAGAGCTCTGAAGATGATCGAAGAATTCGGGTTCCGGCCTGAACTTGATAACATGACAAATTTCCATACCTGCCAGCCCCTGAACTATCATCAATTGCTGAGACTCAACGAAAACAGCCTGTTTGTTATCACAGATTCCGGCGGCCTTCAGGAAGAGACTACGGTATTGGGCATTCCCTGTATTACTATACGGGAAAATACCGAGCGCCCTGTTACAGTGTCCATGGGAACAAACGAAGTAGTAGGGACCAAAAAAGAGGCAATCCAACAGGCGGTTAACAAGATTTTATCCGGCAGCTGGAAAAAGGGGAACATCCCCGAAGGCTGGGACGGAAAAGCCAGCCAGAGGATAGTCAAGGTGATAGAAGAGTTTTTAATCCAATAATACTCTTAAAAATTGCTTCTTTTCTGCCATACCCGGTTTGTCAAAACAGACACAGCCTGTCATTTCTAGGGAAAGATGCCGGCTCAGAGGCCGGCATGACAATTCCAATGTTCAATGGCAGACAGGAACCATTACCATGAAAAAGTGACATTGCCTCCGAATCCGAAATATTCCTGGTCCCCGAAAACCTGATTCACATACACATTGCCCCCCAGGTACTGGTCCCAAAAACCGCTGACAGAATGGGTTAGCCGGTGTTTTTCAACTGTATTTCCGCCCAGAAAGTCTTTGGTATCCGGATCGTCAAAGCCCTGACTGTCATGTATGTCTTTGAGGCTTGATCCCCTGTCCGACCCCTTCTCGGTTAATTCAAAATGTTCTGATATTTCAATGAAAGAAAAAGGACGGTATGAGAGTTTAACGTCCAGGCTTCTGGAATTTGGCCCGAGTTTGCTGGCGCTGGGCACATTAAAGTGCTTGAAACTGGTGTAATCCTGCCTTCCGGTGTAGGTCCAGGGTTCAACCCGGGAATACTCCACCACCAGGTCGAGGTCCGCTCCCGGCCAGGGCGAAACCACCTGAAAACCCGACAGCACGGCCCAGCGGTTTTCCCAGAAGTCATCAAAAAAGGCGCCGGGGCCCAGCAGGTCATCTATGAAGACCTCACCCCAAACAGATAAACCGGGAACGCCGGTAAACATAACATCAAAACTCATGGCGTCGTTGTCCCGGCCCCCGTTGTTATCCTCGGAAAAAGCCAGGGGAGTCAGGGGAAGGATGTACTTAAGATCAGGGTCCCTTTCCTGATAAATGACCGCGTCCTGAAAGGCCAGGCTCAGTGACGCCGATGGCTTGAACTCAAAGCGATGTATGTGCGCATATTTCCTGACATCATGATCCGTGTCGGTCATTTTTAGGAAGTAATTATCCAGGAAAAACCAGTTGGAAAAATCAATCCTTGCCTCAATTAAATAATAAGGGGGCGTTTCCCGGCCGGCGGTCAGGGAAGAGAAGTAGCCAGGGCCCATGTGCAGGTGGTCACGGCCCAACTTTAATTCAAACCATGGAAGATCCACGAACAGATAGTGTTCGAACCGGTTGCAGGTACGTGTGTCTAAAAGCGAATCCCCGGCACCTTTTTCCACAGAACAGGTTTCACCAAAATCAGGATCAAACTGGTGGGAATACTGTTCTTTGTTTGTTTTTTCGGTGAAGACACGACCGCGGGAAAAAAAGACCAGGCTGGATTTTACTTCTCCGTACACACGAAGACCCAATCCCGCCTCACCGCTCCGGTAGGTAGAATCATCATACCTATGTTCCGCATACCCGGCATCGATTAGAGGGGACAGGTAAAAAGAATGCATACGGTTACTATCGACCAAGTCCACCAGAGGTTTATTGCCAAACGGGTACTGATGGGAAAGAAAATGCCTGTCAAAACCGGAATAGGTCTGCGATTCCAGATACGGCTTGAGACGGTTTATCCTCACGGGATAATTCTGGCTGTAGTAGATTGAGGTGGAACGCGTCTGAATGCGCCGCAACACCTCATAGGACGGATTATGTGATGAGATGTCGATGTTGGGATTTGAAGAAGACCATGAATACGCCCACCAAACAATAACTGCGGCAAGTTTACCCTTCATTTTCAACTTCTCTCTTAAAAAAAACAACGCCTACCCTGTCTATATGCTCCTTCAATTCCCGGTGTTTAAGTCTCTTATAATCAGTGACATCAAACAAATAGGGAGTAGGCAGTTCATCTAACTCTGTTAGAATTTTCCCGATCAAGTCTTCATTGCCGTGGCTGTAAACCGCAAAATCAATATCCGAACCTTTTTTATAATTCTGCATGGCCCTTGAACCATAAACCTTCACCATTTCAATCTCAGGTATTCCAGCAAAATAATTGCGCAGAATCCTGGCCGTTTCTTCAGGCAAGCCAAACATTATCGTTCTTGCGACTTATTCTTAAAGAACTCATACACCTGTGTTAAACTTTCTTTATACAATAAGGTGATGTTCTCAACCGCTTTTTTTGCGTTTTCATCCTTGTAGGTATGCGCCATTAGATTCCTATCCTGCATCATGGCAATCCATTTATTGCCATCTTCGATAATATTATAATGGAATCCCTGTTTAATCACTTCTCTTGGCAAAGAAACATTTTTTATCCCAGAATAAATCAGGAAGTCTTTTATTGTTTTCCATCCAAGTTCAAAAGTGAACTCAAAAGCCTTTATCAGCGCCATTTGATAGAGGTCATTTTCCGGTTCATCTCCAACGCACTTCAATGCTTCGTTAAATTTAGAATAGGCACTTTTAAAATTCTGAAATCTCTGAATCCACCTGATATCTTTGCTTACCATAAATACTTGTCCTTCCTTTCACAGGCGGAGAGGCATCTTTTCCCCGTTAGGTGTTCTCAGACAATGATTTTCATTTTCAGGTTGTCTTTTCCGCTCATCAACCGGAACATGACAGAAAATATATATTCAATTACAGTGACGATATCCGTTCGAGATCGGCTTTCATCATGATTTCCACCAGCTGATCAAACTTCACTTTGGGCTTCCAGTTTAATTTCTGCATGGCTTTAGACGGATCTCCCTGCAGACGATCCACCTCCGTGGGGCGGTAATGCTTGGGATCCACCTCAATGATTACTTTTCCGGTTTTACTGTCTCTTCCCACCTCATTCTCCGCTTCGCCTTCCCAGGCCATCTGAAAACCGGCAATGGCGGCCGCCTTCTCGGCGAACTCCCTTACAGAATGGGTCTCGCCCGTGGCTACCACATAATCATCCGGTTGATCCTGCTGCAGCATCATCCACATCATCTCCACATAATCCCTGGCGTATCCCCAGTCCCGTTTAGCATCCAGGTTTCCCAGGCGCAGAGTGGCCTGCAGGCCGTGTTTTATTTTTGCCAGGGACAGGGTGATTTTCCGGGTCACAAAGTTTTCCCCCCTCCTGGGAGACTCATGGTTGAATAAAATTCCATTACTGGCATGCATCCCGTAGGCTTCCCGGTAATTTTTTACAATCCAGAATGAATAGAGCTTCGCCACAGCATAGGGCGACCGCGGGTAAAAGGGCGTCTTTTCCGTTTGAGGAACTTCAACGGCCTTTCCATACAGTTCGGAGGTGGATGCCTGGTAGAAGCGGGTGGTTTTCTCCAGTCCGGTGCTTCTGAGGCCTTCAAGCAACCGGAGCACTCCGGTACCATCCACATCAGCTGTGTATTCAGGTGTCTCAAAAGAAATCTTAACGTGGCTCTGGGCCGCCAGATTATACACCTCATCAGGTTTAACCTGTGCAAGAATGCTGTTTATGCTGCTGGTATCCCCCAGATCCCCGTAAAGCAGCGTGAAAACCTGGCCTTTTTTCTGCGCTTCATTCCGGATTTTATCTATACGGCCCCTGTTAAAAAGGGAGGTCCGGCGGATAAGCCCGTGGACTTCATAACCCTTTTCCAGCAGAAATTCGATTAAATAAGAACCGTCCTGCCCGGTAACCCCGGTAATTAATGCGGCTTTTATAGACATTTTATTTCTCCTGTAGTCGTCTGCTACTAAATTATAATTTCCATGCCTTTTTTTGGACTGAATTATTAATAATCATTCTCCCCTTATTTATAAAGCAAGGCGCGGAGCCTCTCTTTTCAAGCCCGGGGCATGCTTTTTTTTATTTAAACAACTAAATACACGAAAAGACACTAATTTTTTTAGTGAATTTAGTGTAATTCGCTGTTAAAAAAAGTTGTTTACTAGCAGAACCCAAAAAGACACCGAAATACAAATCGACTATTTTTGAAAAATATGGATAGCTACCAGAAAATATTGCAGAAAATCCTAAGCGGCTTATCTGATAAGAATATTCCGTTTGCTCAAAAGTGTAATTTATTGAAAAAAATTGGGTTTCAAGTTAGAATAAAATGAGATCATCATATATTTTTCCATAACGAAATTGAAGAAATATTAAACCTCCAGCCTAAAGGTTCGAAATCAAAGCCATACCAGGTTAAACAAGTTCGGAAAATAATCTTAAAATACAAGCTTGGAGAAAGAATATGATAAGCAAATATGAAATTATTATCTACTGGAGTAATGAAGACGAGTCTTTTATCGCTCTAATACCGGAATTGCCTGGATGTATGGCAGATGGTAAAACTTATCATGAAACCATAAATAATGCTGAAACCGTCATTAAAGAGTGGATAGAAACCGCCAAAGAGCTTGGAAGAGAGATCCCAAAACCAAGAGGACGTTTAATGTTTGCATAATGGATTTGAAAAATAATCCAAAATGCCCCATTAATTTAGTGTACAATGCCTTTTTTGTTACTGGCTATACTGTTTTTTTTCGGTGTAGCTCTAAATTTATTCTCTAACTACAACCTGCCCCTGAACCGCCCCTATACCCTCCGCAATTCCGAGCCTTTTCTGCTGGAGCGGGAATACCATCGCATGATCTCGGGTGAAGGTCCCAGGACCTATATCTTCCCCAGGCCCTGCATTTCGCCCCTGGATTCCAGCAATGTTTGCCGTGATACCGCCTGGCTGAATTTCGGTACTGATGATCATGATTCGTTCCTCAATGTCTATCCACTGGCGGGCATTGAATACCGGTACATGCATGAAAACGTGGAGGTTTTTGACGGTGGATTGAATGTGGCGGGTTATAAAGGGCGCTTGTCCTTTTACCTTGACGCCAGGATGTTTGTGGAGTTTCATGACGATTACCATCTCTCCGCCTATGCCTATGACAGGGAGTTTATTGAAAAACAACTCGAGGAAGAAAAATCTGGAAGCATATTTTACTCCTCTTTTTCCCGTTACCGGGCCAGCATGAATTACGATTTCATCTGGGGGCGTCTCACCGCAGCCCATGACGCAGTGCACTGGGGACCGGGACTTTTTACCAACCTTAATTTCCATCAGGACGCGGTGCCGTTCAATTACCTGGTTTTCACCACTGATTTCGGTCCGTTTTCGCTGGCCAGTCTTTACGGGCAGCCGTTGTTTGATGACAGCCGCAACCGGGATACCAATGACTTCAGGGCCCTGTATGCGCACCGGTATGAGTATTCTCCGGTGCCAAACCTGCTGCTGGGAATTACTGAGCAACTGATTATATATAACGACACGGAGCCTTTCCTTTTTTTGATACCCGTCAGTCCCCTTTACATGCAAAAAGGACTGAACCGGGAACGTGACAATAACGGCAACCTGGCCATGGACGTCAACTACCGGATCCCGGGCATGGGCCATATCTATTCTGAATTTCTCATCGACGACATACAGTCCCCCACCTCTTTGTTTAATGACCACTGGGCCAATAAATGGGCCTGGATGGCGGGCACCCACTTTATCATGGATCTTCCCTTCTTCTCATCCGGATTGATTGCTGAATACAGCCGGTTGGAACCCTGGGTATACACCCATTATGACTCCAGCACCGCCCAGGCGGCTAGCGGGGGATATCCTCTCGGCAACCAGCTGGGACCGAACTCACAAACGCTGGTCGGCAAAATGTATATACGGGATGGTTCAAAATGGTACACCTCATGCCGGCTTGAGCTCATTTGGAAAGGCCGCGATCCCGGCTCTGAAATAAATGACGAGGTCACCAGTCCGGCACGGCGGGATCCAAAAATATTCATAAACGGCATATCGTCTCCGGCAGTAATATTCAGCCCCCATGTCGCATATCAATGGAAGTGGATAAATCTCAGCGCCAGTTTAAGAGCAGAAGAAGACGGGACTACTTCTTATTTCAGGATTCAGTATCAATACTGACAAAACGGTAACTAAAATTATGAAATAGCCCATTTTCGCCATTTATAATATAAATATGGCGAACAAAGTGCCATTTTTAATTGGTCCCCGTGGAACCGGGAAAACAACTTGGTTTAAGCGGGATTATCCGCAAGCCGATTTGTTTTTCCTTTACCGGGGAAAAGACACGCTAAAAATAGAAGTTGTATTATGCGCGCCCGCGGTATCTTTTTTTAAAAAATCTCCAGCCAGGCCAATTTTTTTAACACCATAGATAGTGCTTTAGATTAATAAGTTCCCCACATCTGGTGTCCTTTCGCAAACCCCGTGCTAAAGCACGGCCATATACATGCTTTTTTTTCATTTCCACACTCTAATTTTTTAATTTAATCCTGCACAAATCATAATGTAAACAATAAGAAATACCGAGATATACTAATATGCTAATGATGTTCTCTTTTATCTGCTTGTTCTTCCTGACCTTTATATCCGGACAGGAATTAACTCCTGCTCAAAAGACCAAAGCCAGGGAATTGATTAAACAGAACCCGGACGCGCTCACCAGGGACCTTCCTCCGGATCAGAAAGCAAAACGAGAGCAGATTCTAAGGGACAATCCCGATCTGCTGGACAAGGGTCAGGACCCGGCCGCCAAACCGGCTGAGGACAAAAAAGAAATAACCGGCCAGGAGCTGGAAGGCAATCTGGAGGAGGAATGGAAAAAGGAACAGGAAGAGGATAAAACCGCTGAGGAAGAAGAAATAGATGAGGAAACCCCTGAGGCCCAGACGCTTGCCCAGCCCGGCGAATCTATTTATGGACGCGGCCTGTTTCAGCAGAACTACCGGGCCCTGACCAGCCCTGACGTGCCGGAAGATTACATCATCGTGGAAGGCGACCAAATCCTTCTTAGGTTATGGGGCAGGTACAACCTGGAGAAAATATATACGGTGGGTTCAGACGGCTATGTGTTCATCGATCCTTTAAACAAGCAAACCTATCTGAAAGGGATGACTCACCGGCGGGTCAAGCAGATGATTCGCGGAATAGTTACGGACATGGCGGGAGTCGAGGGAGAGGCTAAAGTGATAAGCACCCATCCCATCAAAATAAACGTCTCCGGCCAGGCCAAAATGCCGGGCACCATTCTAGTGCCGCCTTATTTCACCTTCTGGCAGTCCCTCATGATGTCAAAAGGGCCCTCCACGCTTGGGTCCATCAGGGACATCCGCCTGGTCAGGAAAGGAAAGCCAGTCTTTAACCTCGATATTTATTCCTACCTAAAAACAGGGGAGATGCCCGATGTGGCCATCACGGAAAATGATTTGATATTTTTCGCTGAACTGGAGAACGTGGTGGAAATCAGGGGCATCGTACGACGGCCGGGCCTCTACGAGCTTAAAAAAACTGAATCCCTCGCCGACCTGGTAAAACACGCCGGCAATCTAAGCAACAAAGACATATCACCTTTGATTCAGGTGGAAAGGACCATCCCTATCAGGGAGCGCACTCCCGAAGGACCTACCAGGAGGGTCATAGATCTGGAAATATCCGGCACCAAGTGGGGCCCCTTTCAATTACATGACGGGGACATAATAAGTGAAAGGCAAAAGACCGTCACCATTGAAAACTACGCCCATATAACCGGCGGGGGAATAAATGTGCCGGGGCGTTACTCCTTTACCCAAAACGAAAATTCCCTCTGGCACCTCATCCAGAAAGCCGGGGGACTGATTGAAGGACATTCCAAGAATTTGGAAATTGTCAGGATAACTCCTGAAGGCCCCCATTCAATACATTTCAAGATGGAGGACGAGGAACTGGCGAAAAGCTTTATGCTTTTAACAGGGGACAACGTGCTTACCTATCACGAATCTGAATTCAAGGACCATGCTACCATAAAGGTATCAGGATTTGTGAGGAAACCAATAATTTTCCCCTATGCCGACTCGCTGACGCTTTTAAACGTGCTCCAGAGATCCGGAGGAATCAAGGACGGCGCCATTCCCTATGTGTACATCAAAAAGACCGATGATAAAAACAACATCCGGTATGAAAAAATTATGGTCTCAGACGCCGGGGAATACATAATGGAGCGCCGGGACGAGGTTATCGCTTTCGGCTATCACAAATTTCACCAGAAATTCCCGGTAGTGGCGCTCATGGAAGGCCGCGAGCCCTTGAGCCTGGAATACACCGATGACCTGAGCCTGGAGATCATTATCCACAGGCTGGGCGGGCTTCTGCCCAATATCGACTCCAGCAGGGTCGAGGTCAACGCTCCCGACTTTTCCAGCGAGGAAGTGTTTGTGCAAAAACAGATACTGCCTTTAAATGAAAAAAATCTGCAATCGACAGGCTTAATCAGCTCAGGGGCCCTCATCATTTTCAGAACTGACGCCAGCAAGTCGGCCCCGGAATTTGTCCACCTGATAGGCGAGTTCGTCAACCCGGGAAGTTATGCTCTCAGATCGAAAAAAGAGACCCTGAAGTCATTGCTTGATCTGGCTGGGGGAATCACAAATCGAGCCAATCCCTATTCGATTTACATAGAAAGGATGGGCGCGGGGCGGATACCCATACCCATTAGAAAAACCAATCCCATAAAATTTGAAGGCGCATGGCTCTTAACCAGGAATGACCGAATTCACGTAAGCCGAAATGATTATACGGTGGAAATTTCCGGAGCGGTCTTTAATCCCGGAGTGGTCTCCTATAACAAAGGGTATTCCTGGAAAGATTATGTCAACTCAGGCGCCGGCGGCCCCTTGGACACGGCTGACATTAAAAAGACTTATATCATTTACCCCAGCGGTACCACGGTTAAGGCTAAGAAAGGCTGGTTCAGCTCCTCAGAAGTGGTGCTGGGCTCAGAGATCGTGGTGCCCATGAAGCCCTACGTTGTACCTCAGGAAGCGCCGGAATTTGACAGTAAGGAGTTCTTCGCCGGAGTGACAAGCACCCTGACCGCGGTCACTTCCCTTCTGACCATCTGGCTGCTGATAACGCAATTGCAGAAATAGGCTTAAATCGATCCCAAAATTAAAAAAGGCCGATCAACAATCGGCATATTCTCAGACCTGAAATACAGAGCCCATTATGGCCTGAGAAACCACTGCATAACGCAGTGAACAATTATCATATGCAGGTCCTCAATTTTCTGCATATCATCGCTGGGTATGACAAAGGCTTTCTGCGCAACAGTCCTGAGCCTGCCTCCACCCATGCCGCAAAGCCCGAATGTGACGCCACGGTTGTCATTTCCGTACTGGACGGCCCTTATTACGTTTTCGGAGTTTCCGCTGCCGGAAATACCTGTTATTAGGTCATCTGTGTTGAGACTGTTTTTGAGGTTTCCATTTTATTACTCCTTTTATTAAATTGGAATGCTATCCTATTTAGGCTCCAATAATCATCAAAAGGCCACCATGGTGCGATGTTCCCGAATAGGAGGTTGATTAGAATACCGATGGAATTTCTACTCCGAATAATGAACGAGTTTCCTTTATCCTGGAGGATGGACTATGATAACGATTGGAGTAGAACTGTAAGCCAACTGTTTTACAGTATGCGTTTGAACAGAAGCAGACGACATCGGATAAGGATGTTCAGGCTTAAGGCATTAGGAAAAATTGCTCCTTAAAAAGGACTGGTTTTTCGAGAGTTTCCCAACTTTGTGTTGATAGAAAAGGTGGAAGATTTTTTTCTGAGTAGACAATTAACATAGGAGTCAACATGATTAACGCCGCAATTAATGGATTTGGAAGAATTGGGCGGGCAGTAACGCGTTTAATATTAAACAGCACTGATATAAAATTATGTTTTATTAATGAGATTGATCCTGATATTGATAATCTGGCTTATTTGCTGAAATATGATTCAATTTATGGGCGTTTTAATAAAAAGATTAAAACAGATAAATTAAAATCGGAAATTTTATGTAAAAAACAAGCAATCAAGGTTTATTCTTGCCCTGATCCAAGGAAAATCCCTTGGAATGATCATAACATTGATGTGCTTATTGATGCTACCGGCGTTAAAAAGAATGTCGCCACAGCACATAAACTTATAAATAAAGGCGTAAAGAAAGTTGTTATTACTCATTCTCCTCCTCCGCAGGATATTGATGCAACCATTGTTTTCGGCGCAAATGAGGATTCATATGATCCTCAAAAACATCATGTTGTGAGCAGCAGTATTTGTGATGCAATAGCCATAGCACCAGTACTGTATGAGCTTAACAATGCGTGGGGGATAAAGAGTTGTTTTGTTACTACGCTGCACCCCTGGTTGTCATATCAGAATTTGCTCGACGGATCATTGAGTTCTATCTCAAACCCCGGTCATTTTTGGACGGATTTTTCTCTGGGAAGAAGCAGTATTTCTAATCTTATTCCAAAAGACACAACCGCCGCGGGGGCGGTCTTAAAAATAATCCCTGAATTAAAGAATAAAATAGATGCTATATCGTTCAGAGTTCCAACCAGTATCGTTTCTGCTACGGATCTTACCGCTGTTTTGGAATCTCCGGCAACTGCTGAAGACATAAACAATCATATAAAAAAAATGTCCCGAAAGAAACCTGAAATTTTTGAATTACAAGAAGAACAATTAGTATCAATAGATCACTGTGGCA
Source organism: Fibrobacterota bacterium (assembly GCA_042567505.1). Classification (GTDB taxonomy): domain Bacteria; phylum Fibrobacterota; class Fibrobacteria; order UBA11236; family JADFYW01; genus JBHPJW01. The sequence continues at coordinate 20,218 of JBHPJW010000036.1, forward strand.
CAAATATATCGTCAATTATAGATGCAACAAGAACAAAAGTGGTTGATAAACGAATGGTTAAAATGGTGTTATGGTATGATAACGAGTGGGGATACAGCAATAAAGTTCTTGAAATGGCGCGATTGGCAATGAAAAAGTGAACCTTGCAGGAGATAGTATAATGAGAAAAAACATTTTAGTGACCGGTGGAGCCGGATTTGTTGGAAGCCATTTATGCAAACGAATCATGAACGATGGGCATAATGTTGTAACGGTAGATGATTTGTCGAATGGAAAAGTGGAAAACGTCCCTGACGGCGTTGAATTCATACATGTTGATATAGCCCAGGACAAGTTTTTTTCGCTATTGAAGGATTATGCCTTTGACTCAGTCATTCATTGCGCCGCCCAGACATCCAATGCGCTTTCATTTAAAGATCCCATAAATGATATGTCAGCAAACCTGAAAGCTACCCATAACATACTGGAATATTGCGTTCAAAATAATATAAAACGTTATATTTTTACCAGTTCAATGAGCGCCTATGGCCAACCTCCTGTGATTCCCACAAAGGAAGATACTGTTTGCAGTCCGGATTCTTTTTACGCGGTTCATAAACTTGCCTCTGAGCAGTATGCAAAAATTTATGCACAAGTACATGGTATTAAATTTACCATATTCAGGCTTTATACGACCTATGGATACGGGCAAAATCTGGAGAATAGAGATCAGGGGCTTATAAGCATTTATTTAAGTTATATCGTCAAAAAGGATGAATTAATAGTTAAAGGCTCAAAAGATAGGACGCGGGACATTATTCACGTTGATGATGTAGTCAATGCCATCAGTTTGGCTCTTGATAATTCCCAGGCATGCGGGAAAACCTATAATTTAGGAACGGGAATAAATATTAAAATTGAAAATTTGATTGAGATGCTTACTGAAGGCCTGGGATACAAAAAAGGAGAATATCCGATTACCTATACTATTCCAACTCTGGGGGATCCTTTCGATACCCATGCCGATATTACTGCCGCAATGAAGGATTTGAATTGGAAACCTACCATATCGCCAGAAGAAGGAATCAGGGTAACCTTAGAGACTTACAAAAAGTCTATTGCAGAGGAAGGAGCCGTTTAATTATGAAAGAATATGAAATTCGGCCCAAAAAAGTCTTCGACGATTATTTAAAAATATCAGAAAAAGATATTAAGAAGTATTTTTCAAATACAAAGAAATTTGTAGATGTTCCCTGCGTTGGATGTAAAAGCAGTAATACCGATTTTGCTTTTGAAAAACATGGCTTTACTTATAAACAATGCAAAGAATGTTTTACCTTGTTTGCGTCGCCCCGGCCAACTGAGGACATGATCGATACTTTTTATCGTGAATCCGAGTCCAGTAAGTTCTGGGCGAAAAGATTTTTTCCAGAGACAGCTGAGGCCCGCAGAATGAAAATTTTCAGGCCAAGAGCTCAATTAGTAGGTGAGATAATTGGGCGATATGACCTGAAAAAACCTCTTATTCTTGCTGATGCCGGCGCTGGATTCGGAATATTTTTAGAAGAAGTTAAAAACGATGGAATGTTCGATAAGGTTATTGGAATAGAACCAAGCACGGATTTGGCGCAAACATGCGTTACCAAGGGTTTTACCGTTATTAAAAAACCCGCTGAAAAGATTGATGATAACGAGCTCCAGGCTTCTGTTATTTGTTCGTTCGAAGTTTTAGAGCATTTGTTTGATCCTGACAGATTCATTGCCGGGCTGGCGAGAATAACACAACCGGGCGGATTGTTGTTAATAACGACGTTAACCATTAGCGGCATAGATCTGCAGGTTTTATGGAATGACTCAAAAAGCATTTCTCCGCCTCATCATCTTAACTTTCCTTCAGTAGAGGGCTTGAAAGCCATAATTGAGCGCTGTGGGCTTGAAGAGATTGAGATTTGCACACCAGGCAAACTTGATGTTGATATTATCAAAAACACCATGCGGGATAATCCTGGTTTACAAGTGCCGCGTTTTATCGAATATCTGATTAATAACCGGGACCAGGAAACATTAGCACAGATGCAGCAATTCCTTCAGGCGAATAATCTGAGTTCACACGCGCGTATTGTTGCTCGTAAAAGGAGCAGTTAAAATTGCGCAAATTGCTCTTATGGGATTTTGACGGTGTTATCGTCGACAGCGTTCAGGAATGCCTTTTAACGGCATATAACGCTTTTTTGGCCTACCAAAAGATATCTTCGGAACCGATCACCTCCTTGAATAACATTCCTGAAAAACATCGAAATGCTTTTTACCGCAAGCGGGGATATGTCAGAAGGGCCGGTGGTTATTTAAGTTTAACTAAAGCGATATATTTTAATATGAACATTGATGAATATTCGATTTTTTTAAAGATATTTGAAGAAGACAAAAGTCATTTAGAGCGGTATGAAAAAACCTTTTTTAAAATTCGTGATAACCTCAGATCTATTAATCCCGCTTCCTGGTATGAACTTCATGGTCTGTATCAATGGATAAGAACTAACTGGAACCGTCTCGCGGAAAAATATGATTTTTTCATAGTTTCAAACAAAGATAGACATTCAATTTCATTAATTTTAAAACATTTTGAACTAATGATGAAAGAAATAAATATTTTTGGAAATGAATTCAGCTTAGAAAAAAAGACGATTATAAAACATATTATAAAGAAAAATAACGTATTACCTAATCAAGTAAGTTATGTAGATGATAACTACCACCATTTAACCGATGTCGCGGAATTGGGAATAAGATTATTTTTTGCATCCTGGGGATACGGTGAAAAACCGTTGAACTCATCTCGTAATATAATAGACTTGAGTGAAAAAAACTTCATAGAGGCGCTTCTTGATGGACACAATGGATAAATTTTCGAAAGTTTTATATAAAAACCGGCAAATTTGGTGCAGAGTCGTTGATAATACTTGTTTTGAGCTTAAGAATTCCATATATGACGAAACGGTACGATGTAAAGAAACCCCGCTAGCTTCGAAGGAATTAAAATTATTACCGCCCTGTGATGCTTCAAAAGTTATAGCACTCGCATACAATTACCGGGGATTGGTAGGAAAACAGGATTCCTATGATGAACCTCTTGTTTTTTTTAAATCGTTGACCGGTTTGATCGGACATAATGATAATGTTATTTATCCTGCGTTTGCTAATAAGGTATGGCAGGAAGTAGAACTTGCGATCATCATAAAGAAAACCTGTAAAAATGTATCTGTTTATGATGCTGAAAATTATATACTCGGATACACCTGTGGAAACGATATTACCTCAGAAAATATTTTAAATCGCGACTGGCATTTAGCCCGTTCGAAAGGACTTGATACCTTTTGTCCTCTCGGCCCTCATCTGGTAACAGGTATTGATACCTCACAGTTACGCCTGCGTTCATTTATTAATAAAAGAAAAACACAAGACAGTTTCACCTCGGACAGGATTTTAAATGATCATGAAGCCGTTTCCCTGGTATCAAGATATGTGACATTGTCACCCGGTGATGTGATTTTAACCGGCAGCCCTTTTGGCGCGACTGATGCTGTGATAGTTCCCGGAGACACAATAAAAATTGATATAGAAAAAATAGGTGTTTTAACAAATATAATCCGAAAGGAGGCGTCATAATATGATACCTGCATTAATTATTGGAAGAGGAAAAAGTACTGGTTTTCCCGGAAAGAATATTACGGATATAGTCGGCAGACCATTAATGAGTTATCCCATCCTGGCGGCTAAAAATTCAAATCATGTTGATAAAGTATATCTGTCCACAGATTCCCGGGAGATAGCTGAAGTAGGAAGAAAATATGGAACTGAACTTATCGAACGACCCGACTATTTAGCGACAAATGAAGCGTTATCTCAGGACGCCTTCAAACACGGTTTCGAAACAATACAAGAATCCATAAGGCCGGAATCTATTGAAATGATAATCCTTCTTTTTGCCAATGGAGCAACCATAACCCCCGGACTTATTGATGAAGGGATCCAATCTCTTCGCTCACATGCAGATGTAGATTCCGCCGTTAGCGTAAGTAAATATAATATGTGGAGCCCTCTGCGCGCGCATAAAATTGAAAACGACAGGCTTGTTCCTTTTATGAATCCTAGCGCATTTGAATCAGCTGATTGCGATCGGGATTCCCAGGGTGACGTCTACTTCCCGGACTGTTCTGCATTTGTCGTGCGCCCGAAATGCTTTGATTATGATTACGGAAGACCGCCGTTCCCCTGGATTGGAAGAAATGTACTGCCCATCAAACAATGGGGTGGTCTTGATATTGATTACAAGTGGCAATATCCCATGGTTGAGTTCTGGTTAAAGGAACACGGCTTTACTGAAAACAAAACACCTTATGAAGATCAAAAGGATTTAATTAAAAATGCCTAGAAAAAAAATTATTGTTACCGATCGTTTAGCACCTCCTGCTGATGTTGAGTTGTCCGTATTCGGTAAAAAATACGACATACAACTTCTTCAAGCGACAAGTGAAACCCAGATTTTACCTGCGATAAAAGATGCCGACGGCCTGTTGGTTTGGCATGATGTCCAAATAACAAAAAAATCATTATCCCTGATGAAAAAATGCAGGGTAATAGTAAGGGTAGGCGTTGGGTTTGATAACGTTGATCTTGCCTATGCTGCGAAAAGAAATATTTGCGTCTCTCATGTGCCTGACTACGGGGTTGATGATGTTGCTGATCATACCTGGGCGTTTGTGCTTGGAATTTACCGGAATATGGATTTTTTTATGAAGCAGGTAAAGCGCGGCGCCAAAGGATGGACCTGGGAAGGCGCTAACAGCAAGCGTTTAACAGGAAATATTATGGGAATTGTAGGACTGGGCCGTATTGGAACAGCTGTTGCTATGCGGGCAAAAGCATTTGGCGTACGAATAGTTTTTTATGATCCGTATATTCCACGCGGCATAGAAAAAAGTTTAGGTATCGAAAGGAAAGAGACCCTGAAAGAACTTCTTGAAATTTCTGATATTATTTCGTTTCATACGCCATTAACCAATGAGACGAAGAATATGGCCAATAAAAAATTCTTTGCGCTCATGAAAAAGGGATCCGTCATTGTTAATACTGCGCGGGGTGAAATTATCAACAGTAATGATCTATATGACGCTATGAAAAAAAAGACCGTATGGGCCGCCGGTCTAGATGTGCTTCAAGTTGAGCCTCCTCCTAAAGATGACCAACTTGCAAACGAATGGAACAAAAAAAACTCCTGGTTAAAACACCGCCTTTTAATAACTCCTCATTGCGCTTTTTATTCACCTCAATCTTTTGAAGAAATGCGCCGAAAGGCCGCACAGGAAGCAAAAAGAGTGCTGGAAGGCTTTGATCCCATAAGTAGCGTCAATTTCCAATTGTTTTGATTCTCTTATTTATTGGTAACCATAGGAATTAATTGACGCGTAGGAAGGCCTTTTGCAAGGCGGATTGCCGAATTTAAATGTTTGCATCCGATATGCAAAGGCCCGGATACTATACTCAAGATCCGGGCC
>JBHPJW010000037.1:0-24482 GCA_042567505.1 Fibrobacterota bacterium
CGCTCTTCAATGAAGATGGAATTCGGAACCGAAGAGCTGCGGAGGGCAGCTTATCCTAAACGTTAGCAGCTTAGGTCTTTTTGGATGAGGTCAGCGGAAATTCTGGCAGATTCGTAAATTGTGGGCAGTCCTGAACCGGGATGAGTCCCGCCGCCGACCAGATAGCAGCTGCCGCATTCCTCAAACCGGTTGTGAGGCCGCAGGTGGAGCATCTGGGTCAACTGATGGCCCAGGTTGAAGGTCGCTCCCAGATAGACATTCTGATCATCTTCCCAGCCTCTAGGTGTAATTACCTGCTCCTGAACAATATGGTCTTTAATGTCTTTCATCGAGGTTCTTTCCACTATTCTGTTGAGGACCTTTTCACGATAATCATTTGTGGTTGTTTCATCCCACCCAATTCCACTGGAGTTGTTGGTTACGGGCACCAGTACATAGAGAGCAGAGTGACCTTCCGGTGCGACAAGTTTGTCGTTAATGCTGGAATTACGCACATAAATAGACATGTCGTCAGAGAGACGCTTGTGTACCGCGATATCGTCAATGTTGGCTTTGTAATCCTCGGCGAAAATAATGTTGTGGTGGGGTTCATCGTAGAGTTTGTCTACACCGAGATACAGCATGAAGGTTGAACAGGAAAATTTCTTACCGCCCACTTTCGCGGGAGTCCATTTTTTCAATTGGCCGGGCTCAAAAAGGTTATTGACTGCATGTCCAAAATCCGCGTTGATAATTACTGCGTCAGCGCTGACGGTGTCTCCGCTCTCAAGTTTGAGTCCGGCAGCTTTCCCGCTGTGCACCTGGACTTTGTCTACCGGTGTATTAAGTATTATTTCACCGCCCTGTTCCTTGACAATATCGGCCATGACCTCGGAAATCCGGCTGAGGCCGCCTATCACATGATAGACGCCGAATTCGTGCTCAATAAAGGGAATCATGGTAAACAGCGCGGGGCATTGCCAGGGAGACATACCCAGGTATTTGGCCTGAAAGGTAAAGGCCGTTTTACATTGATCATCTGAAAAATAAGTGCTCAGGTTCTCAAACAGGCTCTTACCGAGGGAAAGATGAGGGAGGGCCTTTATCAAGGGAAGGGAGAGATAGGAAAGGAGTCCGCTGTAGGGTCTCTGCAGGCAGGGATACATCTTTTCATACCGTTCCTTTTCCCGTTTGAGGAACCCGTCCAGCCCAGCCCCATTTCCAGGAAAGGCCCGCTCAATCTGCTCCTTCATCTTTTCGTGATTGCGAGTTGGAAAGATCTCTTTATCGGTAAAGGAAAGCTTATACATGGGGTCCAGTTCAATCAAATCCAGATAGTCGTTGATATCTCTGCCGGCTTCCTTGAATACCAGTTCAAGGATATAAGTCATCATCAGAAAGGTGGGCCCGGTATCAAAAGTATAATCACCAAGGGTAATGGAACGGTTCCTTCCGCCCACCCGGTCTTCCCGTTCATAGACGGATACTTTGAATCCTTTTTGCCCCAGAAGGATGGCAGCACTGAGACCTCCGGGACCGGCACCGATTATCGCTATGTGTTTTTTTCTCATAATTGAAGTCCCCTAAACCAAATTTCTTTTAACAACCGAACTTTAAAAGTAAAAAAAACAGATGCAATACAAGAAAACTCTCCCATTACTTGATAAAATGACCTCTCGGGCAATGTCCTCGGTCGAATAGCGCCTGATTTCAAACGCTTACTTTTTCCCAACCCTCAATCTTTCCTCAAGATATTTTGGATGTAATGACCAGAACCTCATCTTTCCTTATTTAAACAAAGGGTGAACGACGCCGATACTCACGGTCATGAAATGAAGCCAGTTGCGCACATAGCCGTCACCCGGTCCTTCCCGGTCGGTACTGCTGCCCACAGCGCCTCCTCCCAGGTAGCGGAGGTTAAGGTAGGGAAGGCTTTGCTTGAATTTGAGCCCGGCATTCAGGCTGGCGTCCAGGATGGCGCCCACGACTTCGTTGTCGGATCCATTGATATAGCTGATGGGGGCGTAAAAACCGTCCGCCTCCATTCCCAGCCGCAAACCGTTTGACCACTGCCGGTGCATGCGGGTCTTAAGTACGGGTACGGGTCCGATATCCCGGGTGCTGCGCAATTGGTCCCCGTCCAGAGACCGGAAGTCGATGGTAGCGTTGCGGATTTGAAAGGATAATCCGAAAGCAAATTCACGATCGGGATTCCCAGAAAAATCATATAACCAACTCAGCCGCCAAAAGGGAAAGTTATAAACGAACTCCATGGGAGTTCCGTCGGCAAAAACTACACCGTCCACATCAAGGTCCCGATCGAGAGTCTCCCTGGTTACCAGGGACAGGGGTTGGTACAGGAACATGAGATGATGTTTTGGTCCCAGGGCGAGATCCAGACTGATACGATGAAACGGAAACAGCACATCCTGGCCTCCGTATTCATCATAGTCAAAATAGGTGCCGGTCTTTGAAAACTGTACCTTGTGGTCAAGGACTGCCAAAAATCCAAGTTCGGCAATACCTGTAAGGGAGTAGGCCGGGTTGTCTGAATTCTTTGCAGACGATGAAAAGGGCAGCAGAACTAACATGGCCGCGCTCAAAAGAGCCGGCCGAAGATCCGACAGCGCTTGTATGGTTTGATTTTTCATGTATGTCTCCTTGTTCCTTTGGTCTGTTTTAAAAACGAATTATTTCAAAAAACAACACGACGCATGCTCACACGGTTTTTTCTTTTAGCAGGCGCTGGATAAACGGACGGTTATAACGCTGAACCATAATACAGGGCAGATTGGCAATTGCCCCATACAGGACACAGACCCATCCCGCCCAGGAAGGGTTCCATAAGAAAAAGATGGGAGAAATTCCAAAAACCAGCCAATGGGCAAGCTCACCCCGACAGGTTTCCCTGAGAAAACGCTCCAGATAAGCGGGGTCCCTGTTTCTGATCTTTTTTTTCCGGAACCCTTTCCTGAACAGAGCAGCACCATCAGGCAGTTTCTTTTTCCAATCCCGTACCCGGAAGTATTTCTGATAGACAGCTCCGTTCTGTTCCCATGGTTTCAAGCGGAATAAACGGGAGCGCGGATTAAAAAGCGATGGAGAAAGCTGGGTGACCAGATAAGCAAAGGACATGTGGATGATAAACCAGGCAAGGATATCGGTCAGTATTGTCCAGTTATTTGACAGGTGCCATATCTGCATGCTTCAATCCCGGGTGAGGGTTCTGCCTTTCCAGATAATCTGCTTTCTCAGGAAAGAGTTGATAAATGAATAGATGTAGACGGAAAGAAAAAACATGAGAGGAACGGGGAAAAGAAGGGCCGGCAAAATTCCGAAACTGCCGATTCTGCGCGACATCCAGTACATCTGAAGCCCAAACCCCGCGTATAACAGCCAGCCCCAACACAGGGTGATGGGTGCGGCCGCGGCAAAAAACAATCCGGAAATCCAGACAATCGACGCGGCCATTGCGGCAGGGCTCGTTGAAGACGCGCCGATGGCAAAACTCTTGGCCCACCCCCTGATCGACTCCAGCATTCCGCCGGGATACATTCGAAAAGAGATTGAACCCGCGCCTCCATAACAGTGTACCGGGAATCCCTGTCTCATGAAGTTCTTTCCGAAGGGGATGTCTTCCAGTCTTTCTGACTTCACCGCTTCGTGCCCTCCCGCAGTGAAATAATCTTCCTTTGCGCAGATAATACAGGGACCGAAGCTTCCCGGCGGTTTCCATCGGTGGCCCAGGGGAGTAAATACATTAAAGCCCGCCATAACCATGATATTAAGGACGGCCGAAAGTTTTTCGTAAAGAGCAGTTACCTGATGATAGGGCTGTATGGACAGGAGTCCTCCCAGCCGCCGCCAGGTGGATACAATTTTCCCAAGGCCAGCTTTATCCAGCCGCGTATCGGCGTCAAGAAAAAGCAGCACGCTGCCCGAAGCATGTTCAGCGCCGCTCCAGCAGGCGAAGGACTTTCCGTTCCAGTCTTCGGGCTTGTTTTCGACGGGCAGGACGGTGACTCCCCGGGCATGAGCCGCTTCCGCGGTTCCGTCCTCTGAACTGTCATCAGCCACAATAATTTCTTTGGGAACCTCATCCTGTTCTTTCAGAGAAGCCAGGAGTTTAGGCAGATTATGTGCCTCGTTCCTGGCGGGAATGATGACAGATACTTCCTGAGATAAATCAGACTCTTCGCCGCGCCGGCACAGGGGTATTTTCCATAAAAGGAAGGTCCCGGTCCACCAGCAGATTCCAGCAATCAGGACAAGGGGCAGTTCCATGGATCAGCCGTGCTCTTCTGCAATCAGGTCCGCCGCCTTCTGGCCGCACAGGATAACCATGGGCATGCCGCCTCCGGGATTTACGCTTCCTCCGACAAAATACAGGTTACTGTACTTCCGGCTCTTTTTCGGGGCCTTGAAGCCGAAGTTCTTTTTTCGGTCTGAGACCACTCCGTAGATTGAGCCACCGTTGGAATAATAATTCTGCTGGATGTCAATGGGGGTCCAGAGGTGTTCTTCAACCGTATTTTTCCTCAGATCCTTGAGTCCCATCCGTTCCAGCTTGTCCAGGATTTTTTCTTTGAATGCGAGATAATCCCCTTCTGTGTAAGGATGTTCGTCATTGATATAGGGGATGTGGGGGAGGATCTTGATGTGGTCGCAGCCTTCCGGGGCCTGGGTCGGATCAGTCCGGGTAACCGCCACCAGATAAATAGTCGGATCATCAGGCAGTTTCTTTTCCTTGAACACTGTATTGAAGTGATTTGTCTGGTTGCGGGAGAAAAAGAAATTGTGATGGGCAAGCTGCGGGTAGGGCTTGTCTAAACCGAGATGCAGGGCCAGCCCCGAACAGGCGGGTTCGAACTTGTCCAGCTTCTTCAAAAAGGAATCCGGTTCCCCAAGAAGTTTTTTGTACGCCGGTATTACTTCCATGTTGGACACTACGATGTCGGCGGAAACGGTATTTCCGTCCACAAGGGTAATCCCGGTTATTCTTTTATCCGCTTTCAGTATATTTTTCACTTCGCTGTTGAGGTGAATGGGTACGGCTAACTCACCCAGCAGTTTTTCCAGTCCCCGGGCCAGGTTATACATACCGTCTTTTACATACCAGAGATCGTATCCGAACTGAATGTGGGGCATCAGATTGAAAAATGCCGGGGCATGTACCGCTGAGGAGCCCACGTACTTGATGAAGAAATTGAATATGTCGATGAGATAGGGATTGGAAAAGTACCGCCGGACACCTTTGTCCATAGTAGTGATGGAATCCAGCTTGAAGATGAGCTCCCAAAGGCCGTAGTGTTTTATCATTTGCCAGGTATTGTCCAGACCTTTTTCAAAATAGCCGTGATTGACGATGTCGTATTGCTTCCGGGAATACTCCCTGAATTTGAGAAACTGCTCATGAAGGCCGGGGCCCAGTTTATCCAGCTCCGCTTTCATTTTCTCATCATCCATATGCAGGTCGACAACGGTGCCGTCCTCAAAAAAGTTGCGCCAGTGGGGAGTGACCGGCTGAAGGGTGAGGTAATCTTCCATCTTTTTCCCTGCTCTGGTAAAAAGCGATTCAAACATCTGAGGAAGGGTGAAAATGGATGGGCCGAGATCAAAACTGAATCCGCCTTTTTTCTCTACATTGAGCTTTCCGCCGACCTTGTCGTTTTTTTCGTATATCTCAACCTGGAATCCTTTGCAGGCAAGCGATGCCGCCGCAGACAGGCCGCCGAGTCCCGCTCCTATTATGAGGGCTTTTTTTGCCATTGGATTATTTTCCTTTCTCTTTTTCTACTTCTTTTAATCCGGACTTTGCCAGCAGATCGTTGGGATTAACCTTGAGCGCTTTTTTAAAATAGGTTTCTGCCTTCTCAGTTTCCTTGAGTTTCATATATGCTTTGCCTATAAAACCCAGGTTGGTACTCATACCCCAGCGGGGTTCGCCCGGTGCGGCTTCCCGCTTCGCCTCTTTATCAAAAAAGACTTCTGCTTTAATCAAATGGGTCAGACCTTTGGAAACACCCCCACCCAGGATTTTTGGGGTAAACAGATAGCTCACTCCGATGAGATACTGGATTCGCGGGTTCTCGGGCTCCAGATCGAGGCCGTGGTTGATGAGCTTGAATACCTTGGGACCGAGGACAGGGGCAAACCGCCATTTCTGGTAAATTTTTATGCCGTACAGGGTTCCCAGCAGGGCATAACTTTCCGCGTGAGCGGTATCGAGTGCAACAGCCTGTTCCAGCGCTGCAAGGGCATTATCGATGGAGATTACCGCTTTTTTTTTGTCACGCAGTTCCTCAAGTCCGAACAGATAATAATTGACCAGATGAAACTGTACTGCCCCTTTCCAGTATAAAGGGAGAGCATCTGAGGGGAACTGTTCCGATGACTTCATGAAAATCCTGTCGGCTTTGCGGAACAGCTCTGCATCCCATTTATCATAAGCGGACTGGAATACCTGGATTCCCTGGACCAGTTTTTCATCAGCATTGGCATACCTGATAGATGCGTTTATCACTAAAAGGCATACGGTGCCGAGACTGATAGAATGAGATATCTTCATGGAAATTTACCGACAGTGTTCCGTTCCTTTAATAAATTAGTTTAACCTTGTGTGTTTATAAATCTGTCGTTACCGGATATTAGCTGTAAACCCATTTATCTAAAAGTTTTACCAAAATCATGAAAACCAGCCAATTTGAAGACCTTGCCAATCAGCAGAGTGAATATTTTTGGACAGGCAAGACCAGATCCTTGATATTTCGCATTAATGCCCTGGAAGGGCTGCGGAATATGATTAATGCAAATACCGATAGAATCATTCAAGCCCTTGAACGGGATTTGAAAAAACCCGCAGTTGAAGCCTTCACCAGTGAGGTAATGGTCATTCTCAAAGACATTGACATTGCCTTGAAGCATATCCGCCGGTGGACGTCGCCTGCGCGTGTGCCGACTCCCCGCATGCTCTGGCCTTCCAGCAGTTACAGCATTCCCGAACCCAGAGGCAGAGTTTTGATTATGGGTCCCTGGAATTACCCGTTTGTCTTGACCTTTGCTCCCCTGGTCAGCGCTCTGGCCGCCGGAAACACCGTGTGCCTCAAGCCTTCTGAATTGAGCGTGCATTCGTCCCGGCTCATGGAGAGCCTCATTAAGGAACACTTCGATTCCGGCCATATCTCGGTTGTTCCGGGAGGAGTGGACACGGCTGAAGCGCTACTGGCACGGAAATGGGACCATATATTTTTTACCGGCGGTACCGATACCGGAAAAAAAGTGCTGCAGAAGTGTTCGGAGACCCTTACTCCAGTAACCCTGGAATTGGGCGGTAAAAATCCCTGCATTGTTGATAAAGATATACCGATTCCGAAGGCCGCTCGCAGGATAGCCTGGGGAAAGTTTTTTAATGCCGGGCAAACCTGTGCCGCGCCCGATTACCTGTGGATGCATAAGTCAGTTAAAGATGACCTGCTCGAAGAGGTAGAAAGGGCCATAAAGGAATTTTTTGGAAGTGATCCTCAAAAAAGTCCCGATTACGCCCGCATTATTAATACTGCACATTTCCGTAGACTTAGTGATATTATTGACAGCAGCAAGGTGGCTGCGGGTGGCATGGTGGATGAGGATGACCTGTATGTAGGGCCTACCATTCTTGAGGATGTAAATTGGGAATCCAAAGCCATGCAGTCCGAAATATTCGGGCCATTGCTCCCGGTGATGGAGTTTACCAAACTGGAAGAAGTAATCACCGAATTTCGAAACCGCCCCGAGCCCCTTACGTTGTACTTCTTTTCCAGAGACCGCAAACAGCAGAAGCGCATGCATAGAGAAACCCGGTCCGGCAGCATCTGTTTTAATCATGTTATGATGCAGGTCATGAACAGGCGGCTTCCTTTCGGCGGTTTAGGCAGCAGCGGCATGGGACAGTATCATGGCAAAGCGGGATTTGATGCTTTCAGCCATTACCGGGGAGTGGTAAAAAAAGGCTTCTTCCCTGACTTCTCATTAGCCTATCCTCCCTATACCTCTTCGGTGGAAACTTTGAAAAAAGTGATGAGGTTTTTTTATTAACCGGAAGGAGTTTTAGGCGTCATGAAATGTAAAATCCTCATTTTTTTGTGGGGGGTACTTTTTAATAAAAAGAAACTGCAGATTGAAATTTTTGTTTTAAAACAATGAAATATAAAAGAGAAAAATGAATGAACGCACATTTAACAAACGGCTGCATCCGACCCTCCGTCGCTTTCCCTGGAAGATGGAAAGATGAACTGGAAAGCTATGGAGGGTGGGTGAGCCTTAACGTTGTGGTACTGAGCCCTTTGATTCTCTCTATTCCCGTGGGCGCTTTTTTTTAGCGGTTAAGTACTACGGAAAGAAAAAATCAACTATGGCATGGTAATAGCGGGGCAAGTAGTCTGGTCAATAGTCTATATGTTTGTCTATACCCATGTAAAAACCATTGTGTAAATAACCGGTTACCCGGCAAATAATGGCATTAAAAAGTTGAAGAATGTTTGTCTTTTATTCAGAATTGCCCTTTTAGTCAGCCATTCTCAAGTTAAGTATCTTTATTTTTACCATATAAAGCTGAGATAATAATGACAAAAGAACTGATTACCCGGGCAATAAAACAGATCTCTGCCAGAAACAGCGAACGCTGGGTTGTAAAGGCCAAGGTCAGGCCCGTTGTGAAGCGTCTTGGTCCTACCTTTGACGAAGCCAACTACGATTGTAGAACGTTTTCTGAACTTTTGAAAAAGCATCCCAACAAGTTCAAGGTAAAAAAAGGTGAGCACGACCACATAATAAGCCTGGTGGAGTAAATCAATTCCAGGTATCAAAAGATTAATATTCTATTATGCGCTTCCGCACAAAAGTCCTCTTCGTATTCATAGCATTTGCCTGCCTATTAACCGCTTTAATGTCGGCCTTTACCCTGCAATCCAAAAATCTGCTGGAAAAAAAAGCTGAGGACAACCAGAGAAATATCGCCAGGGTCATCCACCTATCAGCGCGGAGGCTGCTATCGGAAAACGTAAGTGATCCACAGGTATTGAAACAAATCATAGAAGAAATAAAGAGCATTGAAGCCGTAAACGAAGTCACCATAATAGATAAAAACCAAAACGTGGTGGCCAGTACAAAGCCTCATCTAGTGGGTCAATATCATCCTCTCAGCAGCATGGAGCTGGCAATCAATAAGAAGCTTGAAGACCAGGATGAGACAGAGGAATACACTTCATTTGAAATTGGAATACCTGTTTTGCGAAACCAGCAGATGATTGGTTTGGTAAGGACAACCATGACCCTTAAGAACATTCGCCATCCGCTGCAGTTACTCTATTTCATAAACATTGGGATTACACTTGGCATACTTTTAATCGGCTTTTGGATATCCTTTTTTGTGTTAAGCCGTTTGAATCGGCCTCTCAGTCAGCTAACAACCGCAGTTGAAAAAATCTCGGCAGGAGATCTTACCGTTACCGTCCCCAGCACAACCAAGGATGAGATTGGGCGGCTGGCTGAATCCTTTAACCGGGCGACGCAGAAGTTGGCTGAACAGAAGCAGTTGGAGGGCAGGGTTCATCAGTTGGAGCGCCGGGCGATTGTAGCGGAGCTCTCATCGTGCCTGGCGCATGAAATACGCAATCCGTTAAACCTGATTATGCTGACTGCAAACCATCTGGGCAATCAATTTTCACCTGAGGCTCAAACTCAACGGCAGCAATACAAGGAATACATTGCTTCCCTGAAAGCGGAAGTGAAGCACCTCAACCAGATGGTAGGCAACTTTTTGTCCATGGGAAAAACCTCAAAGGTCATGAAAAAGAAGATCAGATTGTCCGGACTTATCGAGAGAATCCAGACCCTGGTGAAACAGCAGCTCATTGCCAGGCACCTTGATCTGAGCATTACCGGGGAGTCCGGTCTGGAATTGTATGCCGATGAGGAGCAAATGCAGCTGGTTTTCCTTAACTTGATTCTCAATGCCATAGCTGCGGCGCCTCTTGACGGAACCATAGTGGTCCTGGCGGGCAAAACCAATGATGACAGGGATGGCATGATATCAGTAATTGACAACGGCCCCGGTATAAAACCGGAGATCATAGATAAGATATTTGAGCCCTATTTCACTGAAAAATCGGATGGCATTGGTTTGGGGCTGGCGATGGTAAAAAGGATTGTGGAAGAACACGACGGTCACATTATTGCCGGGAATGCTGAAGATGGAGGCGCCCGGTTTGATGTAGTGCTTCCGCTGGAGGAAAAATAATGGCCAGGGTACTCATAGTAGACGATCAGGAGAAACAGCGGAAAATACTGGCCGATATTCTCACAGCAAAAAAACACCAGGTGCGGGAAGCCGCCAGCGTAAACCAGGCCCTGGAGCGAATTCAGGCACAGCCTCCGGAAGTTATCCTCACTGACTTGAAAATGCCGGGAAAAGGCGGACTGAAACTGGTTGAAGAGATCTCCGGGCTTAAGCCTTCGCCGGAGGTGATTGTCATGACCGCCTTCAGTTCAGTGGAAACGGCAATCAAGGCAATCCGGCTTGGTGCTTATGATTATCTGGCCAAACCCCTGGAACCTGAAGAAGTTCTCTTTCTGATAGAAAAGGCCAGGGAAAAGTATGTCTTGAAAATGGAAAGCCGGCAGCTGAAAGAGGAGCTGATACGGGAGATTACCTCCAATATGGTGGCCGAGTCTTTTGCCATGCAGAATATTCTGGAGGTAGTGGAAAAGGTAGCGGCTTCTGAATCAACAGTCTTGATTCTGGGAGAGACCGGAACCGGGAAAGAATGCATAGCACGCCTGATTCATCTTCGAAGCGAAAGGGGGCGCAATCCCATGCAGAGCATAAATTGCGCGGCTTTTCCGGAAACGCTTCTGGAAAGTGAACTTTTCGGCTACGAAAAAGGATCATTTACCGGCGCCCAGGCGCGTAAACAGGGCATTGTTGAAACAGCTTCGGGCAGCACCCTGTTTCTGGATGAAGTGGCCGATATGTCATTGAATTTGCAGGCTAAACTGCTGAGGTTTCTTCAGGAAAGGGAAATACGCCGGGTGGGAGGTAAAGAAGACATCAAAGTTGACATTCGTGTGATTGCAGCCACAAACCAGGATTTAAAAGAAGCCATCAGGCAGGGCAGTTTTCGGGAAGATCTTTTCTATCGCCTGAATGTGGTTCCGATCACAATTCCGCCCCTCAGGGAGCGAAAAGAGGATATCCCGATTCTCATAAATCACTTCTTTTCCAAACTCGGCCGCATGAAAATTATTGAACCTTCAGCCATGAAATTGATAATGGAATACAACTGGCCTGGAAATATTCGTGAGCTGGAGGCGGTGGTGGAGCGAATTGCCGTGCTTTCAAGCGGAGTCACAGTACAGCTGGAGGATATTCCTCCTGAAGTAAGGGGAGAAAAAATTTCTTTGAGCGCTGGCCTGCCGGATATCTCTGATGAGGGCATGGTGTTTGAAGACTGGGAACGAGGACTTTTGGTTCGTGCGCTGGAGAAAAACCAGGGCAATATGACTGCCGCCGCAAAGTATTTAGGTATGAGTTACCGGACCTTTCGCTATCGTGCAAACAGACTTGGCCTGAATGAAAAGTGACCATATGGTACATCCTCAATGTACCATATCAGTTCTTTTTCGTTGAATATGCCTGTTCCCTGCATAGCTATTCTCCCATCTATTATGTTCTAATCTGTTACTAAATAACAGGTTACGCGGCCTTGGAAATACAAAAGAGATAAAGCGGCACACTATTTGCATTCCTCTATACTTATCAGATTAATGAGAGCAGAGCAAGAATTGAGGAAAGAAGGTTTCCCATGAGTAAAGAAAAAAACAAGAAAAAAATAAACGAAAAGAAGAAACCACAGCAAACCCTTAAAGAAAAAAGGAAAGCAAAGAAAGAAAAAGGTAAAACAAAAGAAACTTCTGTTTTATGAACACTTTATTTTACGCATCAGAGCAGCTAGCAGCTGCTTTACTTTCCATCATCACGTCGGCCAATTAAAACTGGTTTTCAATTTCATATTCAATTTTTAATAACGGAGTGCTCAAATGCCTACAGGAACAGTAAAATGGTTTAACAGCCAGAAAAGGTTTGGATTCATTACACCCGATGACGGTGGAAACGATTTATTTGTCCATGCCAACTCCTTAGAGGGAGGAACCATCCAGGATAACGACCAGGTTACCTATGCCCTGGGCCAGGGGCAGAAGGGTCCCTGTGCTGAAAAAGTCAGCGTGATTTCACAGTAAAAATAAGGAGAATTATGCCTAGGAACAGGCTGTTTGATCTGAGGGAGAGTCTGCCCCCCGGACTTACTCCCCGTAAAGTGGGTTTCCTTCTCATGGGTGTTGCTGCAGCTATGATCCTGTTCTCATCCATTTTTACCATCGGGCCCGAGGAGGTAGGGGTAATGTTGCGGTTTGGCAAGTTTGTACGTGTGGTTAATCCCGGTCTGAACCTGAAACTGCCTTTCGGAATAGAATCAGTAACCAAAGTTCCAGTGGAACGGCAGTTAAAACTTGAATTTGGGTTCAGAACAGAGAACGCAGGTGTAAAGACACAATTTTCTAAAAAGAGCTTCCAGGACGAATCGCTCATGCTTACGGGCGATTTGAATGCGGCCGAAGTGGAATGGATTGTACAATTCAGGATAAAAGATGCGTACCAATTCCTCTTCCGGGTGAGGAATACGGTGGAAACCTTCCGGGATATCAATGAGGCTACCATGCGCGAAATTGTGGGGGACCGCACGGTTAATGAAGTATTGACGGTGGGCCGCCAGGAGATTGCCGACTCAGTATCTTTAAAGCTCCAGGAATTGTGTGACCAGTACGAAACGGGTATCAAGGTAGAACAAGTAGTGCTCCAGGATGTAAACCCGCCCGATGAAGTAAAACCGGCGTTCAACGAAGTAAACGAGGCCCAACAGGAACGCGAGAAACTGATAAACCAGGCCCGGTCCGAATATAATAAGGTGATTCCCAAGGCGCGCGGAGAAGCGGACAGGACTATTGAGGAATCCAGGGGATATGCCCTGGAGCGGGTGAACCAATCAAAAGGGCAGGCAGCGAAATTCAGTGCTATTTATCAGCAATATGCTAAAGCTAAAGAGGTAACCCGTCAGCGCATATATCTGGAGACAATGAACGACGTCATGCAAAAAGTCGGTATGAAAGTGATCAGCGATGAACGCGCGTCAGGAATTTTGCCTCTGCTCAACCTGAAAAAAGGCGAGGGTAAATAATGAACGCCACAAAATACAAAATAATAGCGGTGAGCGGGCTTGTTGTCCTTGTAACAGCGGTTCTGGCAGCTTATATAGTAAAAGAAACCGAGCAGGTTATTATCACACAGTTCGGCAAACCGGTAGGCTCCCCTGTGGTAGACCCCGGTATTCATTTCAAGATTCCCTTTATCCAGAAGGCCAATTTTTTTGACAAGCGCTTTCTGGAATGGGACGGAAATCCTAATCAGATACCCACCAAAGATAAGCGCTTTATCTGGGTGGATACATACGCCCGCTGGCGGATAGCTGACCCTCTGCTTTTTTTTCAGCGCGTTCGGGATGAACGCGGGGCGCAGTCACGCCTTGATGATATACTTGACGGGGAAACCCGAAATGCAATTGCCAATAACAATCTGGTGGAACTTATTCGTTCTACCAACCGCGAATATCAAACCGATGATGAGTTGACCGGAGCCGAAGAAGGCGATGCGCTGCTGGAAATCAAATACGGCCGCGACAAGCTAACCCGCTCGATTATTGAGGCTGCCGCACCGCGCACACTGGAACTTGGAATTGAACTGCTCGATTTACGCTGCAAGCGCATCAATTATGTGAAGGAAGTGCAGAGAAAGATTTTCGAAAGAATGATCAGTGAACGCAAACGCATAGCCGAGAAATACCGCTCCGAGGGCCAGGGCGAGGCTTCCAAGATACTGGGCGAAAAGGAGCGTGAGCTTAAAAGAATTCAATCCCAGGCCTATAAGACGGCGCAGGAAATTATCGGCAAGGCCGACGCCGAAGCCACGGCTATTTATGCCGCCGCCTATAACCGTAACTCCGAATCCAGAGAGTTCTATCGTTTCCTGAAAACCATGGAAACCTATAAGACCACTTTGTCGGAAAAGGACTGGTTGTTCCTGTCAACCAGGGGGGATTTCTTCGGCTATTTTCAAAGGCAATCGGGCCGATAGGATAAGGGCTGCTATGTATTGCGCTAAGAAACGGGATGCATGAAAAAAAGCCGTGATATTGTACGCCGCTGGCAGGGCAACCCTATTATCGCTCTGGATGATTTGCCTTTTACCTCTACTAATATATACAGCGCAGGCGCAATTAAATATCAAAATGAATATGTATTACTGATTACCATTGAAAATCTTGAGGGAAAAACAGCAATATATACTGCAAAAAGTGAGGACAGAATACATTTCGATGTAGCATCCGAACCCCTGCTTTCTCCTGCGGAATCAGGAGAACATTCTCTATACGAAAAACAAGGGGTAAGAGACGGCAGACTTCATGTCCGTAAAAAAAAAACGGCATCATTTCGGAACCTGAATCGAAGGCGGGAGCAATTTTTCCCGAAAAGATTAACGGGAAATACGCACAGTTGGAAAGGCCCGGATATGGCGGACGGATATGGCTTTCCTATGCAAATGATTTAACAACCTGGGGTGAAAGTGATGTTGTAATATCCCCCCGGCCTGGTTTTTGGGACTCAGATTATGTATGATGCGGAGGTACGCCTATCGCCATTCCTGAAGGGTGGCTGGAGATATATCACGGATTTAAAATGGCCTCTAGCGGGCCTATAAATAGAATGGGTACTGTACTTCTGGGCATAAATGACCCCTCGAAAGTCATTGCGCAAAGAAAGGAGGCCATACTTTTTCCCCGCATGGATTATGAACGAATCGGCGATGTTAATAATGTTGTGTTCGCCTGCGGCGCCGTTCTGAAAAATGATGGCCACCTTAAGATATATTATGGCGGCGCGGACACTTGTCTTTGTGTGGCCTCCATTGACCTGGACATCTTAATCAAAGAGACGCTCGCATGGTGAAAAGACACCCTTCCAATCCGCTCATTACCCCCGCCATGGTGCCCGCCTCCAGGGAGGGATATCGAGTACAGGGAGTGTTCAATCCCGGGGCGGCTCTATTTGGAGAGGAAATCATTCTTCTGTTGCGGGTCGCGGAAAATTGCCTTCCGAAAGAGGGCTATGTAACAGTCCCTTATTACAGCTTTTCCGGCGGGCGCCCCGCTCCTGAAATACTTGAGTTTGATTTGAATGATCCTGGAGTGTGCCTCAAGGATACCCGGGGCGTAGTCTCTGATGGAGTGGATTACCTTTCCACCATGAGCCACATACGAATAGCCCGCAGCAGGGATGGTATTCATTTTTCTGTAGATGAAAAGCCCTTTCTCTTTCCCCGTAATACTTCGGAATCGTTTGGGGTGGAAGACGCCAGGATTACTAAATTTGAGGATACTTACTATATAAATTATACCACAGTTTCAAAAGACGGTTTTGCCACGGCATTGGTTTCCACCCGGAATTTTGCGGATCTGGATTACCACGGAATAATTTTTCCACCCCAAAATAAAGATGTATCAATTTTCCCGGAAAAAATTAATGGAAATTTTTATGCTCTGCACAGACCGACTAATGCGGGTTTCGGCAAGCCCTCCATCTGGTGCAGCGATTCCCCAGACCTGATACATTGGGGTCATCACCAATGCCTGGCCAGGCCGCGAAACATGACCTGGGAAAACCAAAAGATAGGGGGAGGAGCGGCACCAATCAAGACTCCTGAAGGTTGGCTGGAAATTTATCATGGGAAGGGAGAAAACCAGTATTCCCTGTTTTTACTTTTGCTGGATTTACATAATCCCTCCACAGTATTGGCGAGGGGCAAGGTTCCCATAATGCAGCCGGAAACCGATTATGAAAAATCCGGGTTCTGCCCTCAGGTGGTGTTTACCAATGGCATAATTTGCAGGGATAACAATTTACTTACCATTTATTATGGAGCATGTGATGAAACAGTCTGTATGGCTGAAACTACCATTAGCGGCCTTCTTGATTCCTTGGAAAAATCCGGGGGAGACCTAAAATGAGAATAGCATTTGTGTCAACGCACCCTCCCATTGAATGCGGAATAGGGACATATACATCATATCTTAATGATGCTTTAATAAAGCTTCACAATGAAACCTTTATCATAAGTCATTTCGGCGCCCAGGGGCATCATGTAATTCCAACTTTTTCGCCTCAAAGTGATTCACTGGCCGCAGATGTATTCGACATCTGTGATAAAATGACCCCCGACCTTGTACATATACAACACGAATTCGGGTTGTATGGCGCTCAAAAAGGAGTGCAGATAGCTGAGCTTATCTTAAGATATCGGATAGCTGGAGAGCCTGTAGTTATCACACTCCATACGGTTAAGCCTGAAATTCCAGAGGATGAAAAAGTGGTGCTCAGGGTTATTGTTTCAGAATGTTCTGCGGTTATTGTTCATGAAGACTTTCAAAAACAGACCCTGGTAAATAACTTCGGACATGCCGATAAGATTCACGTTGTCCCTCACGGAATTCGGACTCCCGCTCCTATTCCAAACGCCAGGAAGAAAATACAAGTTCAGGGTAAAAAAGTTATTCTGATGTGCGGTTACTTCAGACCAACAAAAGGGTTCCATAACATGGTAGAATGGTTTCCGGAGATACGTAAAAACTGTAAAAATGTGACGTTATTAATTGCGGGAAAATCCAGAGGGCTGCAATATCGGGAATATCAGAAGCGGTTTTTTGAATGCATCAACAATTCTCCCGAAAATGAGAACATTCAAGTGCTTAGAGGGCAATTTCCACAACATACTTTTGATACGATTATAAGTGCCGCCGATGCAGTCGTACTACCCTATGAAGACGGGGCGCAAAGCGGAGTACTGGCGCAGTGTTTCGCTTTTAATAAACCGGTTCTGGTGTCTAACTTACCCGCATTCAAGAATATTATAAAGCAAAGCGGGGGCGGCATTGTATGTAACACCAAAAAAGACTTCATTGACAACATTATCAAGGTCATCTCCCGGAATGGACTTAAAAATAAAATGAGAAACAATATACATAAATTCGTCAAAAACCATAATAACTGGGGTATGATCGCAAAACGGCACATAGACATATACCACTCTGTAGTGAATGTGCCTTATGGAAAAGCCAGGCATGTTTTTTGGGAAGAGTAATTTGAATTGAATTTAATCTTATAGTACTACTATCTTGAACGCAACAATTCTTCTAGTTGATAACTCAAGGACCATGAGGCGCATTCAAAAAAAATGCTTTAGTAAAAATTAGTTATCACGATATAGATGAAGCTGAAGACGGGTGTGATGCTCTCGAAAAAATATCCCATAAAAAGTGTAGTGTGATATTTTTAGATTGGCATATGCCTGTCATGGGCGGGTTAGATTGTCTTAGGGAAATCAAAGCTGATAAAGAAGCCAGTGACATTCCGGTCATAATGATCACCTCGGAATCGGAGAAGCCGAAAATTATGGAGGCTATAATGATGGGAGCGGCGAACTACCTGGTAAAGCCTTTCCAAATTGATGCGCTGAAGGAAAAACTATCAGATGTTTTAAACAAACAAAAATTTCAAAAGAGAATGGAATGATAACATGGTCTTTATGTGAATCGAGAAAAATATGATAAAACCTGAACTTTGTAAAAAAGAGCCGGTGGTGTTGGACTTGAAACCGGGCGCCTATTTCTGGTGTAAATGCACTAAATCAAAAATAAAACCCTTATGTGACAACTCACATACAGGTACCGGATGCTCGCCCTTGGCATTTACCATTGGTGCGGCAAAAAAGGTTTCTTTATGCCAGTGTCAAAAAACGGGTAACCCTCCGTATTGTGATGGCACACATGCCAAGATGGTAAATAAAATAGTCTGGCCTAGGTTTTAAAACAAAAGGCAGGAACTCAGTAACACTCATTATCAGGCCCGGTGTGTAACGGTAAAAGCAGCAGTGCGGTTCTTATTGGAACAATGATCAGATATGAAAATCCTTTTGATTAAGCCTCCTCCGAATCAAATTCTGCTTACGACCACGCGTTATGGGCCCTTGGACCTGGAATATATTGCCGCAGCAGCTGCGGGTTGCGAGATCGAGATATTCGACATGCGGATTGAAAAGAACCTGTCCAAAAAACTGGACTGCTTCAAACCGAACCTGGTGGGGATTACCGCCTATACCTGCGATGTTAATACCGTTAAACGCATATTACAATATGTAAAGCAGTATGACAGAAACATTACTACCGTCATTGGCGGACACCACGCCACCTCACCCGGAAATACGGCAAAAGCTGAATAAGAACAGCACGGTGGCAAAAAACAATCAGGCTATACGCGTCCTGAAGAAACTGGGGATCGGCATCCATGCCCACTTTATCATCCATCCCGAATTCACCATTCAGGACTTCAGTGATTTATATCAATACCTGTGCGACAAGAGCCTGTACCGGGCGGCCTTTCCCGTATTGCCCCCCCTGCCGGGAACCGACCTCAATGACGAAGTTCGCGACCGAATCCTGATCAAGGACTATGACTTTGTTGATTTCTGCCATGCGCTGCTTCCCACCCGCCTGAAGAGGGAGGAATTTTACCGCCAGTTGGCAAACTTGTACCGGAAAAGCTATGCTCCCAACCGCATGTTGCGGTTTTACTATCAAAAATTCTTTCAATCCCGCAAATCCCCGGATTTTTATGCCTATCATTCCGACCACATGGGATTTCTGAAGATGTTGCTGGTGCAGCTTTTTGCCTTCCCCTCTTACCAGAGACTGAAACATGCCTGCAGAACCGAGGCGGTGCATATCCGGCGGAATTCCCAGAAGAAGCCTGCGATACCGGTTTCAGCGGAATATGAACATGAAAAGAAATACCATCCAATCCGATCCGCCACTTGACGGAGTCAAGCGCCGTCGCCATGTAAGGGACAATTTTAGCCCGAAGTAAAAGTGACCATATGATACATTCCCATTGTACCATATCAGCTGTTTCCAGCATCATGGATCTTCTATGTTAAAGCCATTCTTTTTCCTCACAGGATCTAATCTCTTACTACATAACATGTTAAGGTATCCCAGGGATAAAAGGATAATGGAGTGGCATCATTTTTGCATTCTTTATACTTGTCAAAATGATTGACGCCGAATAAGGATTGAGAAAATGGATGCATGTCCAGGAAGAAACGCTACCATACTCGTTATTGATGATGATAGAAGTGCAACTAAACTGTTAAAGCTTAATCTGGAAGTGTATGGCTTTAATGTGCTTATTGCCATAAGCGGAAGAGACGGCCTGGCTAAAGCATTTTCTGAATTACCGGAAGCCATTATTCTTGATGTGCGCATGCCGGATCTCAATGGCTGGCACGTATGTGAACGGTTGAAGAATGATCCGCGAACCGCGGGCATACCGGTGCTTTTTTTAACAGCCTATTCGCAAGAAACCGACTTCGAAAAATCCCAAAAACTGGGGGCCTCCCTTTTCCTAACCAAACCGTTTGACCCCGAGGAACTGGTGCAGAAGATAAGGGGAATCTTAGAGGGGGGAGCATAAAGACCCAGACAGGAAAAAAATGATGAAAAAAGTACTGTTAACTACTGTATGCGGACCGTTTGGGGCTGACACCGATGACTGCACCCGGCACGTCATGCCTGAGCTTTTCCATGCCCAGGTGACACGGGCACAGGGTATTTTCAGCCTCCGCTCAACCTATATTTCATACGGATTGGAGTATATTGCCAAGAATATAAAGACCCCGGCCACGGTGCTGCAGTACCCCAGCATGAAACAGTTTAAACGCGAGTTGAAAAAAGATTATGATTATGTGGGCATCAGTTTTGTGATAGCTACCTTCGGTAAGCTGAAGAAAATGAGTGCGGCGGTAAGAGAGGTTTCCCCCGGTTCTACCATAATACTGGGCGGATACGGCACCATGCTTCCCGAATGTGATCAGTATGGCGACCTGGTATGCCGGGAGGAAGGGGTCGGCTTCATGCGGCGGCTTTTGAAGGAAGCCGACAACGGTGAACCCAAAAAGCATGTCACCTACCCAACCGTCACCAAAATCATCGGATTCCCCGTTATGAAAGGCGCAGTCATTCTGGCGGGGTTGGGCTGTCCGCATGGTTGCGAGTTCTGTGCTACCTCTCATTTTCATAAGAGGCGGCATATCCCCCTATTACAGACAGGCGCCGACCTGTACCGGGAAATCAGAAGGACGCAAAAGGACCTCGGTGATGATAACCTGCCTATCGGCATTATTGAAGAGGATTTTCTGCAGCAAAAAGAACGTGCCGCCCAATATCTCGACTGCGTGAAAAAAGACAGTGACAATCCCATTAAGATCTCCTGCTTTGCCAGCGCGCATTCTGTCGCCCAGTGGGATCCTGATGACCTGGTCAGGATGGGGATCGAGGCGCTCTGGATAGGAGTTGAATCCAAACAGGCCAGTTATACCAAACTAAAAGGAGTGGATGTTGCGGCGATATTCGAGACCCTTCACTCCCGCGGCATCAATACCCTGGCATCCCTCATTATCGGGCATGATTTTCATACCGTTGAGGGAGTGTGGAAGGATTTTGAATATCTCATTTCACTGAACCCGAGCCTGACTCAGTTCCTCATTCTGACCCCGGCCTGCAGCACGCCTCTTTTTGACCGCTTACAAGCCGAAGGCAGGCTGATTAAGATGCCGCATAAACACTGGGACGGTTTTCACCTGGCGTTTGATCATCCCCATATCGCCAAGCAAAAGATGGAAAGCCTGCTGCTTGAGGTTTATGACGAAGAATACCGTCGGTTGGGCCCGTCGGTCATACGATATATTGATAAGCAGATGAGGGGCTACCTACGGTATAAAAATGCCACCGATCCTCTGCTTAGGAAACGGGCGGAGCAGTACCGGCAGGGATGCCTGGAAGCCCTTCCGCTCTTTACCACTGCCGCCTGGAGCGCCTCCACCAAAGAAGTAGCCCAGCGAATCAGAGATGGCCGGCAATCTATTGTGGATGAGATAGGCGCCGGCGGCTTGAAAAATAAGGTTCTCTCAGGATTAGTGCCGGTGCTAGCCCTGGTGGAGAATTTCAGGCTGAAGCACAGTGGTTATCCGCAGGTAAGGTTGCGGTGCACTGAATACAAAATGCCGGCAAGCCGGCCGCAGATGGCTGCCATGAACAAAGATGCGGGTGTCGATAATTTGACCGCAAGTGTTGCGTAACCGGTCTGCGCACCACTTGCCGGGCATTTTCGGCAAGGCTCCCTGTATACTCTTCTTGAATAAAAACACCTACTCTCCTTATGCGTGATCATATCATCGCCGGCATAGACATTGGTTCGATAACCATTGCGGCTGTTTTACTGGACGGCAGCGGTTCGGTCATGTACAGGGATTATCAATTCCATCATGGAAATGTCCATGCAAAGTTGGAAGATATGGTCAGGAAATTCCCCATGCCAAAGCTGGCCACTATTGGAGTGGTGGCCGAAAAAGGCCGTGAGTTCTTTAAGGCCGGTATTGAGGTCAATGAGCAGGTCGCCATTATTGAAGGAGTTAAACAATGTGTTCCGGACCCGGGGTCCATCATTATGATTGGCGGTGAAACATTCGGTCTTATCCTTTTTAACCGGGAAGGACAGTACAAAAAATATATATGCAACTCTGCCTGTGCAGCGGGCACAGGTTCATTTCTGGATCAGCAGGCATTCAGGCTGGGACTGTCCGGAAGTGCCGATTTGAGCAAACTTGCCCAAAGTTACCGGGGCCCTCGGCGTTTGCCTGAAAATGGCGGATATGTCATTTTCAAAAAAGTCCGGATTCAGGAAGGACCCCCATACTGAACAGATCGCTGAGGGCGGATATATCTGCGGTTACTGCAAAAATCATTGCAAAGTTAAAACAATCGAAATTGACGACGAGCGCCTAGGATGGGGGTATCTCTGCGGACGGGACGAAAAAGATCCCGCCCATCGGAAAAAAGAGAAGTCTGGGTTTAATCTACTCCAGAATCACCGCAAGGTTTTCGATGTTTCCAAAGATGTTGAATCGACAAAAATGCCGACCTATGCCGGCTTCTTTCACGAGTTTAAACAGGGGGGGGATACGGTCAGTGGTGCGTCATCCCGGGCTTTCCCTGGCCCGCCTCCGGAACCGTATCCAGTTTAATGCGCTTGAATTGCGCAGGGAGATCTTCTCCTCCGGAATCCTTGCGCGCCAAAAAAAAACAACCCGCACCCGCAGTGTGAAAATCGGGCTGCCCGCTGCCCTGACCATGCTTGAATACCTTCCTTTATGGGAACTGTTCTTCAAGCGGCTCGGATTCACGACCGTGGTTTCCTCCACCAGGACGCGCCATTTTACGGCCGGCAAGGGAATCAGCGGAGCTGATTACTGCGCCCCGATAACGGATTTTCACGGTCATATAAAACATCTGGAGCCAAAGGTTGATTATATCTTTTATCCGCAACTTTTTGAAAATTCCACGGAGAACGCGAAAAAGGCTTATTGTTATTATACTCATTATGCCGTACCCATTATTCAGAACATACCTGGATTTGACCTTTCCCAAAAGATAATCGCCCCGGTTTTAAACCTTGATAAAAATATCAATGAAACCATCCGAACAGTATACCTGCATCTGCCGGATGATTTGAAAAAGGATACTACATTCAGCAGTGTGGAAGAGGCCCTGTTTCTGGCCTGGGACTGGTTCCAGGAACGAAAAGCTGATTTACAAAATCTTTTTCGGGATCAACTCGGCGCAGCCAACGATATCGGTGTGGTGCTTCTAGGGCGCCCTTACCTGATTTTGAATCATACGCTCAATAAGGGTATCCCCGATAAACTGGCAAAAATGGGTATTCAGTCTTTTTTTATGGATATGGTCCCAACCGATGATGAAAAGCTCAAGGCCGCCCTGGATTTTATCCGCTGGAACCACTGGCACTACGGCAACCGCATCATTAAAACCACGGAAGCAGTTGCTCAGACGCCAGGGCTTTTTCCCGTGTATGTCACGACCTTCAGATGTGCGCCGGATTCCTTCGTTATCGAGTATTTTAAAGATGTTATGGACTACTACAAAAAGCCCTACCTTATCCTGCAGTTGGATGATCATCAGTCTGCTGAGGGCTATGAAACCCGTCTTGAAGCTGCGATTGAAACCTTCCGCAATTTCCGTGGCAGTGATAACCGGAAACACCGGCCGGCCATCAAATTTAAAAAGTCGTTTGAGGACAAAACCTATCTGCTGCCGGGACACGATCTGTTAAGCGCCCGGCTTATACAGGGCGCCCTGTCTCATGCCGGCATCAAAGCGCTGATTATAGAGCAGACATCCGATACCATCTACCGTAGTCTCCAGATTAATGAAGGGCAGTGTCTGCCGGTGAGCATATTGACCCAGGGGATACGGCAGACTATACAGAAACACGGTTTACCTCCGGAAAAAGTTGCTTTTTTCTGCAACGGCGAAGCCAGGCTGTCGTGCAATCTGCCCCAATATCCTGTGATGATAAAACAGACCCTGGCAAGGATGAAACGGGGTTTGGAAAAGGTGGATATTCTGGTAACCAGGTTTCTCCCCACAGACCTGCCTTTAGAAATTGCTTATGGCCTCTACATGTCCCATGCCCTGGCGGTATTGGTGCAAAAGATAGCCCATAAAATCCGTCCACGGGAAAAGACAGCCGGGGCAACCGACAGATGCTATCGTATTGCCTCGGACAGACTGGTAGAATGTTTTGTCAACGGCGCGTCAAAAGAGGAGAATTTCAAGATCGTAATCAGTGATTTTTTAAAGATCAAACAGGAAAAGCTACTCCTGCCCCAGGTGGGTATTGTGGGTGATTTGTATGTTCGGGACAACGACACCTTCAATCAACATCTGGTAAGCCATATTGAAAAAGCAGGCGCCGAGGCCATTACCGTCCCCTTTATTGACACGCTGAATCTGCTGGCGGCAGTACATTTTCAGGGTCAAAAGCAGAACGGCCGGTATATCAATCTGCTGCGGGACAAGGTTGCCTACAATATGCTGGGTGTATTCAACCGGAAATTTAATGCAATCGCCCAACCGGTTATATCTGACCATTTCAGCGGACTCGGTAAAGACGCGCAGGATTATCTACGCAAACATTCCTTTTCCATCAAACACGGGGGTGAAACCTCTGAGAATCTTCTGAAGGTGTATTATCTCAAGGAAAATTATCCGGAACTGAAACTTATTGTCAATGTCAATCCCATTTTTTGCTGTCCGGGTTTAATCAGTGAAGTAATTTACAAGAAGGTGGAAAAAGACATAGGCATTCCCATCATATCCATAACCTATGACGGGACGCAGACAGACAAAAACTAAATATTGAACCCGTATCTATACTTCATGAAGTAA
>JBHPJW010000038.1:0-24355 GCA_042567505.1 Fibrobacterota bacterium
TAAACTTTTGGCCCATCCGCCAAGCTGATGGGAAAGGTCCGCGGCCTCCTCATAGTACCGGGACATTTCCAGGGCTGTTTTGGCTTTTTTTATTTCCGCCGGTTTGGCTTTGGGATTCAGCTTTAACTCCCGGAGATTCTTCTTTGCATCTCTCATGGGAAGCGTCCTGGCGGATCCAAAAAAGACTATGGTATCTAAGATACCGTACTTTTCCAGGCGATGCTTGGGCTCCGAAAACTCAGCCAGCACCCGGACATTGCGGCCGTCCCGGCTGTGTAAATATTCCGGATTGTCAAAGGCCTGTAAAAGCTGCTTGGAACGAGGCATGGTATATCTCTCCTGTTTATTATTTTTTAAATTCATTGCTGATGGCAGATGGTCCTCTTTTGACCGGTAAATAAATTTAATTTCTTACCTGAGAAACAAGCTCTTAAATAAAACTTTTATGACCATCAGATGGCTGGCAAAGAAACTGCTCCGGCTCCTGCCGCAAAAGCCTGCCAGGGCTTTAAAAGAGCGTGAAATATCCAGTATTGCCTATCTGTTTTCCGGAACGTATGGTGACTTTGTCCAGAGCCTGGACACTTTAAAGGCCCTTTCGGAAAAATATCCGTCATCTATCATCTATCTGGTTTCTCCTTGGGCATTTTATCGGGAGTTTGCATTTCTTCTGCCGGAAAACATTCGTCCGAAAACATTTCTCCAGATGTTGTTGTTCGTCGTATCTCCGGTAGACCTTATGTTCACCAATGTTATCGCCGTCTACAGGGTACGATGGGAGGCGGTTTCGCTTTTATGTTCCAGGGTTTCTTATGGATTCTGCTATGAAGATGAACCGGGACGGAAATCTTTTACCGCCTGTTACCGCTTGAAGGGGACGTACAAAAACTTCTCCAGGTTAAATTTCAATCTCATAGCACTGCCCGGAAGGTATGATGGAAAACCGCTCCTGGAAGAAAAATCCTTCTTCAGTTCGGATAACAGGGTGGAAGAGGAAAGTTATGCAATTCCGGATGAAAGGAAAATCTTATTTCATATAGGAAGCGCCACCCTGCGGAAGGACTTCGGTTCATTTACTTATCACGGTATTATATGCTCGATTGTTGATTTCCTTATTGAGAAAGAATACGGGTTAACCGCAGTGGCGGGTGACCAGGACAAAGATATCCTGCGGATGTTTATGGACGATTATCCTCACGTTGACACCAGGATATATTCAATTCCGGGACTAAAAGAGAAACTGGAAAATTTCAAGGGGACGATCATCTGTTTTGACAGCTTTATGGCCCATTACTGTCATTACTTAAAGAAACCAGCCTTAGTAATTAATCGCGAACTGGTGAAATCCGGTTATGACTGCTCTCCATTACATAAGCATATTGTGCTGAGAAAATCTGATAATTGGGACTTATCATCTTTT
Organism: Fibrobacterota bacterium; assembly: GCA_042567505.1. Classification (GTDB taxonomy): domain Bacteria; phylum Fibrobacterota; class Fibrobacteria; order UBA11236; family JADFYW01; genus JBHPJW01. The sequence continues at coordinate 1,421 of JBHPJW010000038.1, forward strand.
TTCCAGGTTTTTTAGGAAAATGCTCGAGAAAGTTGCACAGAGAGGTAAATTGGAAAAAAAATCCCTTATCCGGGAAAATTCTTCCCCTCTTTTATATCGGATGGCCCGGGACAGGACTTTAAAGAAAAATCTCTTTCAGTAAAATACGCCTTTTTCGCTTTTTTTTTCACTTTGTCCTGAAAATGAACCTCCATAACTTATGGCACAGGGATTGCTTAACAATGGGAAGGGTGAATTTTATTTAGGGAATAATGATTATTAAACAAGCAATATACCGTCATACGGCCATGCCGGTCATAGAAAAGAGTTTGGACGCTGGGGCTCTCCGGAACAGGACCATTGCAAACAACCTGGCCAATGTAACCACTCCTAAATACAGGAGAATAGAAGTGGAGTTCGAAAACCAGTTGAAAAAAGTGCTTGAAAAGCGAAACCTCAAAGGCGCTCGAACAGATCCCGCACATCTTCCCGTAGGCCGGAGGGAATTGACGGAAATTTCTCCACGAGCTTTCCGGGCCAAAGATCCAACCAAACCGGGTGAGATCAATAATGTGGACATTGATATCGAAATGGCTAAACTAGCCGAAAATCAGCTCAATTATCAATATGCGGTAAAGTTCATGAAAGGTCAAACTGAGATTCTTGCCGCTACTTTAAAAAGGAAACTGGGAAAATTTTAAGAGGTGAACTATGGGCATGATTGGTTTATTTACCGCCATGAATATCAGCGCTACGGGACTCCGGGCGCAGAGGATCCGTCAGAATGTTATTGCCAGCAATCTGGCCAACGCGGAAACAACCAGGACCCCCGAAGGCGGACCATATAAAAGACAGACAGTCCTGTTGGAAGCCGATCCCAAAGAAGCGGACAAAAAGTTTGTTTTTCCACCGGAAAGGATGAAAGGATTTACCACCAAGCGCAACCACCTTCGAATACCAGATAACGAAACTGATATAAAAAAAGAATACATAGGCAGCGGTGTGAAGGTCGCGGGCATTATAAAAGATGAGTCGCCTCCGAGACTGGTGTACGACCCGACTCACCCGGACGCAAATGAGGAGGGATATGTAGCCATGCCCAACGTCAACGTTGTGCAGGAAATGACAGACATGATTACAGCCACCCGGGCTTATGAAGCCAGTATCACGGCCTTCAATGCCTCCAAAACCATGCTTATGAAAGCCCTTGAACTTGTTTGAGGACGCTTAAAAAAACTGACTGATACTTACACAGGGACTGGGAATGAAAATAGGAATGGAAACAAATCAGCTGATTTCAGATGGCCTGCAGCGGTTTCAGGAGGCCAGAGAAATGGCCCGGGAAAGAACAAAGAGGACCAATTCCCGGCAGCGGCTGGTAGATTTGATTAATCGGAAAAAGGCGAATTCAGGTATGAGCCTGGAACTTTCTCAAAACAAACCTGTGACAACCGATGCCGGAGTTTCCGTTGAAATGTCCAGTCTTATTAATAAAACACTTAAGAAAGCCAATGAACTGCTGCTTTACACTTCGGATTCAAAACCCGCTGACAGGCAGCAGGGGACCAAAAAATTAGGCAATTATATTGATATGGTAGCTTAGAGGAGTAAAATGTCGAACACTATTGGATCAGAACAAATAACCGGGCCGGTCATTTCACCGCCCCAGTTTAATCGCAAAGTACAGGTATCCCCCGAGGATAGAACTTCTTTTGGGGACATGTTCAAGTCCTTCTTAAATGATGTTAATCACATGCAGAACAAAGCCGGAGATTCCATACAGAAGATGCTGGCCGGAGAAATAAAAGATCCGCATCAGGTGATGCTGGCTGTGGGTGAGGCAAAAATGGCCCTGAATCTTCTGTTGGAAATCAGGAATAAAGTTATGGAGGGATATCAGGAAATTATGCATTTGAGAGTATAATCATCCGGGGATGAGCCATCGTGACGGTTACAGGGAAACCGGCACGGAAGAAGAGGTTCACTACTCACGATCAACAGAGAAGCAACAATCAGAGAGGAGAAGATTCTTTTAAAGGGGATAAGCGATGTCAGATTTTTTTAAACAGCTGGTAAATCAATTAAATGCTATTTGGCAGAAATTAAACATAACCCAGAAAATAATACTTATATCCACCAGTGTGATTTCCATAGTGGGAATGGCGGTCATTATTGCCTGGTCTTCACTAACTCCCAAGCAGGACGGTAACGCCACCTTGTTTGTAAACCTCGAACCAGAAGACGCCGCACAGGTTACCGAAGCTTTAAAAGAAATGGGGACTGAATACAATATTGAGAACAATGGACGCAGCATTACCGTTCCCAGAAAGGAGCTGTACGAGGTGAGGATGGAAATGGCGCGAAATGGCCTGCCCAAAAGCGGGGGGCAGGGTTTTGAGTTGTTTGACAACATCCAGCTGGGAATGACTGATTTCGTCCAGAATCTGAATTACCAAAGGGCCCTGGAGGGGGAAATAACCCGATCTATTGAGACTCTCCTGGAAATAGAACGGGCACGCGTGCATATCACTATTCCCAAACCCACCCTGTTCAAGGAGAAAAAAGAAGAGGCGACGGCTTCCGTGGTTTTGAAGCTTAATCCGGGCAAGTATCTCGAGGAAGGCCAGGTCCGGGGAATCACCCATCTGGTGGCAAGTTCGGTGGAGGGATTATTCGCCCGGCAAGTGACTGTTTTGGATATACATGGCCACATGCTTACCAAGGGATTTGCCGATAATGTTGTGGCCGAATTAGCTGATCATAACATGTCCCTCCAAAGGGGAGTGGAAACGCATCTGGAAAAAAAGATCGTCGATATTTTTCAGGGATTGCTGGGTCCGAACAAGGTGAGGGTAAAAGTGAATGCGGACCTTGATTTTGAACAGGTGGAAAAGACTGTGGAATCTTATGTTCCCACCTCCAAAGTGGTCCGATCCCAGCAGAGGGATGATGGTATTATCAAAAACAGTCCGATTACCGGAGACGAGCAGAGTGAAGGATCAATTACCAATTATGAAATAGATAAAACTCTGGCAAAGATCATCAATGCTCCCGGCACCCGGAAGAGGATAACGGTTTCGGTCGTGGTGGACGGCATCTACAAAACCGATAAAGATGGGAAAAAATCCTACCTGCCAAGAACTGATGAGGAAATTAACAAATACATTTCGCTGGTAAAAAACACGGTCGGATTCAGGGGCGACAGTGATGATGAGGTGTTTGTGACGAACATGCAGTTTGACCGGGAATTTTATCACCAGGAACAGGCCGAAATGGCAAGCCTGGAGCGAAAAGAAGTATATAAATACTGGGGTAAATTCGGTATTGTTTCAGCCATAATTCTATTCGGATTTCTTTTCCTCAGGAGCCTGGCCCGGAACATTGCCAGAGCCATGAATCCGCCTGTTCCCAGGTATGCGGGGATCGCGCTGGAACCCGAAGAGGAAGAAATACCGGAGAACATGGTCAGGCAAAATGAAATACTGGAACGCGTTGAAGCCATAACCAGGGAGAATCCCATGAATATAGCCTCCCTTATAAAAGGTTGGCTTTATGAAAATAAGAATATAGATAATCAGTAAAGGCCTGTAAGAACAAAAGGTATTAAACAGGGAGGAACAGAAAGTGGCAAAGACCTTCTACAAGGATCAGGACCAGGGCAAAGGAGAGGCCAGGGAACAAAAATTTGATATTTCAGGCCCCAAAAAAGCGGCTATTATACTGGTGGCACTGGGCACAGAAGTTTCCGCACAGGTTTTCAAACACCTGGATGAAGGGGAAGTGGAATCCATAACCACGGAAATTTCTACTCTGGAAAGCGTTACCCCGGAAATGCGGGAAGCGGTCCTGGAGGAATTCCATCAGTTGGCCATGGCTCAGCAGTTTATCTCCCAGGGCGGCATGAATTACGCTCAGGAAGTACTTGAACAGGCGCTGGGCCCCCGCAAGGCCAGAGAAATTCTGGAAAGAGTGCAGAATGCCATCAGAACCACCGGCTTTAATCTGCTGGAAGGCGTGGACCCATCCCAACTGGTCACCTATATTCAGAAAGAGCATCCTCAAACCATTGCCTTGCTGCTTGCCCATATCGACGCCCAGCATGCCGCCCCAATTCTTTCGGCCTTGCCGCAGGAAGTCCAGGTTGATGTGGCTACCAGGATAGCCACCATGGAAAGCATCTCTCCCGAAGTCCTGGGCCAGGTTGAGGGGGTTTTGTCACAGACCATCAGGACCATGTTCGGTGGTGATGTATCTGAAATCGGAGGCGTGAAGTCTGTTGCAGAGATTTTGAATTTCGCGGACCGCGGTTCGGAAAAAAATATTCTGGGCAACCTGGAAAGGGAAAATCCCGAGCTGGCAACTGAAATTAAAAACCTGATGTTTGTATTTGAAGACATACTCCTGCTGGACGACCGCTCTATGCAGCGGTTGATGAAGGAGATTGATACCAAGGAACTGGGGCTGGCGTTAAAGAGCGCTCCGGAAGAGGTCCAGGAGAAATTCTTTAAGAACATGAGTAGCCGGGCCGGAGAAATGATCCGCGATGATATGGAATTCATGGGCCCTGTGCGCCTGAAAGATGTCGAAGAGTCCCAGCAGAGCATCGTTGACGTGGTGCGGCGCCTGGAAGACGACGGGGAGATAGTCATCAGCGGCCGCGGCGGAGATGATGAGATTATTGTGTAGGGTAATTAAGAGAAGTAGAAAGAGAGGAGTAGGTAGCGAGGATGGTAGGTGAGGTCTCAATAATTCTGAATTCTAAATTATAAATTCTAGATTAAAATAGTGCATGCCGTTGGCATGTATTATATAAGAATACGGGCTAATAATCCAAAATTTAGAATTCAAAATTTAAAATTCTTCATCTTCAATCCTGGCCAGCTTTCAGGGAACAGTAACATGACCAAACTAGGGGACAATTTAAAAGATCCAAAAGGAAGGAAGTTCACTTCCGTGGAAATTACCCGAATTTTACCTTCTTCCCAAAAACCCGGGGTAAAAGGCTATTCCATGAGCAGCCTGCCCCTTAAGGTTATGGACGCTCCGGGAAGAAGAAAAAAAACAGGCGCAAACCTCCAAAAAGAGCTGGATGACCTTAAGGAGCAAATAAAGCGGAGAAATGAGGAAATGAAGGCCTTGCAGAAAAAGGCTGAACAGGAGATTAAGATTGCTTATGACACAGGGCTTGCCAAGGGCCGGGAGGATGGCAGACAGGAAGGCAAGGCCAGTGCCGGCAGCGAGTATAACAAAACTCTTGATACCCTGAAAGCAAACCTGGAACAAACCCTGATGGCCATCGCAGATGAGAAGGCCGGTGTTTTCCTTGGATTTGAAAAACAGGCCATGAGACTGATCATGACCTGTGTCCGGAAGGTGTTCGGGGAAATAATTGACAAGCATGAAGGAGCTATCCTGCCTGTGCTTAAAACAGCCATCGAAGCCATGACCAGGGTCCAGTCCATCAAGGTCAAGGTGAATCCCGATGATTTCAAAACAGCTGATGAATCCAGGCACTTCTGGCTTCCCTTGTCACAGAATATTGAAAACGTGGAAATAAAGGAAGATGCACGTATTGAGAGAGGCTCCTGCCTGGTAGACTCTGAAAGTACATCCGTGGAAATGAAACTTTCCGCTATCCTGGAAACCATGGAAAGGGAAATTGAAACAGTGCTTAAAAATAAATCAGAAAAGCAACAGGAAAAAAAATCAAAGGCAGAAGGGGAGAATCCGCCAGAAACCAATTAACCAAGGAGGCATTATCTTTTATCGAGGCCAAAAATTATCCACGGGAAAAGCTCGTATCCGGGTTAGGCGAAAACCTCAGGGAAATTCGTCTGCGAAGGGTAGGTCAGATAACCCGGATAACATCAAATCCGAAGCTGCCAGTAGATCCAGGTTTTCCGGGCAGGAAGATCGGGGTGCTTTGAGAAGGGCAAAAAATACCTTTATCACGCTATGTGACCTCTGCGCGCCATAATCTTTACTCTTCCAGTTCAAGAGGCATACAACAGGAAAGGGATGCAAAGTGAAGGATAACTCCTTTATTATAGATACAGGAGACTATGGAAAAGCCATGGAAGACCTTTACCTGCCTTCGGTAAGAGGCAAGGTAAATAAAGTAGTCGGCCTGATTATCGAGAGTTCAGGACCCCCGGCGAGTCTGGGCGAGGTCTGCAGGATTTATCAGGATACCCGTTATATTGGTATGGCCGAAGTAGTGGGATTTCGTGAATCCGCCACCTTGCTCATGGCGTTGACACCCATGGATGACATGCGGCCGGGAATGGACGTGGTGGCAACAGGCCGTGGGTTTTCCATGGCCATTGGTCCCGAACTGCTTGGCAGGGTCATTGACGGACTGGGAAAACCCTTAGACAACCGGGGGCCCTTAAACGCGCAAAACAGGGTTGATTTACGCCAGGATCCTCCCAATCCCATGCAAAGACACAGAATACAGGAGGTGATGCCCAGCGGAATCAGGGCCATCGACGGATTCAGAACGCTGGGAAAAGGACAGCGGATAGGGATTTTTTCCGGCTCGGGAGTCGGCAAGTCAATCTTAATGGGGATGGTAGCCAGAAATTGTGAAGCGGACGTGAATGTGGTGGCCCTGGTAGGGGAGCGCAGCCGGGAGGTAAAGGAATTCCTGGAAAAAGATCTGGGAGAAGAAGGCCTGAAGAGGTCCGTGGTCGTGGTTTCCACTGCCGACCGGCCTGCTATTGTGCGCGTGAAAGCGGCCTTTTTAGCTACCGCCATTGCTGAATTTTTCAGGGAACAGGGAAAAGACGTGATGTTAATGATGGATTCTTCTACCCGTATCGCCCTCGCGCAAAGGGAAATCGGTCTTGCTTCAGGAGAGCCTCCCACAACCCGCGGTTTCCCCCCTTCGGTTTTCGCGCTATTACCGAGGCTGTTTGAAAGGGCGGGCATGAGCCTCAAGGGTTCGATCACCGCGCTGTATACCGTATTGGTGGAAGGAGACGATCTGGATGAGCCTATATCCGATGCGGTGCGATCCGTTCTGGATGGACATGTCGTCCTTTCCCGGGATTTGGCTAACCGGAATCATTATCCGGCCATCAGTGTGCTGGAAAGCGTGAGCCGCTGCATGGCGGATGTGGCCGGCGACAGGCAGAAAGAAGCTGTGGCCGGCCTGCTGAATTTTATGGCCCTCTACCAGGAATCGGAGGACATGATACAGCTGGGCGCATATGTGAAGGGTTCAAACCCGGAACTGGACAAGGCCATTGAGCTCAAGCCGTTCATCGACCGGTTTTTAATGCAGAAGATAGAAGAAAAGTCTTCCCTGCAAGACACTTTGAGAGAGCTTGAACAGTTAAAGGAGAAATTATAGTTGCAGCGATTTTCTTTTAAACTGGAAGCCGTTCTCAACCACCGCCAGTGGCTGGAAGACGAGGCCAAAAGAGCCCTGGGCCTGGAGTTGCACAAGCTTGACTCCCTGCGCATTGCCTTGACAAAATTGAGGGAAGAACATGCCGGATTACTGTCTCAGCGCAGGAACCTGCCGGATTTGCCTCCTGAACAGCACCTGCATTATGTCAGTTACTGCGGTAAACTCCTGATGGATATGGAAGCTCAGAAGGGGCGGATCAATGCCCAGCAAAAAGCTGTGGATAAAAAGAACCGGGACCTGCATGAGGCCATGCTCGAACGGAAAAAACTAGAGAAGTTGAGGCAAAGGGACTTTAAGGAATACCAGGTATATAAAAAGAGAAAAGAGACCTCTGTCTTGGATGAAAATGCGTCCAATTTTATACGGAGGTTTAGAAACGTAACGTGATATGAACACGTATACAAAGAAGTTTGTCTTCCTATCTCTGTTCCTGCTGCTGGCAGGTCTTCCCAGCTTTGGCATAAACTTGATGGTGGACGATTTCAGCGCTCACTTAAGCGGTATAAGTTCGGACACCAGCAAACTGGCTTCCGATTTGGGAGACACGCTCAAAGTAGGGGCCCAATATAACACCTATGTATTCACCTTTCGCAATCAGGCTCTTTTATGCAACCGATTGGGCAATAACGGAGCTTCCGCAGCCAATCCAGTTGTGGTAAACAGCGGCGGCAGGAATTTTAAAATCGCCTACCTTGCCTGGCCTGACGCCCATTCGGCCCAAACGGCCGCAATTTACAATCCGCCTCAGGCCAACATAGTGGTGCGGACAATTGCCATCACCGAGGCCTCCGCCTCCTTTTCAGAAGACGCAGAAATTATCGCCGGCATGGAAAATCCCACGGATAATCTCGGCATTTTTTACACGGAACCGGATTTCCGGCCTCCTCCCTCATACTTGAGTTTTGCTGCCGAAGGTTCCAGCTACGCTGCTTACTGGTCAACGTTAAAATTGTCCGGTTCTGTGCGCAGGACCAGTGACAATGACGCCGCGGGAAAAACCGATCCGACCCAATATGGCGAGTATGTTCCCGAGGGGACGCCGGACGTTTTGACAGGGTATTATGGAACCCTGGGAATGGGCGCCCGGCCGGGAAGCAACGCGGACAAGGTGGTATTGGCCTACGAAATGACCAGTAACCCGGCCTCCGCCCGGGTAAGGTGGGAAGACCTGGAGGCCGGAACAACAAGTGAGGCGACCATCAACAGGCCGTCTGCGGTCTTTATGCGGGACTTTGCCGTAGCCGTGGATTCCGCCGGAAATGCCATGATCATGTGGAGAGAGGGCAACACAAGCGTGGATACTCTGTATGGCGCCGCCTATAGCGAATCCATGGCACAGATAATGGCGCCCACTCAACTGGTATCCGGGAGTATCACGGTATGGGACTATCCCAACCATACTTACAGGCTGTATGGGGCCGCGGCCCTTGACACAAATGAATTCGTCATAACCTACAGCAAGGGAGCATCCGTATTTTATAATACTGTTGACATACTCAATCCATCCCCTCTGGGGACAGAAGTTGAGTTGACCCCCGGATCAGTGGGTTGTTATCACCCGGACGTGGCCGTGTCCAACAACTATATCGTTTTTTCATGGTACGGCGGACTGTTCAACACAAGCGGAAACATTTTTCCGGAAGGAACTTTATTCCAGCGTTCCGGGACGGTAATCAATACTGCCTCCAGATTCGACACAACCCTGTATGGCTCCCAGGTAACTTTCGACGTTGGCCAGGGCTGGGCCCCATGGCATAATACCAGGGTTCCTAATGTGGCTGTGAATGATTTCGGAGACATGGTAGTGGTGTTTGACCATAATTTTGAGGCCAGGATGGGCTGCTGGAAAAAATCAAACATCTATCATGACACAGCCATATTCATCAGTAATGCGGTGCCATTAGAAAACCCTGACATAGGTTATACCTTTGATGCTTCGACTGATTCAGCAGAGATACTCAGCGTTTCCCTGAATCCTTCCGCTCATATCACCATGGAACTGTCCCTCAGCCGGAACAGCGATTTTGACCAGCCTTCTGATGCGTTTTTTCCTGTACCCGAAACGGGAAGCTTAACTTCCACCGTCAAGGGTGATTTCGCCTATTTAAAATATAAACTGGCCCTGGAAACAGTCTCTCTCTCAAACACTTCCACGCCGGTCGCGGACAGCCTAAAAATCACTTATAACATAAAACCCCACCCCGCTGTGATAGATTCATTAGAGCTGGGTAACGCCGGAACTGTCGCCTATAACTCTTTAGCCAGGTATGATTTGCTTGTCAGAAGGGACAGTCTCAGGATTTTCGCTTCGGCATTTGATCCGGATAACCAGAGCGGTCTTTCCTTTACCTATGCTTACTTGACCAATGAAATCCTTGATCATGCGCCGGCCATGCAGGGGGACGGCACCTTCAGGAGTTCGGTAAATATTCCTGTCTTTCATTCTCCTGTTGAGGGGCTCATCCTCACCATAACAGCCGAGGACTCTCTGGGATGGAAGGCGGAACCCGAAAGCCTCAGCTTGAATTACCTGAATGTCGTGCCCGAAGTATCCGCTGAATTCATCAGGAACAGAACTGAAGTGACAGCGGGACGGGACACGCTGGCATTGGAAGTAAATTCAATCTCAACGGCAACAGCGAGAGATACCGCCTTACTCAACCTGTTGTACTATGACCAGAACGATACAATTCTCCAAATTCGGATATTAGTAAATGACAAGTCTATTTTAGACTCCATGGTGACCATCGGAGAAAATCATCAGCTTGTCATGTTTTCCGATTATAAAATGGACAGTGTTAAATACGAGGTTTTACTGGTGGATCCCGATACCGTTACCAGTACGGTTTTTTATTTTGATTATATAAACCAGCCTCCGGGGTTATTTGCGGAACTTTTTTTAAACCGCGGCGGCGAGGTGGGAGGACGGTATGATCCCTCCTCAGGGGGAGCTGATACCCTTGTGCTACAACAGGGCTCCTCTCATATGATACATGCGGACGATACTGCCCGGGCCAGACTTGTTTTTTTTGATCCCGGTGAGGACAGCCTGGATCTCGAGGTGTTTAAGGACGGCAGTCAACTTGTGGCTGGCCGGGTTGCGCCGGGAGACACTCTATTTTTTGAATTGGCCGGGGAAAAGGGCCAACCGGCCTCAGATTACGTGATCCGCCTGAGGGACGCCGACACTGCGATTGACCTGGCCTTTGAGGTAGAATACAACCATTCTCCCGTTCTGGATTCTCTGCTCTGCTCCGTTCAAGGCTCCCTGTTTGACAGGGTAACGGACCTTGCCAGGGATACCGGAATTCTTATTAACCTCCGGGATACTATGGAGTTGGATCTCTATTATTCAGATTTTTATTCGGCCGAGGAGGCGGTTCCGTCCATAGAATTGATAGTGATGGTCCTTCCGGAAGACTGCTCCCGGGGAAAGTTAGACTGCTATGATTCCGGAGCAGTGTATTCTGGGACTGAAGCTTCCCACCTGTTTTTAAGGAATCATCCTCACATGCTCATCAGGTTGACAGACTCCCTCGGCGCGTTTTCCCAGTACGTGATAGCAGTAGAATATCCCTATCTGGACACCTCCGAGGCCAATAAAAACCTGTTCCAAAGCAGTCTGGAGGGCCTCAATTCCTCTGAACCATTTGTGCTGAGCTCCGACGCCAGCAGCCGCAGGGACACCATCACAGTATCCAACATGGGAACAGGGCTCCTTGAGATCGATTCAGTATTCACCAGGTGGGACAATTCAGAATGGCTTACCTATGAGCTGAGATGGAACAGTCCCCTGCAGGGACCCAGGTCCATCCTCGTCGATGGAGCTACCGACCTGAACAACCTGCCTGATCCCATTACGCTCGCCCAGGGAAACCAGTTGAGCGTGATGTTTTATTTCTTTTCCGATTCACTCAAAGGGGATTCCCTGATACAGGATACTCTCTATATCCATACCAATGATCTCAATACTCCCCTTTTATCTGTACCTTTTCAGTTTCGCTATATCGACCTGCCGACCGTGGCCATATCAACCATCACCGGCCTGATTACACCGGACCTGTTCAAGATTTCCCAGACGGGCGACGATACCCTGCAGGCAGACCAGGACACCCTCCTGAGCCAGGTTAACCGCCAGACCAGCATCATCTTCGCTTTTTCCGAGCCTGTGCTCGATAATACCATCGATACCTCCACCATACGAATTTACTCAGCCCTGGATTCAGCCAAGCGGGGATATTCCAGCCCCATTGAAAGTTATTATCCGGAATATTTTGACAGGGTTTTTTACCGGACCGGCTCTCCCGCGCTGGTGGACTCGCTGGTTTTTTCTCCCAGGTATACTGCTGCCAGTGATTCCCTGGGGGTGAGACCCCTTCCCGGGTCCTTCGTACCGGGTGACATTATCAGAATCCATGTTTCCAATCAAATTACGGATTCCGCCGGCAACGCTCTTGATCTGAGCCTGGCTAAAATCGTGCAGGCGCCCGGCAGCGATGATTCCGTTTTCACACTCACAGTGGATAATTCCTATTTGCGGGTCGTTTCCACGGAGCCTGAAGACGGTTCCAATACCTTTGATCCTGAAAATCCCATCGAAATTCATTTCAACAGTCCCCTGGTCTACGATTACCTGCACCCGGGACTGGGAACCAGGATAATCTCTGTCGACACGGCCAATTTACTGGCTTCGGATTCCAACCGTACCGTCAGGATTACATCAGTTTACAACCAGGGCTCCCGTTTCAACCTTCGATCTTTAACGCTTGCCAACGGGGACACCACCCTGCTTATAAAGCTCAGTCCCAATTTCTTCAGCGGCGATACGGTTACAGTGACCATCTTCAATAATGTGGCCGACACGTCCGGACTGACCTTGGACGGGAATTCGGACGGCCAGGGAATGTATCTTTTCGATACCGGAGACACCGATGACCATTACACCTTCACTTTTGTGACCGGCAGAAAGCAGTTTTATGTATATCCAAACCCATTTAAGTGGTCAGATCAGGACCACTCAAGAAAAAACAGCATGACCTTCGCCAACCTGAGCGGACTCAAAGGCGCCCGGGCCGGAAAGATCATGGATTTCCGTATTTACACCATGACTGGAGACCTGGTCTACAGCTCCAAGAGGATGGGAACCAGCCTGACCCTGGTGCAAAACACCACCCCTACCTGGGACTGGAACCTGCGAAACAATAAAGGCAACAGGGTGGCCACCGGTGTATATCTCTATGCGGTCTCCATCAAGCCGGAAGGCCTGGTGAAGAAAGGTAAATTAGCCGTCATCAGGTAATTCCGGCAATTCTCAAAGCACGTTCCATTACCCGCTCTTCAGCCTCTTGGCTTTGTTCATCGTGAAAGCAATAAGCTGCCTACCAGAGATATTCAAATATTTGAACAAAGTCCATTATGATAGTCGCCTTGACCTTCATTTTTTTCGTTACCTTTTTGATAATCTTTAACTGCGCCACTTGGCCATCTATAAGAACTACCCATCTGCGTTTTGGTTGCGGGTCACGCCGCATCGCTTCCTCGAACATATCTTGAATCACTTCTCCTGCTGGTTTAGCCACCATGGCCCAACCCCTTTTATTACGAGGTTTAGATGGGGATTTTTCGAGTTTAAAAAAGAATCTTCTGTATTTGGAAAAGTATATTTAATAATGAGGGACCTCCTTTTAGTGGACTTATTGTTTGTACAGCTTCATAAGTACCTCTTTGGAGCGCCTCTTCCTGGATAAGAATGCTCAAATTTTACCAAATTCCTCGTTTGAATATATCTTCACCATTTAAATAGTTTAAAAGGTCATAACTTAAATAATGTCAAATAGAATTTATCCTCATAAGCCCCTAAATTGGCCTGGGAAGGATATTTGGGAATATTGGGTCAAGCCAACTTATTTGAATTTGCCAAATGCGCAATCCCCTAATATACCGCTAAAAAAAATCATTTATTGGTTGGAAAGATATGCTTGCCTGACAGGAGAAATGCGCTTAAGGCTGGATGCTGAGTTAACGTTTCTCAGGGATTTTCTACCAGAGCAAGAGAAACTTATACTAAACAAGGAGCTTCGACTTCTGTTTGAGGGACAGATTTTAGAGTTTAGAGAGCAGGCCAAAACTATTTTAAATTCCTTACCGGTTCGCCTGTTGAGTGAGGAGCATAGTTTTCCAGAATACTTACAGGCCGCTGCACGTTTGGGTATCTCCACACATGTACTTTCCCTGTTGTTAGAGCGCTTGGGTATGGATATTCTCAAAGAATTTCCCGACTTTTCTAAGTCCATAATAACCTTCGCCATTTGGCAACACAGCCCGGACAGAATTATTCATTTATTTGAATCACTGGTTAATGAAACCAACCATGTTTTTTTTGTTGAGTCGTTACTGAGCGTTTTGTATTCAGTCTATTATACAAACAACTATAAGCAGCGGAAAAACAGAAATGAGGCACTTATCAAGGCTGTCGATCTCATTAACAGACTGAAACAAATACCCAATTTTGAGTTTACTCCTGAGATATTAAAACTATTGTCTCGCCTTTATATGGAATCCGGATATATGAAATTGGCACTTAAAATACTGGAGCCGTGGCATTTGGCTAACAAAGAAGATGCCGAAAAATATCTCTGGTACAATAGGGCTCTGATTCTAAACCAAAATTATGATCAGGCAGTGGATGCCTTACAGGGTTATAAGGGCGGCAAAATGCGCAGGGAAGGCAAGCCGTTGATATTGATGCCTCATATAGAAAGTACAGGATGCTGTTTGGTGCTTGATAACATGATTGAAACCTATAGTTATATGTCGGTTTTATGGGGGTTACAATACTACCAGGAGATGGATACTTTTCCGGCGCAAATACTAGAGCATATTTGTTTGGCTACTGATCATATCAATCTACCTGACATGGCTAAATTTCGTACTGGCAACGATCTGGTAATATCCGTGATTCGCAATCCTTATGATCGCTGGCGTTCCTCTTACCGTTATAAAACATGGGCCTGTTTTGTACCAGAAAATCAGTGGACTAAAATGACCTATCCGCCATATTGCAAGCTGCGGAATTTTGAAAACTTTATGGCATCGGTTTATGAGCAATATCCGGAGCAAGCAAATATTCAATGCCGTCGAATTTGTGGTGAACCGGACTTCAAAAAGGCTAAGGCAGTTATTAAGAGCCAGATCCATTTGCTTGGTATGACAGAGAATATTAACGCTTTTTATCAAACGTTTTGTGATATCACTGGTTATGAACCCGGTGAAAACGTCATGCGTAATGCCCGGACCTTGCCGGGTATGCCTGAGGAACACAATGAAATGGCCGCTGAATTAATCAATCGTCATTGCGCGGAAGATATTAAGCTATGGCATTGGCTAAAAGACCAAGACGGACTTCTCGTAAATCAATGTTGAGGTAAAACATTTTTTGGATTCGGCTCTTTTAAAACGGCAGCTTAAAAGGTCGTTTTAAAAGAGCCGAATCTAAAACTAATTGGGTAATAATCCATTATTGCGCTGGGTACTATCATCCGAATTGCATCAATCCGGGTAGTGTTGCCATAATTGAGAATTCAGAATTTATAACTGAAAATTTATTTATTAGCCTCTTCATACTTTTTCATCAGGCCATTGAAGCTCTCGGCCGAAACCGCTGCGGAGATCTGTGTAGACGGCTTAATGAAGATAAGCACTTCGCGATCCAGAATCACTTTCTGCTTTACTGAAAACAGGTATTGAATAATGGGGAGGTCCTTTAACAATGGAATTCCTCTCCTGACTTCCACCGATTCTTTTTTCTTGAGACCGCCCAGCACAAAAATAGTGTTGTCTTTTACTTTTACTTCGGTGTTGATGGACCGCTCAAACACGATGGGATAACCTTTGGGGCTCCAGCCCGTCAGGTTCGCGATAGAGGGAATGATACTGAGGTTAATCAGGCTGTCTGACTGCAGCGTGGGGGTTACCCTTACCGAAGTCCCCGCCACCACTACGCTTGGCCCGAGGCTTTCATAAGATTGCTCGTCCGCGGCATACCGGTAGGGGATCCTTTCCACGGCGCTTATTGAAGCGGTCTTATTGTTCCTGGTAATCAAACGGGTATTGGCCAACACGCTTCCGTCGGCGTTTTCGCTGATAAATCCCACCAGGTCGCTTATGTTGAGTTGAGCACCGAGATAAAACCTTTTGCCATAATCAGTGGTGATGGTAGAAGTGAGACTGCCGCTGCCATCGGTGGTGGATTGTTTGTTATCCAAGCCGCCGCTGATGGGTTGGGGAGTGCCGCTGCCCAGGGCCACATTCGCCTCCGCCTTGCCGGGTCCGCCGGAACCGACATTCGCGCCGACGCTCAGGCCCTGCAGCCAGTTGAACACGTTAATCCCGAGCTTGGAAAAATGCTCGTTGTTGAATTCAAGAACGGTGATTTCAACGGCAATTTGAGGATTCGGCGCATCTATTAACTGCAGGGTCTGTTCCACCTCCTCAATTTTGCTGGAGACATCCGTTATGATGAGCGCGTTGAGGTTCAGCACCTCGAAAACGCTTCCGTCTGGAGACAGCTTGTGCCTTATCGTGCCGATGACCTCTGACACGTTTTCGTGCTTCAGGTATACCAATTTGCTGACCAGGTTATTCCCGGCTTTGATTCCGGACACGTCCAGGGCAGGGAGTACCTGCCTGAGATCGTTGATTTTTTCCTCTGTGTCGGTCAGGTACAACTCATTGGTCTTTTCATTTACATAGAGAGAGCCGTATATCGACAGCATGCCGGAAATAATCTGTTTGAGCTCAAGGGCCTGGGCTTTTTTCACCTTGTACACATGGGTAACGGTTTTGCTGTATTCCTTTTCCAGGTTATAAAATTTTATATCACGCAATTCCTCGGTCCGGCCGCAAAACACCAGGCCCAGGCATATTGAAATGAGCAGCTTGTTCCTCATCATGGCTACCTACCTCCTTCTTCTTTCTTAAGTATCTGGGTCAATACATAGAGGATCGACCGGTAATGTTTGCTCGTCTCTACCGTCTTAAACAATGTCCCCCTTTTCCTGAGCAGGGCATGGGCGTCCAGCCTGCCTCCGGAAACGCAATACTTCCGCATGTGCGGCAACTTTTTTACCTGGCTGAACAGGACCTTCAGGTATGACTGATAGGTGGCCTCCGGTGAAATTGAGGCAAGCAGGCCCAGGCAGCCCGCTACCAGCGGCGCTGACAGCGAAGTTCCATTATTAGCCATATATCCTCCATTCAGAAAAGTGCTGATAATATCCACCCCGGGGGCAAAGAGGTCCACGCTTTCCTTTCCCACATGGGAGAATGAGGCGATGCTGTCCTGCCTGGTGCTGGCGCCCACGGAAACAATGTTATCGGATGGATAAGAAGCGGGATAAAAGGGCCTCTCATCGTTGTCCCGCCTGTAGTTGCCGGCGGCCGCCACAAAAATAACATTGCGGTCGGCCGCATATTCAATAGCCTCCTGCATGGCGAACAGGAATCCGCCCCCCCCCCAGCTGGCATTTATGATATCAGCGCCGTTATCCACAGCGTAATAAATAGCCGCTATCAGGTCTGATGAATTGCCGGATCCTCTGTCGGACAAACCCTTTACCGGCATGAGTGACACCTTGGGCATCATCCCGGCAATGCCGATGTTGTTGTCGGTGACCGCACCGGCCACGCCGGCCATCATGGTTCCGTGGAAATGGCGATCCATGGGATCATTGGTGTTGCCAGAAAAATCCCAGCCCCTCACATCGTCTATAAAACCATTCCCGTCATCATCCCGGCCGTTTGAAGGAGCCTCGCCGGGATTTTCCCACAAGTTGTCTGCCAGATCGGGGTGGTAATAATCTATCCCGGTATCCAGGATGGCAATGACAATACCCCCGTCCCCGTTATGGATTTTCCAGGCCTCCACCGCGTTCACATCCGTGCGGTCATTGGCGGGATTGTAGAGTGACCATTGTTTGTCAAAAAGCGGATCATTAGGCATTTCCTGCGCATGCACCAGGTAATCCGGTTCCACATGGGCTATTCTGCGGTCGGATTCCAGAAGCTGCCGGGCCGTGCTATGTCCCAGCCCAAGCGGGACACGCACCGGCATCATGCCATGAAGCGCCTTCTCGTACTTTGGTGTGAGCAGATAGTCTTTGCGCAATTTCTCGAAACTGCCGGAGTCCCGGAAAGATCGCTTCAGGGTAATGATAAAATCAGCGGGGCCCGTGAAACCGAATACTTCAATACAATGGCAGAGAAAAAAGAATATGCTGAAAAGGCCTGCTTTTGTCTTGATCATAAGTCTTTGCTGCCTGAGTGAAAGCTAACAATTGTGACGTTGCCCTACAATTGGGCTCATTACCCTCCGGTTTGGAATATTGTGGTATTGGATTCCGGTGTGAAGTGCGATTTGTCATTAGCGCCTTTATTTATCATTCCTTTGGAATTGGGCGCGTCATCAGTCATTAGTTGGAGATTATCTTCAATTAATGACTAATGAAACCTCACACTCCACTCCCCACAAACCAAAATACCACCGACTGCCGATTCAGAAATAACTATTTTTTCCGCAGCAGTGACCAAGAGGAGGATTTTATGAAAATATCCGATATCTGGAAATCCGGTAAAGGACCAACTATTTCATTTGAATTATTCCCGGCCAGAACAGAAAAGGCCGCTGTAAACCTTGACAGGGCCATTGACGATCTGGCGGACCTGAAGCCGGATTTTTTCTCCGTTACCTTTGGCGCCGGCGGCTCCACCCGTGAAGGATCGCGGCAGCTTATAGAAAAGCTGACAAAGGAAAAAGGTATTGACGTCATTGCCTATTTCGCAGGTTACGGACTGGGGCCGGAGGACATTACCGGAGTGCTTGATGTCTACCGTGACCTTGGAATTGACAATCTCCTGGTAGTACGCGGAGATCCGCCCCATGATAAGGAGCGTTTCACACCCCATCCCCAGAGTATGGCCCATGCCACCGATCTCCTGGCATATATCAGGCCGCGTTATAACTACTGCCTTGGCGCGGCAGGTTATCCGGAAGGACATATCGATGCCGAAAGCAGGGAGAAAGACATTGAGTACCTTGAACTTAAAATGGATAATGGAGCAGAGTATATCATCGCCAATTATTTTTATGACAACCAGTACTTCTTTGACTTTGTAAAAAGATGCAGGGCCACGGGGATAAACCTGCCGATCCTTCCCGGAGTGATGCCCCTATACAGCGTGAAAATGATGGAAACGCTGGCCGGTATCTGCGGGGCCACTATTACCGATCAATTAAAGCAGGGAATCGCCGCGCTTCCCGAGGGAGACAAAGAGGCCCTGGTTCATTTTGGTATTGAATTCGCCCTGGAGCAGTGCAGGGAACTGCTGAAGTCAGGAGTTCCGGGGCTGCATATCTATACCATGGACAAGAGCGCTTCTGCCATCGGAATAGTAAGCAAGTTGAGGGAAGAAGGACTGTTGTGATTTGGGCGGAAACGTCTTTCGGTGAGGGTTACGAAACCCGATCGGGCATCGTCACCCTCACCGTTACCGAAGAACAGAGAACAGTTACTGCTCTCATTGATTAAAGGAGATAAACCATGGCCTACAAAGCAGCTTTCTTCGCCTCCGGCAGAGGTTCAAATTTTCTTGCAGTCCTCAAACACATGCAGGACGGAACCCTGGCGGTCGAACCGGCCTTTTTCCTTTCCAACAACAGTACTTCACAATCAATACAGACCGCCAGAGAAAACAATATTCCGGCCTATCATGTCAGCACCAGAACCGAAGGGAGTGAAGAAGGCGTGGAAAAGAAAATACTGGAATTGGTGGATGTTCATGCACCGGATCTTCTCGTACTGGGAGGATACATGAGGAAGGTGCCGCTTAAAGTAATCCGCAGTCTGCCCAACCGCATTATCAACATACATCCCGCCCTGCTGCCTTCCTTCGGGGGCTCCGGCTGGTATGGGGGAAGAGTGCATGAGGGCGTGATAAACAAGGGCTGCCAGTATTCCGGCGTCACCATTCATGTGGTGAATGAAGTGTATGATGAGGGAACCATTATCATGCAGCGCGCCACGGAAGTGATCCCCGGAGAAACGGCGGAGGAGCTGGCGGCCAGGGTGCTTAAGATAGAACACGACTGTCTCTGGCGCGTTGTGAAGGGCTATGCAGAGGGAATACTGAGGCCGGCTGATGATGGCCTGGAAGGCATAGATGCATTCAGAAGGAACCTTCTGAATTCTGAATTTTAAATCGATGAAGGCAAATCCAAAAAGTACTGGGAGCAAAAACAATGCGGTTTTTAGAAATGGGCACATTCAACAGCGTGATCCTTCTTTAATCCCGCCAGAGCAGGCATATAATTCAGAATTTAAAATTCAAAATTCAAAATTAGATTACAACCGTTTATGGCAGCACGATATATGCCTTAGAAAAAAGTTTCCTGTACTGGCCGGAGTTGACGAGGCGGGCCGGGGTCCTTTAGCCGGGAATGTGGTTGCCGCCTGTACCGTTCTTGACCTTAATAATCCCATACCCGAAGTTAATGATTCAAAAAAAATACCAGAAAAACGCAGGGAAAAGCTGTTCACGATAATAAAGGAAAAGGCTGTATTTTATGGAATAGGAGAATGTTCTCCAGCTGAGATTGATGAATATAATATCCTTCAGGCTTCCCTGACAGCTATGAAGCGTGCGGTAGCAGACGCCGGATGCTCACCAGACCTGGTGCTGGTTGATGGAAACAGGTCGATTCCTTCCCTGGATGTTCCCCAGCGCTGCCTGATAAAGGGAGACGGCCTGTCCGCTTCCATCGCGGCCGCTTCCATTCTGGCCAAGGTGACAAGAGACAGGCAGATGCTCGAACTGCACTCGCAATACCCTGAATACGGCTTTAATACAAACAAGGGATACGGGTCTCAGAAGCATATAGAGGCCATACGGCATCACGGACTTACGCCTGCCCATCGCAGGAGCTTCAGGCCGGTTTCTCTGAGGCAATTAAATATATTTAGCTCTTCGGAGGAATCTGAGAGTGTGGAGCAGGGAGAAAGGAGTGGGGAGTAGGATTCTTACTGCTACGGAGGATGGATGCCCGGCGTGACAGAATCCTACTCCCCTCTCCCCACTCAAAACTCCCTGCTTTATGACCCGGTACTATAACAAAATATCGACAAATGAAACTCCTGAAAAACCTGATTAAGCCGGCCATTGCGATTGCCATCCTTTTTATCCTGATAAAAAAGGGAGGAATCGATCTTTTTCTCATTAAGCAGGCGATCATAGATCATCCGTTGTATCTCCTTTCTGGGGCGGGAATATATATTTTTTTGGTAACCATTGGCGGCATCAGGTGGTACATCCTGGTGAAATGCGGAGGCATTAAGGTAAAATTTTCCACCGTGTTTTCTCTCCACATGATCGGCCTTTTTTTTGTAACCGTTCTGCCAGGCGGCACCGGTGGTGATGTTGTCAAAGGTTACTATATCTACCGCGATACGCCTTCTCAAAAGGGCATGGCGCTATCTTCAATCGTCATAGACCGCATAGTCGGTGTGTACGCGCTGCTCTGCTGGGGTATTATAGGCATACTCATGAATTTCCGCCTGGCCTTTACCCATCCATCATTAATCTGGAACAGCTGGTATTACCTCAGCACTTTTTTAGCGGCCGTACTGATAGCGATACTTTTTTTTACTCCTTTCGCTCCCCCGTTGCTGAACCACCCTTCAATAGAAAAACTGCCTGGCAATAAGGTAATAAAGGGCCTTTTTGACGCTTTCCAGGTCTACCGTGTCTATCCTTTCACCCTGTTTATCACTTTTTTAATGACCCTGGTTATTCACGGCTGTATCCTGCTGGTTTTTATTTTTTCCGCGCTCAGCCTGAATGTGGATCTACCGCTCATCAAGCATGGATTTGTGGTGCCCCTCTTAACCATGATAAACGGGCTGCCGATAGCGCCCGGGGGAATCGGAGTTGGGGAGGCCGCCGCGGAATCTCTCTATCTCTTAATGGGTGTGGATAAGGGAGGCGAAATCCTGCTGTTGTGGCACGTCTTTGTGTTGGGTCTGGCCCTGGCAGGCGCCCCTTTTTACTTTTTTTACAAGAAAAAGATTTAAATTGTTTTTGACATGGCTTTGCCAGTCCTCACACCTTTTAGTTCTGTACTTCCAGTCCAAAATATGATAAGATTTTAGCCTGGGCCTACTTTTAGCAAAGGACAGTGTATTATGGGAAATAAATGGCTCTTTATCATAACTTTAGCTCTGTGGGTGGGAATTCTGTCTGCTGCCAAACCAGGCCAACAAACAGTAATCGACATCGACCAGGCAGCCGATGTGTCCGGGGATACGCATGCAGCACCGGATTACGAGGCATCTTCATCCGACGCCTTAGCCGCGGATCATGATAGTAAGGCCGGTGATGAAGATGACGCGCATCCGGAAAAGGCACGGCACGGGGATCCCCATCATACGGCCGCTACCGAAGATAAACATGACGGACACGGCAAGGGGAAACATCACGTTCATTTAAACGGCTCGGAAGTCTCATTGATATGGTGCCTTCCCTTCCTGGGAATCCTGCTTTCTATCGCTATTTTCCCGCTGGTAGCCTCGCATTTCTGGCATCATAACTACGGAAAAATTTCTCTGTTCTGGTGGCTGGTCTTCATGATTCCCTTTACTGTGGCCCATGGCGGACATATGGGCCTTTTCTATTTCCTTGAAGTAAACCTTGGAGAATTCATTCCTTTCATCGTACTCCTTTTGTCGCTTTTTACCATTGCCGGAGGCATCCGGCTCACAGGCAGCCTGAGGGGCTCGCCCCGGGTAAATACGGGCATTCTGATAATCGGCACGGTCCTGGCTTCCTGGATGGGAACCACAGGCGCCGCCATGCTGCTTATAAGACCGCTTATCCGCGCCAACAGCTGGCGCAGATACCGCGTCCATACCGTTGTGTTTTTCATTTTCCTGGTTGCCAACGTCGGCGGTTCCTTAACACCGCTGGGAGATCCTCCGCTGTTCCTGGGATTTTTAAAAGGGGTAAGCTTTTTCTGGACAACCACCCACATGCTGACTCCCATGCTCTTTGTATCGGCCATTTTGCTGGTTCTGTACTTTGTCATCGATACAGTGCTTTATAAAAAGGAAACCCCTCCCGAAGAAGAGAGTAAAGAAAAACTCGGTCTTGAGGGAAAGGCCAATTTCATTCTCCTCCTGGGGGTAGTCTGCGCGGTAGTCATCTCCGGCATCTGGAAATCGGATATTGAAAACCCCGATCATGTTTTCATAAACGCCTACGGAACAGGACTCATGACCAAAGGAGTGTTCTTTCAGGTGTGCTCCCTTCTGATCCTGGCTTTTGTATCCTGGAAAATAACCAGGAAGGAAACCAGGAACGGCAACGGATTCACCTGGGAGCCCATTCTGGAGGTGGCAAAATTGTTTGCCACCATATTTATAACCATGGTAGCTCCCATCGCCATCCTGAAGGCTGGCGCGGAAGGCGCCCTGGCCCCGGTGATTAACAGCGTT
>JBHPJW010000039.1:0-24321 GCA_042567505.1 Fibrobacterota bacterium
ATCCTGAAAAAGAAACCCGCTGACAAGCAGAAAGACAAGAAAAAAGGCAAAGCTTCCGCTGAACTAAAAAAGAAAGGAGAACGGAAAGAACTTCCTTTATCCGAATTAAAAAAACTTTTTTTTCACGAAATTCCCGCCAACTCAGAGAGGATAATCAAACGCGGCGATAAAAACGCGCCGGTAGCTGCTGTAGGAAGCGACAAACAGCACAGGAAGCAAGGGCTCTCCAAAGAAGAAACGCCTGAAGAACTGGTAGAAAGGATTGCCAGGGAACTGGATGAGCAACATATTTTCAAAAGGGGTATTTTAGGTCCCCCAAAATGCACTAAATGCGGAATCAATGACGCCATAGAAGAGTTTACTATTGATAAGGAACTGGCTTATTGTGCGGACTGCGCCGAACTGCTTCATTTGGGCCATACCAAGGAAGCCCGCAAACTGGACTATCCCTCGTTATTTCAGAAGAACGATCCAAATCAAAATTCCCAAAAATGAACTTAGCCGAACTTCAAAAAAGGATCTCTGAACTCCGGAGGTATCTTTGACATCCCGGGTAAACTTACATCGCTGTCTGAACTGGAAGGCAAATCACAGGCGCCGGACTTCTGGGGAGATCTTCAAGCGGCAACTGGAGTTCAAAAAGAAATAAAAATCCTCAGATCATGGATTGATGAATGGGAAAGCCTGAACTCTGAAATCGAAGATGCCGTTCTTTTAGAAGAAATAGCACGCGAGGAAGATGATGTTAAGGCACTTTCAGAGATTCAAGAAAATTGCGAATCATTAGAAAACCGGATAAAAGCGCTGGAATTAAAAAAAATGCTGGGAGGCAAAGACGACAGCCGCCCCGCCATTCTCAGTATCCATCCCGGGGCCGGAGGCACAGAATCACAGGATTGGGCCCAGATGCTCATGCGCATGTATAAACGCTGGTTCGAAAGGAAAAATATATCATACTCTGTCATTGATGATGAGCCTGGGGAAGAGGCCGGAATTAAAAGCGTAACTTTTGAAGTAAACAGCGAATACGCTTTCGGTTACCTGAAAGCGGAAATCGGGGTTCACCGCCTGGTTCGGATCTCTCCCTTCGATTCCAACGCGCGCCGTCATACTTCCTTTGCCGCAGTGGCAGTATACCCCATTGTAGAAGAAGTAGAATACCGCCTGGAGGAAAATGACATCAGAGTAGATACCTTCAGGGCTTCGGGAGCGGGGGGCCAGCATGTGAACAAAACCGACTCCGCCGTACGCATGACTCATATTCCCACTTCCATAGTAGTCACCTGCCAATCAGAACGCAGCCAGCACAAAAACCGCGCCAACGCTTTGAAGCTGTTAAGGGCCAAAGTATACCAGCGGTACAGGGAGGAACTTGAAGCCGAGAAACAGGCGGGACAGGGACCAAAACTGAAGATTGAATGGGGAAGCCAGATCCGATCGTATGTTCTGCATCCTTATAACATGGTAAAAGACTTGCGAACCAATTGCGAAACCTCCAACACCAAAGCTGTCCTCGATGGAGACATCGACGCATTTATTGACGCTTTTCTTTTATCTTTCATTGAAACGCCCACAAAGGACGCATAATGCCATTGGAAATGAATGACCAGGTAAAGGCCAGGATGGACAAACTGGCCGGAATTCGCGAGCTGGGAATCGAACCTTATCCATACGGTTTTGATTTCAGCCACACCAGCGTCGAACTCAAGGAACAGAAGGACGCATTATTGCAGACGGAAACCCGGGTCTCCTATGCGGGTAGAATTGTGCGCTTTAACCGCAAGGGAAAGATGACCTTCACCCATATCAAAGACGGCCATGGACGCATTCAATGCATGATAACCAGGGATATTTCCGGAATACAGCAATATGAACTGGTAAAACTGCTGGATATAGGCGACTGGGTAGGAGTTGAAGGAAAAATGTTTCTCACCCGGACTGGAGAATATACCATACTGGCCGATAAAATTCAGTTGCTGGCCAAAGCGCTGAGACCTCTTCCCATTCCCAAAGAAAAGATGGAGAACGGCAGGAAAATAATTTTCGACGAGTTCACCGATACCGAAACCCGCTACCGGCAGCGTTATGTGGACCTTGCCTTGAATGATCCCGTGCGGGACACTTTCTACAAGAGAGGAAAAATTATCCATACCATCAGGAAATATCTCATGGATAATGGATTTATGGAAGTGGAAACACCGGTTCTTCAGCCTCTTTACGGCGGCGCGAACGCCAGGCCCTTTGTTACCCATCATAATACCCAGGACATGGATCTGTTTCTTCGCATTTCCAACGAGTTGTACCTTAAGCGCTGCATTGTAGGGGGCTTTTCCCGCGTATTTGAGTTTTCCAGAAACTTCCGGAACGAAGGAATGGACAGGACGCACAATCCCGAATTTACCATCCTGGAATTTTATCAGGCATTTGCAGATTATAATCTCATGATGGAGCATTTCGAAAATATCTATGCGGACTGTGCGCGGGAAGTGACCGGAAGCACCGCTGTCATCTATCAGGGCACAAGCCTCGACCTAAAACCGCCCTGGCCGCGCTTGACAATGAAAGAAGCCTTGAAAGTCCATGCCTCACTGGACGTAGATAGTCTTGACGATGAAGATCTGAAACATGAAGCGGAGAAATCAGGACTTGAACTCAAAGGCGGCTTTTTGCGGGGTCTGGCAATCCAGGCGCTGTTTGAGGAACACTGTGAAAAAAACCTTCTGGGGCCAGTGTTTATTACCGATCACCCCCGGGAAACCACTCCGCTGTGCAAGATCCACCGTGATGATCCCGATTGTGTTGAGAGGTTTGAACCATATGTCAACGGCTGGGAAGTGGGCAATGCTTATTCTGAACTAAACGATCCGCTGCTTCAGAGAAAACTCCTGGAACAGCAGATCGAAAGAGGAAGGGCCGGCGAGGAAGAAACCCATCCTCTTGATGAGGACTTTCTCAAGGCTATGGAATACGGCATGCCTCCGATTGGAGGTGTGGGAATGGGAATCGACCGCCTGGTGATGCTTTTGACGGATTCCCCCAATATCAAAGACGTATTGCTGTTTCCTTTGTTGAGACCGGAATAGGAATTGGTCTTGGATTAATAGTTATGAGTGGGGAGTAGGGAGTAGGGAGTTTTGAGAAAATGATGAAGGCCGTTGTATACATCGATCCAAGAAACCGTTGTTTCCTCACACCCTTGACCCGCTATTTTATCCGGCGTAGACCCGCAAAGCGGGACGAAGACGGAAACTCCGCAGGAGCGACGGCGGCTCACACCTTATACCTAACAATTATCACAATCCAATACTCCCTACTCCCCACTCCCCACTCCCCACTACTCTACCCAACTTCATGAACAAATTCGAGCTTACCATCGCCCGCCGCTACCTCTGGGCCCAGCGCAAAAACCTGTCCTCAGGCCTTATCACCCTGTTCTCCGGCATGGGCGTGGGGATTGGGACCTGGCTCTTGATTTTTGTCCTGAGCGCCAGCAATGGTTTTGAAGAAGAAGTAAAAAAACAGCTCATGGGAAAAGACGCCCATTTTGAGTTAAACCTCTACCACTATGAACCCATGGAGAACCACGACTCTCTGTTGAGCTTCGTGAAAAACCACCAATCAGTAATCGCCGCTTCCCCCTATGTCATGTCCCAGGCCGTCTTTTCCAAAAAGAAAAAATTCAGCGGAGGCATAGTGTTCGGCATAGATCCGGACTCAAGCCGGAATATCATCAGTTTGACAAACCATATAAAGTATGGAGTATACCGCTTTGATTCCCTGCTTGATTCCAGGGAAAAATACAGGGACGGCATCATCATGGGGTATGCCCTGGCCAACCGCCTTGGACTGGAGGTGGGAGAAAAATGCGTTCTGTATGTGTTTGGAGAGGGAACAACCCTGGGCCCGGGCATGGCACCTAAAGCCAGGGTCTTTGTGCTGGCCGGAACCTTTGAATCCGGCATGTACCAGTTTGATGAGTCCCTGGCTTATATCAGCCTTAAAGCTGCTCAGGAAACATTCGATCTGGGAGAGACGGTTACGGGCATCCACGCCAGAGTGAGCAATCCCCTAAAAAGCGGAGACATTGCGCAGGAAATCGAAAGCTCGTTGGGCTACCCTTACGCCGCCATCGACTGGCAGGAAAAAAACCGGACACTTATCAAATGGATGGATTATGAAAAGGTTTTGATGGGCCTGGCGCTGGGGATAATAATAATCATTGCCGCCTTCAACATCATCAGTTCCCTGGTGATGAATGTCAACGACAAACGCCGGGAAATCGGGATCCTTCGCGCCATGGGGGCCACCCGGAAAAACATTTTAGTAATCTTTGTGCTTGAAGGCCTGCTCATCGGGATTGTCGGGTCGGCGGCGGGATTGATCCTGGGCCTGCTGAGTTGTTACGTTCAGATGAAATTCGGCATTATTACCCTTCCGGGAGATGTTTATTTTGTCACCATCCTGCCGGTCGTGCCCTATATGAGAGATGTCGTGGCTGTCATGGCGATCACCAACGCGTTGTGTGTCCTGGCCACCATTATTCCCGCTCTGAAGGCCTCCAGGCAAAGTCCGGTCGATGCCATCCGATATGAGTAAAACAAACATGTCAAACCAGAGCCTCATTTCTTTAAAATCAATTCATAAGAGCTTTAAGGATGTGGGAACGCGCGTTGAAGTTTTAAAAAACCTGGATTTTGAAGTCTTTGAAGGGCAGTTCCTCGCCATCCGGGGCGCCTCAGGCGTGGGAAAAAGCACACTTCTGCATATCATGGGTTTTCTGGATACACCCACCTCGGGCCAGATGTTTTTTGCAGGAGAAGACGTGACCAGTCTTTCAGACACGAAACTCAGCGGCGTCAGAAACCGGGAAGTGGGATTTGTCTTTCAGTTCCATCATCTGCTTCCTGATTTTACCGCCTGGGAAAATGTTCTGATGCCCATAACTATTTCCGGCAACGTCAGCCGGCAGGACGAAACCTATGGACAGGAACTGATTTCCCTGGTGCAGATGGAACACCGTCTGAAGCATCTCCCTTCTGAATTATCGGGAGGAGAGCGGCAGCGGCTGGCGCTGGTCCGGGCACTTATTCACAAACCCAGGCTGCTTTTAGCAGACGAGCCCTCGGGAAACCTGGACGAAACAAACAAGGAATCACTGCATAAACTTCTGAGCGATTTCCATAAAAACCTGGGCATTACCATTGTTTTAGTCACCCACGACTCCGGACTGGCTTCCCTGGCGGAAAACCAGTATGTTCTGCACGATGGAAAAATCAACATGGAATCCTGAATCCATGGCTAAAATTAGAATCTGCACACATTGCGGTTTTACCTGGGATGAGTTCCTGGCCCGAAAAAGTCTTGGCTGTCAGAACTGCTACACAATTTTTACCCTGGAACTGAGAAGTTACTTAACCGAAATTCATAGCAGTATTAAGCACACCGGCTTGCGGCAGCCCGCCGGCCATGAAAATGGCCAAGTCCGGAAATCTGAAAAAATCGCCCGGCTGAGAGAACTCATATCCAGAGCAGTCAGGCAGGAGAAATTTGAAGATGCCCTGAAATTAAAACGGGAAATAATCAGACTGGAAGGTGGAAATGGACCTCGCTGATCTATTTACCGGACCTGTGCCCTGGCTTAAAGAGCGCATCACACCGGAAGAACCCGGCACCAGAACGATCTGCTCGGCTTTCCGTTTCTATAGAAATCTGAGTTTTTATCCCTTTCTTCCGGCATTAAGCCAAAGCCAGAAAAGGGAAATAAAGAGCAAGTTGCTGAACCTGTTTAACACAAATGACCAGCAACTCTGTGTCTCTCTGGATAAATGCAGTACCCGGGAGCGTACCATGCTGGCTGAAAGATTTCTTCTTCCCCGGGACAGGACAATCTCTGAAAAGCCCAAAAGGGAAGAGAACGGTTTACAAGACGCCTGCGTTGTCATTACTAATTCCAGCATTGATTCGGCTTTGATTAACATGGGAGAGCACTTAACCTATTCCCATTATTCTGCAGGTTTTTCAGATATTAAATCTGGAAAGGAAGCTATCAAGAAAATCCTGAGTCATCTTTCCCGGGAAACATGGGCTTGTGACACTCAATATGGCTATTTGAATGCGGACCCTGCCAAAGCAGGTTCAGGATTCAGGATATCCGCTTTAATTCATTTTCCCGCCATCCAACTTATGCGTCAACAGGAACAGATGATGAAAGCCTTAAAGGCCATTGGGCTGATAGGAAGCGGTACCGGTGATTTAACCGGCAAAGGAGGGTTAACCTGGATAAGTTCCAGAAGATCGCTGGGTCTTTCAGAGGAAGGTGTTTTTATGGATTTCCATGAGAAACTGAAAAAATGCATGAAACTGGAGGAAGAATTATCCGAGTCATTCATCAAAGGAGAGAAATACAAGGCCGAAGACAAGGTTTTCCGCGCTTTTCATGTACTGTTAAGTGCCCGGATCCTCACTTTTTACGAATTTCTCAACCTGAGTTCATGGGTACGGCTGGGAGTATATTTCCATCTGTTGCGCCCGGAATTACTGCGATTGCTGAATTACCTTCTGGTAAAGTCAAGCCCGGAGCATATTCAACTGGCTGAAAGATCCCCCCTGTCTCCAGAGGAACGTGATGTGAAACGGGCTGCAATGGTGAGACAGGTGCTTAAGGAATACGAAAACTAGACTCTGTTGCTTTTATCTTTGAAATTTGTTCCAATTTCTACACTGTTTTTCGGTAACGGTTAGGGTGACGATGCCCGATGTGGAGTCGGTTACGTGTGTCGGCGACGGCGAAGATGTCCGTGTCGGTTATCGGTCATGGTAACGAAGCCTGATCGGGCATCGTAACCGACAGACCTTACCGAATATGTGGGTTCACAGGCTTAAATATTATATTATTAAGTGTCATTTACTGCGGTCCGTAGTACATGGAGATGAGGAGAATTTTGCTATGAACGGAATGTTTACCGACAGAGTCAAAAAGGTCATGCAGCTCGCCAGAGAAGAGTCGGTAAGGTTGGGAAATGACTATGTAGGCACTGAGCACCTTCTGCTGGGACTTATCAGGGAGGGAGAAGGCGTTGCCATTGTCGTATTGAAAAACCTGGGAGTGGAGCTGGAAGACTTGATGAAAAATATCGAGAAATCCATCACTACTTCAGGCGGTATGATGACCATTGGCCAGATGATACCTTTTACTCCCCGGGCCAAAAAAGTACTCGAAATCGCCGCCCAGGAGGCCAGGTCCATGGGACACAAGTATATCGGAACTGAACACCTGCTGCTGGCTCTTATGAAAGATAATGAATCAGCCGCCGCCAATGTGCTGGGAAGCATCGGGGTGGAGTACGATCGGGTCAAGGAGGAAATCATACGGGTGTTGAGAGGCGGAGACGCTTCCAGCTCAGAAGGTTCTTCATCCTCCAGGAAAAAGTCTAAAACCGTCTTTCTCGATCATTTCGGCCGGGATCTTACCGACCTTGCCCGTCAGGATCTCCTTGATCCAATTATTGGAAGAAGCGCTGAAATAGAAAGAGTCATTCAGATCCTGAGCCGCCGTAAAAAGAATAATCCGGTCTTGATTGGCGAACCCGGGGTGGGTAAAACAGCTATTGTTGAAGGGCTGGCCCAAAAAATAGTGGAAAAAAACATACCTGAAATTCTCGAGGATAAAAGGGTAGTGACCCTTGATATGGGCAGTATTGTAGCTGGAACAAAATATCGCGGACAATTTGAAGAGCGCTTGAAATCTCTGATCCAGGAATTGCAAAAAACCGAAAATATCATCATCTTTATCGATGAACTGCATACCATCGTTGGCGCTGGCGGTTCAGAAGGCTCTCTGGACGCCTCCAACATCTTTAAGCCGGCTCTGGCCAGGGGTGAACTGCAGTGCATTGGCGCCACCACTCTGGACGAGTACAGAAAATACATTGAAAAAGACGGCGCCCTGGAACGCCGTTTTCAGACCATCATGGTGGAGGCCCCGTCCATGACGGAGTCCATAGAAATTATTAAGGGACTACGGCCTAAATATGAGGAACACCACAGAGTAAAATACACCGATAATGCCCTGGTAGCTGCGGTAAAGTATTCAGAGCGTTACATCAGTGACCGCTATCAACCCGATAAATCAATTGACATCATAGATGAGGCCGGAGCGCAGATCCGGCTGGCAAGCCTGGCCATTCCTTCTGAACTCAGAGAAAAGGAAATCGCCCTGGAAAAAGTGATCAGGGATAAGGAAGCTTCGGTTGAAAACCAGGATTATGAAGCGGCCGCCAATCAAAGGGACAAGCAGGAAAAACTGAAAGCCGAACTGGATGAAATGAAACAATCCTGGCGCGAATCCAAGAAAAACGAGACCCTGGAGGTGAAAGAAGAAGATATCAAAGCGGTCATCGCAAAAATGACGGGCATTCCTCTGGTGAAAATGGCCAGTAAAGTAACCGAACGCCTATTAAAAATGGAAAATGAGATTAAAAAACGAATAGTGGGCCAGGACCACGCGCTGGAGATAATCTCAAAATCCATCAGAAGGTCAAGAGCGGGGGTCCACACGGCCATGCGGCCCATGGGCAGCTTCCTTTTTCTGGGAGCTTCAGGAGTCGGCAAGACTGAAATGGCAAAAGCCCTGGCTAATTTTCTGTTCCATTCGGAAGATGCCATTATCCGTATTGATATGTCGGAATACATGGAAAAATTTTCTGTTTCAAGGTTGGTGGGAGCTCCTCCAGGATATGTGGGTTATGAGGAAGGGGGCCAGCTCACCGAAAAAGTTCGACGGAAACCCTATTCATTGATTTTACTGGATGAAATTGAAAAGGCCCACCCCGATGTCTTCAATATTCTTTTACAGATTTTCGATGATGGCCGCCTCACAGACAGCTATGGGCGAAAAGTAAATTTTAAGAACACCCTGATTATCATGACATCCAACCTCGGAGCCCGGCAAATGAAAAAAGGCGGTTCCATGGGTTTTTCTAAAAATGACGCGGACGATGAATTTGATAAAATGCAAAAAATGGTTAAGGAGGAAGTCAAGCGCACCTTCAACCCGGAATTCATAAACCGGCTCGATGATCAGATTGTCTTCAGGACCCTTACCCGGGATCACATGCACATGATCGTGGATATTTTAATAAGAGAGTTGGAAGAAAGATTGACGGATAAAAACATAAAGGTGGAAGTCTCAAAATCCGCCAGGGATCTCATTGTGGAAAATGATTTCGATCCGCTCCTGGGCGCGCGTCCCTTGAAGCGTTCCATTCAGAAATTGCTTGAAGACCCGCTGGCCGAAGAAATACTCAACAACAATGTTCAGAATAACTCTTTGGTGAAAATAGACAGGGAAGGGGATTCCCTGACCTTCCAGAGCGAGGTGGTTAAAGAAAAGGAAGTCAAGGAGCAAGCTCAATCCAAGAAAGTTTAGCCTGCTTTCCAAAGAAGAAACGGTGAAAATGACCGTGCCCGATTCCTAAAGCGATGACGGCAACGTTTCGGCCGCCTCTTGAGCAACGGCCCCCGGCGCCATAACCGGCAGACATCACCCTTTTAAACTTCCAGTGCGACCTCCGGTTATCCCGTAATCACTGTTGTTCAGGCAATATGCGGGATAAAAGGCTTCATAATCTTTTTTTTATATTAACACCGTAAGTTTTTTTTCTTACCGGGTATAAACAAAAATTGTAAAAAGGAAATGCTGGAGAAAAATAAAATTCCTTCCCAACAAAACCGGGCCACATCCAGGCGGTTTACGGGATTACCGGGGACAACCATGGTGTTTTTCCTGTTGGCTTTCATAATCCCGTCCGAAGCGCAGGTGGGATTGGACTTAAAAAATTCAGTCCGAAAGATCCATCTCCAGAAAATATTTGTAAAAGGAAACCGGACCGTCGCGGATGACAGGGTATTGAGCATGATAAACCTGAGGGAAGGTGATGAATATCTCCCTCAGATCATGAAATCAAGGGTAAGGGAGTCCATACAGGACCTCCATAAAATGGGTTTGTTCTCAGACATTTCCGTGGATGTCGAGTATCCGGATACCCTGGAAGGAGTGTACCTCACTTATAAACTTTCTGAGTTGCCCATTCTTGCCAGGACAGAGCTCAGGGGAAACAAAGAACTTGACGAGGACGCCCTGCGCGATGTGATGGAGCTTCTGGAAGGACAGCCGTTCTCTCCCGCTGCTCTGGAAAGAGAGCGGCAGAATATTCTGGATCTGTATCAGGAAGAAGGTTTTCTCCTCACTGAAATAACCATATCACAAAAAGAGGAGAGCGAATCTGCAATGATCATCGCAACCTTTAAAATCAAGGAGGGAAAGAAAGTCAAAGTACGGAACATACGGTTCACAGGCAACCAC
This sequence comes from Fibrobacterota bacterium, assembly GCA_042567505.1. Lineage (GTDB taxonomy): Bacteria > Fibrobacterota > Fibrobacteria > UBA11236 > JADFYW01 > JBHPJW01. Next base: position 10,364 of record JBHPJW010000039.1, read on the forward strand.
CGTGTGAAAGAGGGAAAACTGCGAAAAAGCATGGCCACCAAAAAAAAATCTTGGTTCTTCGGGGTAGGGGGAGAATTCAAAGACGAAGAATTCCGGACCAGCCTGGATTCTCTTGTACTCTACTACCGGGAACATGGATTTCTGGATGCATCGGTATTATCCCATGATATCGGTTACTCAAAAAGCAATCGGTTTTTAGATATAAACATCAAGGTTTCTGAAGGCCCGCAGTACCTGATGGGCCAGGTAAAGTTTATCCACAATGATATCGTAAGTGACAAAGCGCTGGAAAGTTGTGTACTGGTGGACAGCGGGGAAACAGTCAATATCAAAAAGCTGGACGCGACAAAGTTTCAAATCGAAATGCTGTTCAGGGACATCGGCCACCTTTTCGTGCAGGTCCAGGAACAAAAGACCTACCGGGACTCTATCCTGAACATGACCTACACCATTTTGGAAGGCGGGATAGCGCACATTAATAAAGTCCATGTCCGGGGAAACACCAAGACCAAGGACAAGGTGATCCGCCGGGAAATTAAAGTTTTTCCAGGGGACATTTTCAGCCAATCCCTTGTGATGCGTTCCCAGAGAGAAATCATGCAGTTGAATTTCTTTGACGGGGTGATGCCAAATTTCGAACCCATCGGTAATGATGATGTGGACCTGGTCTTTGAGGTCACGGAAAAAGAAGCGGGCACCGGAACTTTTTCAGCCGGGGCGGCCTACAGCGCCAGGGATGAATTCGTCTTTACTCTGGGACTGCAGATACCAAATTTAATGGGAAACGCCCAGAGACTTGACCTGAACGTGGAATACGGAAAGCTGAAAAAGCTTTATTCCATAGGATTTACCGAGCCATGGTTCATGGATACTCCCACACTGGTCGGCGGCAGCCTGTTCTGGCAGAAATCCCATAATTACAATTACCGTCCTGATGACCCGACTTACGGTTTTGAGGAATACATCCGTTATGGCTTCTGGGCCAGACTGGGACGGCGGCTCACCTGGCCTGACGACTACTTTTCCATCTACTCCCGTTATAATCTCACTCAGAACGACTATGGCTACCCCAGAGATCCGGATGATCTCCTGCAGCAATCCGGACTGGAATCTTCGGTGAGTTTCACCCTTATCCGGGATGACAAGGATTTACCCACTTTTCCCACGGACGGTTCCAGATACACCCTGTATTACAAAAAATATGGCGGCTACGTTTTAGGAGGAGATTTCAATTACGGTAAATATGAGGCCAATGTAAAGTGGTGGTTCCCCACGGTTGGAAAACTTGTGCTCGGAATTGAATCGGAACTCGGTGTTATCTCAGGAGAAAAACTACAGCAATATGATCTGTACCAGATGGGAGGCACTCTGGGATTTAACGGAAAAATGCGAGGATATCTTCCCGGCTACATAGGGCTTTCCAGGGTCGGACGAAGCTTTTTTTCCTTTATAACCGAATTGTCTTATCCCATTGCTCCCAACATTTTTTACCTTATTGGCTTCTTTGACATGGGAAATGTGTACGGAAACACATTAAAAAGAGCAAACCTGTCAAAAGATGATGTGGGAAATCCTTTACGGGAAATAGATTTATCAAATTTATTAAAGGATTACGGCGTCGGATTCCGGCTGCAGATTCCCATGATGGGTATCATAGGCTTTGATTTTGGATGGCATATTGGAAGCCAGGACAGAAACGGGGAACACGTAGCGCAAAAGGGTATGCAGCCAAACTTCACTATTGAGGCGCCTTTTTAAAAAGAATTTAATACTTAACTTATTCCGGTAAAACCTGACATCTGACTACTGATCCCTGACCTCTACGATAACTTAGGTAATAATAAAAGGAGAACACCATGAAAAGATCATTATTGCTGGGCCTTTCGTTCCTGTTAATCCATGCTTATCAATGCCTGGCCGGTCCTTTAAAAATTGCTCATGTGGATTCAAAAGTGATTTTTGACGGTTTTAAACAAACCAAAGAAGTCCAGAAAGAATACGACGCTCAAGTGAGTAAATGGGAGCAGGACGCTGCCAACATGCAGCGCGAACTGGCGGAAATGAAAGAGCGCCTGGATAAACAATCCCTCATGCTGAGCGCTGAGAAAAAGAAGGAATTGGAATCCAAGTTGCTCAAGAAAAAAACAGAATATGAACAATTCGTCCAAAAGATTTATGGAAGAGAAGGGGATCTCTTCAGAAAGAATGAGGAATTTTCAGGTCCAATTATTGATAAGATTAAAAAAACCATCCAGGACGTGGCCGCCCAGGAAGGGTATGACATGGTGATTGACAGGGCCGCCGGAGCTGTGGTTTACTGGAAACAGGATAATGATTTGACCCAGAAAGTTCTGGATATTTTAAACAACAAATAACTTTGCTTTTTAAAAAGCCCGCCTCTCTTTCGGGGATCCTGGACCTGGTTAAGCCCCTGGAACAAAGTGACATCTTTCTCCCATCGGGAAAAAGAATTCCGGAAAAAATCATATCCCTCGACGGCCCCCGGTTCAGCACCCCATCATCAATTACCTTCATCAGTAAAAAAAATCCTCCAAGCGTCTATAAATCCCTGAATCCCGCCTTTGCTTTCAGCGAAATGGAATTGGGAATAACCCAATTCCCCTACCTAGCCATATCTTCCGTACATGAAGCCATTCGCCTTGTCCTTGAGGAAAACAGAAACAACTTTGCCCGTCTGAAAACAGGAAAAAGTTACGGGGCCATACACTCCTCCGCCACGGTTGAAGGAAAAGTTGAAAAAGGAGCCAGGGTAGGGGCCGGATGCTTCATCGGCCACCACAGCCTCATAAGAAAGGGGACCGTCCTCGAACCCAATGTCACCATTATGGAGAACTGCGAAATCGGATCTGATTGCTTCATACAGTCAGGTGCAGTCATTGGGGCCTCCGGATTTGGGTTTTACCAGTTTGAGGGAGAAATCAGGCACATGCCCCATCCGGCAGGGGTCAGGATTGGAAACAGGGTCTGGATAGGCGCCAATACTGTTATTGCCGCCGGTGTGTTAAATCCCACCGTGGTGGAGAACGACTGCAAACTGGACAGCCATGTGCAAATTGCCCATAATGTCTTCCTGGGCCCCTACGCCATGATAGCTTCTCAATCCGGTATTGCCGGTTCGACCAGTATCGGTTCCCGGCTGCTGATGGGAGGGGCCTCCTCCATCGCGGGACATCTGACCCTGGGTGATGAAGTGACCGTGGCCGCCCGCACCGGAGTCACCAAAAACCTCCCTGATAAGGCCCTGATGGCGGGATACCCCGCTCAGCCACTCAAAAAATGGAAAAGGCAGCAGATTTATCTGAGGCAGAAAGCAGAGGACAGATAGGTGTGAGGTGTCATTTGTCATTTGCGCCCCTTTGCATCTCCCTGAGGAAATGGGCGCGTCATTAGGTCATTAATTGGATGTTATCTTCAATTAATGACGCGTCCCGCGAAATGTGCTCCATAGCGTGAGCGAAGGAGGAAGCGTGGACGCTAATGACCTAATGACTAATGATACCTCACAACTCACAACTACTAATACACTGTATCCACAGTAATATTAACAGTCGCTGTTTTGAGGACATCTGACTCCAACCCATGGAATCCGACCTGGGTCCGGAAGAGAAAAATATCATGCCTTGCCATCCGGGCCCCGAATCCCCAGGAATTCCTGAGAAAATCAGGCTCAAAACTGTAAACGCTTTTGCCCACAATGCCGTACTCATTAAAAAAAGTGCCTTCTACCAGCCTCATAACCGGGAAGCGGTATTCAATGTTTAACGCGGCCCTGGCATAATCCCGGAAAGGAGTGCCGCCATAACCCCTTAAAGGAGTATCATTTCCAATAGATTTAAGCGCATACACAGGAGCATTGTGACCTTCCAGCTCATAGGATTGTCCCAGGCGGAACTGCGTAGCTATCACTTTCCGTTTGAATATCTGCTTTTTCAGGTTTTTATACTTTAATGTGGTTTTAATCTTATCAAAAGTTAATGGTCCCAACTCTCTTTGCTCTTTCGGGGTGATGGCGTATTTTTCCACACCCAAAAAGAAATACTTTTTTAAAATGAAGTCCCATTCATGATAATCGTGGTTTTTGGTAGTTGAGTGGTACGCCCATTGGGCTGCTATTTCTGAGCCCTTGGTGGGAATGTTTGAATTATTAACCGTGCTTCGTCCTAAGCCCAAAACCCAGGTAACATCATGGAATTTCTGGTTTATACCGCGTTGTTGTTCCCAATTTGAAGGAAAATCAAAAAAGTAGTCATCCTGCTCAACCCTTTTAAATCCCAGCGGGGGAGAACCGTAATCGTGATAACGGTAATGAATCCTGGCAAGAGCCGATATTTTTTCAATAAGGGGATGAGAAACCTGCGCCCCTCCGCCGGTCGTAGTATCAGAATAATGGCCCCTCTCAATATCAGACTGCTGGGGCTGGGGTATTCCCTCATTTTTTATCCGGTTATGCATCAGGGAAAACTTCATCCGGAAACGGGTATTTCCGAATTTATTGAGAAATAACCGTGCCCGTACTTTCTGATTCCCATTAACAAAAAACCGGTATTGGAAAATCAGCCTTTCTGAAGGACGTCCGAAAATTGCATGGTGACGGAACGTAAAACCGGTGAGGGAGCCTGTCCCGGTTGCGATAACCATGGTGGGATACACCATGATATGATTATCCTCGCCAAAGCTTATGAGATCAATGGCCCTTTCCAGGACGTATGCCTCATTCATGTATTTTAGCGGAGGGAAAGCCGGATATAACGCTGTTTCAAAGATAGGGACTACGAACGTCTCCACAGGCCAGGTAAGTACGCGCAATATGGGATGAGCGACATATTCATATATCAGGTTTGTGTCCGCAGGTTCAGTTTTCTGTTCCAGTGAATCAGTCTGAAGTTCCGGGCTGGCAGACTCAGGACCGGAATACCCGCAAACGGCTACACTGGAAACAAGTAAAAAGAGAATAATTGAAAGACGGGGCCATCTGAATACAGACAGAAATTTAACATCCCGGGAACTCATGTCTTTATGATTATAGGGTTAAATGGGTCTCAGATGCAAGTGAGCCCTTTTATAACGTACAAAACCCGCATGTGTTCGCCCTCCTTTACCCCTCAGGCATAAAATCCAGAATATTTTCCTCAACTTTTTTTACTGAAGGCTCAAAGCCCCATTCATCCAGAACACGGGTTTGCGTTAAAAACGGATTCCACCATTTTTCATATTTATGCCTGTTTGTCCTGCCGCGCGCGTAGCGCTTCCTGTCTGTCCACACCAGATGGGCCGTGCCGCAAATGCTGGCCAGGTGCATTGGTCCGGAAGAAGGGCCTATGACCAGCCTCGAGGAAGCAAGAATATCCAAGACTTTATCCAGCGGCTCGTCCCTGTAATCAGTAAATTCTCCTTCCACCTCCAGGGTAGCGGCCCGCAAACCGATACATCCCAGGGAGAATCCCCTTTGATGCAACAGCTTGAGCAGATCCTCCCAACTCTGCCGATCCCAGTTGCGATCAGCGCCAAAGCCGCGTCCGCGGGGATGGAAAAGGATATCCGTCTTTACTTCTGATTGAGTTGATCCAAATCTTATAAATTCCTTGCGGGTGACCGGCTGCCATCCCACAGTTGGGAGCCAATCCGCTCCTTCCGGGATCTGGGCTCTTATCCTGTCTCTTTCCCCAGGGTTTTCCAGGTCCCGGCTCATGTTGCATTCCGGAGTGCCTTTGAGGTCGTGAAAAATGAATTCATCGGCAAAATCCCGGTACAGGGCCTGGTTGCCTTCCCGGCAGGAAACGATGACCATGGCATATTTCCGGCTGAGCTTGCGTAAAAAAGCCTGCCAATTCATGATTTCCCATCCGAATTCACCCGTCCAGGGGCCGGCAAAAAGCACTTTAGCCGGCCTGCCCCAGGGCTGGAGAAAAGCCGGGCGGAACCACCAGCTGAGAATGTCACGACGAATCATTTTACAGTCACCAAATAAGGTTGTTTTCCAGTAAAAAGGTGTTTAAAGCAGAATAGACCCTCAGGTCAGCGCTCAAAGAGTCAAACAGCACAGGGTATTGTTCAAGGATATTGAAAAGTTCCTTTCTGTCGTTTACCCCGTTAAACATCTCCTTTCCCTGCCTCCGCGGCTCAATACCAAGCGAGGCGTGCACGCGGAAAGAACCGGCTTCCACCAGGCCCTGTTCCTGGCGAATGGTGACTGAGCGATTCAGTGAGTCAGCTCCGGGCCTCAGCAAGTTATGTCCGGTAAAATGGTTTTCCGCCCTGATGCCGGCCAGCTCCAGGACAGTGGGACCGATATCCGCCTGGTCAGCAGGATAGGTGTGCACATCAGGAGGTCCCAGTAGCGGATGATCGCCCAGGATCAAAAACGGAATCCAGGTGTGCTCGGAATATAATCCCCAGCCAATGTTTGCGTTATTGTGGGCGCCAAGCGAGAAACCATGGTCCGCCATAATGATAAAAAGGGTGCGGGAAAACCACGTCTCCCCTTTCAGGCTGTTTATCAGAGCCCCTAATGCCTTCTCCGTGTAGGTCATGGTCTTGATCATGCGATCCGGCAGGCCATCCTCCTTTCCGTGAGGGGCCATTCCCTTTACCGTATTAAAGGGATAATGGTTTGTTTTGGTGATGGCGGTCATGAAAAAAGGCCTTTGGTCATTCAGGGAATCTTTCATCCATTCAGACATATGCCTGAACATGTCAGCGTCATGTTCCCGGGAACGGTGGTAACTGTAACCCTGATACCACTGTCGCAGCCATGGAGTCTGATTGTCCCAGGAAGGATCGGCGCTCGAAAAAAAATGGGTGCGGTACCCGTGTTCTTCCAGGATGACCGTGAAGGCCTTTTGTTTCAGCATGGGGAAAGCCGTAGCGATATAATAATTGGGGTGCGGCAGGATGGAAAGATGGGTGGATACAAGGGCTTGCACCGTAGGAATTCCAGAAACGTTAAAGCGGGTCCAGATATGCGCATTGGGTGCCAGCGAATCCAGTACCGGCGTACCATCTGCCACGGACCCGTAGGGCTTCAGATATCCCGCGTTCACGGCCCGGTGGCTCTCTAAAAACACCAGCACGAAGTTCCAGGGCAGGCTGTCCGCCCCGCTGCAGTCCTCGTCCAGTCCATTAGAAACCCGGTCTTCTGCTCCCGGATATATATCAGAATGATCATCGTCACAATCATGGGCAGCAGCGAACCCGTCCTTGTCCCTATCTTCAAGGCAACGAGTTACCTGACGGTCTTCAGAATTTGAACAGAAATTAAAAAGGGATGTGCGCTGGTACGGTAACGAGTCTGATATAAATATCCAGCCGGAATCACCCTGTTCTTCGGTCCACAACTCCTGATACCGCTCCACAAGTCCCCCGATTTCCGATTCCGAATAAGGCCTTGGCTTTTCCTTAAGGATATTTTCCATAATGAGGGATACAAGCGGGGCCAATTTCTTTTCCCGGAATCCCCCTCCCCAGATATTGGGATATGCCCAGCAGAGAATGCCCATAAGGAATACGGCCATGCTCGTTTTCATCCTGGAGGTAAACCATTTTGAAATCAGCCAGAAAAATATCAGGGAACAGGGAATTGAGGAATAGAACAGCACATAGGGGAAATACCGCCAGGTCTGATCCTGGGCCACATAATTAAAAACTTCATTGATAGAGGTCTTGTTGCCAAAAGTGCCCAGCAGGTTGAAGTTAAGGTGTCCGCCCAGAAACCGGTAGGTTTCGTGATTTACAACGGTACCGAGCAAGACAAGGGAATGTAAAACGACATACATCCAGAACAACCAGGTAACCCAACCCCTCTTTCCCCAGACCAGACCGGCTGCCAGCAGAGGAAAAGTCAGTAGTAAAATCCAAAGGAAATCAATGGCAATGGCATGGAAGATATACCAGTCCAGTTTGGCCACTATGGGAAAGCCATAGGCGTCATTACGCACCAGATGAAAAAAGCGGAGCAGGCCATGGGTCAGCCAAACCGCCCAGAAGTAGGCCATGACAATGAGGTAAGGATCGTTTTTTCCCCGGCTGTCAAAAAGGAATCCGAAATACCCGCGGAAATTCATTGAGGTGTTTTTCGTTGTTTATATAACATCAGTAGTGCCCGGTTAAAATTAAAAAGAATAATGTATTTCCTCTGGGCCTCCGCGCAAAAAAACAGAATACTTCATGGTAAGAAAAGAGCTGCGCACAACTCACTTTTGTCCATTGTCATCATCCATGAATATTTCCGAGAGGTAGCGTCCGGCCACCTTTTGCCAGTTCAGCTCATCCACCACCCGTCGCCGCGCCCTGGATCCCATTTCCGCCAGCAGGGAAGGATCATGTTTTAAAACCAGGATTTTTTCTATGACAGCGGCAGTATCATCGGGCTCGATTAAAAATCCGGTTTCCCCGTCCTTTACCGCGTCCGGTATTCCCCCGCTGCGGCTGCCCACACTGGGAGTGCCGCAGGCCCCGGCTTCTAAAAAAACCAGGCCAAATCCCTCTACTTCCGGAGGCTTTTTGGTGCTCCGGCAGGGCAGGACAAACAAATCCGCCGCCGAATACAGATAGGGCAGTTTGTCTTCGGTCTGCCTGCCAAGGAAAAAAACATGATTCATCAGGTCTTTTTCCTTAACCAGATTCTTCAGCCGCCTTGTGTCCGGGCCTGAACCGGCGATGATATATTTCAGGTTTTTTTCCGACTTGATTATCTCGGCAACAGCCGATATCACCGTATCAATGCCCTTCCGGGGAATCAGGCGGGACACTGACAGACATAGGAAATCATCCCCGGTTACCCGACCATCGCACAATTTAGCGCGATGGTGTGATAAGGGCTTAAACCTCTCCGGATCAGCTCCCGGGGTGAGGATTTTTCTTCTTTCCGGAGCCACTCCATACTCCGCCGCCAAGCTGTCGGTGAAATTGCTGATGCTCAACACTTTACGGGCCCCGGTCAGTATTATTTTTCTTATGAGGTTAAAAGGCAGGTTGTCTGAAGGCATGAGTTCCAGGCCCAGACCGATGACAAAATAAGGGACTCTGAACATCCAGCCGTACAGGCATGAACCCAGACCGGTAGTCACCTGCATATTGATAATAAGTCGAGGACGGTAGAGCAAGGCAAAAAGAGGGACCAGCCAGCTGGAGAAAAAAAACGTGGACATCACTCCCCCGGCCGGAAAATGATGGTACCTGTATAATTTCTCCGGAAGGCCATGATTTTTTTCCTGTCCAAAATGCAGTACGATGAATCTTTCTTTTCTGCTTTCCAGTGCGCGGACAAGCACTTGCCAGGCCATGGTTTCTATGCCGCCGTGAGCGGGGGGAAAGTTCCGTGTAACAAAGAGAATTCTGTCCATGTGAACTTAACGCCCTCCGGGCGATATTATAATATCAGGACAACAGGATAACATGATTTTTTCAGGAAGTAAAGAGTAGGACGCTAAGAGTTTAAGAAGATGAAAGTAGAACGTAGAGAGGGTTGGCATCATGACCTCAGGCTTTTGTTAATAAATGCAGATATTGAAACGTTACATAACTGCGCAGGGGAAAGAAGTCAACTAATTTCGCAAGTATATCCAACGGGCCTTCGCTTTCCCATAACCTCAAGTTTCGTTTTTCTTTCACCACTTTTAACCCTGCGTCATGATAAAGGGACGTCAAGTTCCTCCTGGTAAAAAAGCGCAGGTGGGACTGGTCATGAATCCCCCTTTTACGGTACGGCCATTTTTGCAGGAACAGAAGTGAGAACAGAGTGGAATAGTGGTTTACATTGGGAATACTGGTTATGATATGCCCGTCAGAAGCTAAAAGTCCGCAGGCCTCCTTTAAAACCTTACCCGGCTCCATCAGATGTTCTAATATGTCTGCGAAAATAATCAAGTCATAGGCCGCCGGGTGTTCAAATGAGGCAAGCGGATCCCGGTTGAGATCCCCGCGCCAGGCCCCGGTCAGATTTTTTTTTGCTTCAGCGCACATCCCGTCATCGTATTCGATTCCCCAAACCCTGGCGTGTAACTCCCGTACCAGAAGCTTTCCGAGCGCTCCCTGCGCGCAGCCTACGTCGAGGATTGTCCGGGCGGAATCAGGGACGAGATCCCTTATGTCTTCCCGCATGCCGATGTAGGCTGGATTGGGCGATGGGCCCATCATGCCGCGTTCTGTGAAAGGATGCTGTTCATTATGCCGCTTAACGTCATACTGCTAAAATATTTTTCATAGGTGTCGCGCGCACGCCTCTGCAGGTTTTTTTTCAAATCGGGGTTTTTCATGATCCGCATAATCTTTTCCGCCAGGTCTCGGCTGTCCGCGGGATTGACCATGAGAATATCCTTTCCATCCGTAAAACACTGCTGAATAGCTTCAGTCCTGCAGGTAATAATGGCTTTTCCCATGGCCGCGGATTGCACCACTTTATTGGGAATGACCAGCCTGGTCTTTGGGGTAGCGCCGAAAACACCCAGACTGATGTCGGCCCGGCTTATTAATTCCGCAAGCTGTTTCTGGGGAATCCTGGGGTGAAGGGTAAGGTTTGAAAGACTTAATTCCCGCACCTGCTTCCGGACGGCCGGCAGGGTCTGCCCCTCACCTACCAGCATAAATCGAATGTTCTCGTGTTCCTTCAAATTGAGAGCGGCCTCAACAATGTGCTCCACACCCTGCAGGGGGATGAACGTGCCGTAGAATAAAACCGTAACTACAGCAGGATCTTTTTCCATCGAAGTAACGTCCGCATTGAAACAATCCTCTTCCGCTCCTACGGGAAATACGGCATAGGGTTTGGCCAGGGAATAGTTACGAAAAAAGTACTGCTTGTGGGCAGGCGTATCGAAAACCAGGAAGTCCGCGGCCCTGGTGGAAGACCAGTCCTGCCAACGGCAGATCATGGATTGAAGCCCTTTTTGAGAGTATAACCGGCGGTCTTCTATCCTGGTATTGTATCTGGAAATAAAGGGATCGAAGATCACCTTTTTCCCGGTAAGCCGTATAAAAAATCCTGCGAAAGGAACAAGTCTGTGTCCGCCTTCGGTTATCCAGATCACAGATACCATGTGCCGGATACGCAGATACTTCCACATTAGAATGAAGTGGCGGAAAGGGAAGGGGGCCCGGGAATGGCACAGGAAAACCCGCCATCCCGCTTTTTCCATCGAACTTTTCACGATTCTGTTTCTGGGATAATCCAGTTCATGATGGCCATAGAGGCAAACCGACCTATTTGATCTGTTCATTGAAATGCCTCCAGTTGCGCCAAGAGTAAGCGGCATAGATTACCAGGGGAACTATAAACATCACCGCTCTGACAATGATTCCACCCCCGGCATGAAAAAAGAAAACCAGCGAGGGTGCAAAAACCACCAGTCCCGCTCCCAGCCGCATAATCAGATGCCTGCTCAATAAAAAACCCTCGCTGAAAAAATTACAGGCGATAAAACAAATCTGGCCCCCGAGAAATACGGAAAAACCAGAAGCTATTGCGGCCCCCAGAATTCCGAATTGGGGAATCAGCAGATAATTGAGGCTAACACTCGATATAAAAAACATAACCTGGGAAACCGGAATGATATAGGTCTTGCCAAGGCCCATCATCAATGTCCCGGAAAAGGCGCCCGGAGTGTTAATGAAAATAAATATGGTGACAATTACCAGGGCCCAATGACCGATGACATATCCGGAGGAGATCAGTCCGAGCAGCTCGCTTCCCAACATGATAAACAGGATGAGAATCGGAGTTTGTATGCTCATGATGAGCCAGCATACGTAGTTGTAGACTTCTTTCTGTTCCCTGTTTACCCGATGATTATCCGATTTGGAAAAAATTGCCAGTAAAATATTTTCAAAAGACTGCCTGATGGACCGCAGGCTGTTGGCGACAATAACCACGATGGAATAGACCTCCAATGTTTTAACTCCGGCGTACTGAGCCAGAAGCAGCAGGTCAACTCGCACGGCAAAACTCATAAAGAATTCCGTGCTGGCAAGGGGCAGCGAGAATTTTAACAGACGCATTCCGGGCAGGGGATGAAAAGACCAGTCTTTAATGCTGGGCCTGTAGTAATGAAAAAATATCCCGGCCGACACCAGCAAGCCCGCAAAACATCCTAAAAGCAGGCTCATGCCCAGGGCTTCGGCTTTGAGCGGAGTAAAAAACAGCAGCAGGGCCGTTCCGTAGGTCATCAATGGCAGGATAATGTTCTTTACCATGGCAGTTGGGAAAAGAACTTTTTTACCGACAAGCGCCTGCAAAAATAACAGGGTCAGCACCTGGAGCGGCACAGTGAGGAGAAAAATTCCCAGGTAGGCGGAACTGATGGAAATAGGAGCTTTTAGGTTTGTCCATGGCCAGGAAATTATTTCCAGACGGGCCATTATGACCCCCGCCCCTAACACAATCCAGATCAGGAGGGTGAGGTTAACGCACCTGGCAAACTGTTTGAGAAATTCTTTCCGGTCGCTAATCTGCGAATGAAACCAGATAACGCCCTTGTCCAGTCCCAGGGAGCTGAAACGCATCAGCAGCAGCATCAGGGACTCATAATATTTAAAGGTTCCCCAATCACCTCCCGCATACAGTCCCGCGCAGACAAAGACCAGTAATGGGTCGACAACCTTGGTGATATTGTCCAACACCATATACCTGGATCCTTTGGCGAGGAAACTTTTATCTGAGGATTTATTAAACACGGTTTTTTACCGCCTGAGGTTTTTGTGCATTGCCCTCAGTATAAAGTTCCATGAATTGCTCAGCCGCGTTTTCCCATGAATACAGTGACTTCACAAAACTGATTTGCTGTGAGATGCGTTCCCGGGAAGGGATATTTTCCAGTTCGTCTCTGATAGCAGCGCTCAACTGGTCAACATTATCAGGCGGGACCTTGTGTCCCCAGGGCCCGGTAATTTCCGGAATCGATCCGGCTGTGGTGGTAATAAGCGGCGCGCCCAATCCTAAAACCTCCAGCATGGTATTTCCAAAAGATTCCTCACGCGAGGGCAGTACGGTCACCCGGTGGGACAGGATTCTTTCCACCAGCTCCCTTCTGTCCAGCCATCCCTCGAACAGTACCTGTCCGTCCAGTCCCAGCTCGGACACCAGGGATTCCAGAGGTTTGCGATACGGCCCTTCGCCAATGATTCTGACAGATTGGTCCTTTCTCAATTGTGCCGGGAGTTGACAAAAGGCCCTGAGCAGTACGTCTATTCCCTTGGCATGAGTAAGCCTGCCGAAATATAACAGCCCTTTCTGGTTTTTATAGGTATAAGTGCCGCCTAAAAAAAAGGGATCTATTCCGTTTTTAATTTCCCGCAGGTTTTTGACAGCTGTTCCAAAACATTTTTTCACTTGCGAAAGTGAAAAGGCGCTGGTGCAGGTAACCGCATCGGCCTTCCGGATCGCCAGGGCCATGACCGCAAATCTCGGCTCCCTCATAAAAACCCTGATCCAGTTGATTGCTCTTTTCCAATCCGTATGGAAAAGGAAGGAGTCAAAATTTGGATACCGGTTGGTATATATGAATTTCTTTTTTTCAGGGAGAAAGCCGAGCAGGCCTCCCTCATCCCCGTTTGAGTGAACAATAGTATGGGCACCGCATATTTTCCGAACCGTAACATAAAAACTGATTCCATTTAAAAACCGTAAAGGTGAGCTGATACAGGGTCGAAGCGCAAAAAAAAAGGCCCATTTAATCGAGTATGGTAAATCCTTTGGAGTCGCGACCTGTTCCCAGGGGGACTTGCTGTACACCACGCAAATGCTTAAACCCTTATTGGCAAGGGCAGTGGCGATTTGATGGGTGGATTTCTGTCCTCCTCCACTGTACCTGGACCAGGGCGAGTAATTACATGTTAAGATGACATCAAATTGCTTCATTTCTGACCAAAATATTAATCCCAGATAAAAATACGAAGCTAAATACCCGAATTAATCAGCATTTAATTTTTAAAAATGAAATAAGCAA
>JBHPJW010000004.1:0-86191 GCA_042567505.1 Fibrobacterota bacterium
CGGAAAAGGGTGTTTTTTTTGTAGCCTTTTTTAAAGCGAATATGGATGAGAGTCGCTGACGAATTGTCAGCAGAAGTCTTACCTTATTCTGCCAGGTCAGCTATTGGAAACTCTCTTTCATTAAATCCAGATCGTCCATGAAGTCAGTTTCTTCTACCTCTTCCGGATCTTTTTCCCCCGGTTCCTGTTTTTCCTTCGGGCTTTCTTTTTGCTCGTCTGGTTTCTCCTGTTCTTCTTTTTTCTCTTCTTTTTTCTCGAGCTGCTCTTCTATGATTTCAGTTTCTTCTGCATCTTTTTTCTCTTCTTTTTTCGGCTTTTTGAAAAGAAGAGACCGATCTGGTTTTTTCTTTTCCTCTTCCTGCATACCGTCTTCCATCAAATCCAGGAGTCCATCATCTTCCATGAGACCTTCCAGCTCTTCATCTCCAAGTATCCTTCCCTCTAAATCACCCTGCTTCTTGGGCTTTTTTTCGCGTTTCTTTTTGGTCTTTTCAAATAGAGCCGGATCATATTCCAGGCTTCCTTTTTCCTTTGACTTCCGGTCTTTTAGTTTAAACTCTTTCAATTTAAAGCCCTTTCTTTTTTTAGGCTTCTTCTTCTCTTTTTTCTCCTTTTTCTCGATTTTTTTGATTTTAGGCTTTATTTTTATCCTTTCAAACATTTCAGGGTCATACACCTTGGCTTTTATTAATTCTTTTTCCTTTAATCCCTTAATACTGGCAACCATTATGGACTTAGTATTCTTTGCCAACTCTGTGGCCAACTGCGACATCTGATGATGGCGAAAAATTGGCTCGAGTTTTCCTAATCTCGGTTCCCAACCAAGGTATGTGCCTTCCACCTTATGTTCTGCTACCAGCATTCCGTTGTACCGTATTTCCCCACTTTCCCCATCTATTACTTTTAACCACATGGTATGTTTGAACTGAAGGTCTCCTTTCCATGGAGCGAAAAAATAACGGTCATAATCCATTTCCATTTTCTTTAATATCCCGTATGCAAAAATCCTGCTTCCGATTATTTTGTGAAGTTTAATTGCTTTTTTTGAACCAATTATCGGGGAGACAATCACTCCTTTCTTAAATAGCAAATCTATGTCGCTTAACGGAGTTAAGGAATATTTTGTCAGAGTTCTCAATTCTCGATGGATTTGTCTTTCCAGGTCATTTTTTACCAGCGGTTCTTCCTTTGAAATAACGCCTAAAAATGCCAGGTTTATCTTGGCTTCACCCTCTATAGCTAATGCAAAGCACAGGAAAAGCAAAAAAATGGAGTAGTATTTCACAGTTAAAATATCGGAAAAACCGGGAAAGACCTTTAAATTATGGTAACTAATATTTGATAAGGGGGGTTATTGGCTATTAATTTTGAAATGCCTGTTGAATTCTTCCAATCGATAGCGGTGAATGACCACTTTTCCGGAAGGGGAAACCCAGGGATTTTTTGTAGCAAACAGTCTGTCAATCAGGTTGGCCATTTTTTGATGGTCAAGAGGTTCTCCTGTCTCAATTCCTGCTCTTCCCGCATAGGCTCTGGCAATCCTGGTGAGTAATTCCGGCGCTTCTTCAGAGTTTTTTTGCAGATCGGCTGACATTTCTAAAATTACCTGCCGGGCCTTGTTCTGATTCATTTCGGTGGGAATTCCTCTTAGCTGGAAAGTCTCACCTCCAAAATAATCCAGATCGAATCCCAACAGATGAAAATAGTGCAGACAGTCATTTATCTGATGAGCCTCCTCTTTTCCGACCTCGAGAATTTCTGTAAAAAGCAATTGCTGAGAACTGAATTTATTGGATGATTTCAGCGAGTCAAGGGCCTGTTCATAAAGGACACGTTCATGGGCTGCCCGCTGATTGACAATCATCAACCCGCTCTGTACTTCAAAAAGAATGAAACGGTTATGCAATTGCAGATAGGGGATTTGAGTCACTGGAGTTTCATCCTGAAGTTGGGACTGGTTTCCGTTGATGTTTTTATGGGGCGCAACAAGTGGATCAGGCCAGTTGACTAGATTTTGGAAATTTCGGGATGTTTGATCCTGTGACAGCAATGAGGTTTGTTCAGTAGAATGAGCGGAGTCCTCCTGTTGTTTTGATTCCGCAACATACATAAACTTCCCGGGTTCATTGAAGCTGGAGGAGAAACCTTCCGTGGAAGAGACATCGGGATACTCAAAAGACGGTGCGGATAGGACATTTTTTAGCGACTGTCGCACAGCAGTAACCAGGGACGAAAACACTTGGGATTCATTTAAAAAACGGACCTCCCTTTTTGAGGGATGCACATTAACATCCACCACTTCCCTGGGAAGGTCTATAAATACCACACCGATTGGGCGCTTTCCCGGGGGGAGCGTCCCGTATCCTTGTGCAAAGGCCCTGGAAAGCATGGCGCTTCGCACACACCTGTTGTTGACGTAGAAAAATTGGTGGCTGCTGCGACCACGGCATTGTTCAGGAGTTCCGGCATAGCCCCGCAGGCATATTTCCCCGTTTTCCCATTCGACTGGTACCATTTCATTATGTACGTTTGGACCGAATACTTCAGCAACCCGTTTTTCCTGTGTATGCTGGTTCACAGAAAAAATCTCCCTATTCCCGTCAAGGATTATAAATGAAGATTCGTGATGGGCTAATGACAGTCTGGTAACCACCTGGATGATTTTACTGATTTCGCTCCGGGAGCTCGCCATGAATTTTTTTCTGGCCGGAATATGGGTAAAAATGTTGCGCACAGAAACTGATGTTCCTGGATTTCTGCCTATTTCTTGAAATGATACCTCTTTTCCGCCTGAAACTGTAATTTCTGTGCCGGATTCTTCTGCTTCCTGTCGAGTTTCAATCTTCAGGTCAGCCACGGCAGCAATGCTTGAAAGCGCTTCTCCCCTGAAACCCATTGTGCCCACCTGTTCCAGGTCACTGGCGATACAAATCTTGCTGGTGGCATGCCTTTGCCATGCTTTGGAAATTTCGGCTTTGGGAATTCCGCACCCATTGTCGATTACTTTTATCAGGTCTTTACCGCCCCCCTCCAGAGAGATAACAATTTTTTTTGATCCTGCATCCAGAGAGTTTTCAACCAGTTCTTTTACAGCGGAGGCAGGCCTTTCAATCACCTCGCCTGCGGCTATTTTGTTTACTGTTTCCTCAGTCAGGATATTGATGGTGGAAGCGATCATGGTAAAAAAGTAACTATTTAATTTGTTTAGTAATTGGTTTTTTATGTTTGATGGCTGGCGATAAAAGCAAATTGTGCTGTTTATTCATTACCTCTCAATGTCTGAGCAGTTGTGAACATATCCCATCATAGATTTGCTGTATATGTACTGGATTTGTAAATTTATCCCTGTTTTTTAAATAGATTTTAGAATATTAAAATTTACGGGATTAAGGTCATGAAAATAAATAGCGCAATGGTTTTATGTATTACACTGTCATTCTACCAGCAGGGATCCTGTTGGGACAGCGATAAAGACGGAATTCCCAATAAGTATGATGAATGTCGGAAAATAAAAGAAGACTTCGACAATTTTGAAGATACCGACGGTTGCCCGGATTTGGACAATGATAAGGATGGAGTGCCTGACACAAGGGATAAATGCCCCGATAAAGCCGAGGATTTGGATGGATTCGAAGACGTCAATGGGTGTCCGGATCCGGACAATGATCAGGATGGCATACCGGACAGTAAGGATAAATGCCCTAACCAGGCTGAAGATTTCGACTCCTTTGAAGACGCAGACGGATGCAAGGACACTGATAATGACAAGGACGGTGTTTCCGATGATAAGGACAAATGTCCTAATGCCAAGGAGGACAGAGATGGGTTCGAGGACGATAACGGTTGTCCGGACCTGGATAATGACAATGATGGCATCAAAGACGAAGTAGACAAATGTCCCAACCAGGCTGAAAACATTAACAATATGGAGGACGAAGATGGCTGTCCGGACGTGGGCGAACTTCCCATTGAGGGATCTAAGTCTTATCCCGAGGTAAAATTCCGCACGGGAACAGATGAACTGACCTTTGAGTCATTCCGCTCTTTAGACGCTCTGGCCAGAAAACTGGTCGCCTATAAGGATAAGCAGATAAAAATCCTGGTTTTTAAACCCTTCGCAATTAATGAAAAGACTTCCCTGGACATCCTGGCTGCTCAACATAAGGCTTTGGTGGAGTATCTTATTTCCAAGGGCGCATCCCCAAACCAATTGGCACCCGGGGATTTCAGCCCGGAGGCTTACCAAAAAGTCAAGGATTCAGATAAGGATTTCAACCAGGAAAAACCCGTGGAGATACATTTGACAAGTTTCACGCCGGGGCCGGGCTCAGTTCCCGAGTCTTCTCCGCTTCCGACTGCTGATTCGGTAATAAATGCCGCTCCTCATGACACGGTTAAATAAGCTTTTCCCCGGAGGCTCTCTGGTGAGTCAATAGTTCCCCATCTGAGGAACCGGCAGGCCAGTCCCGGGAATCTAAATGCTGAAAGATGAACTGTGAAGCACCCTTCTTTTATTTTATTGTCCTTTCTCCTGGCCATGTCATCTCCAGGCCAGAATCCGAAGGGTTCATCACCCAAGGCCTGGATTGGGATTTCTTTTCTCGATGTTTCTTCCTCCAAAATTCCCCCTCAATATAAACATCGGACTAAAAACGGAGCTGTCCGGATACAGCAGGTATTTAAGGACGCCTCCGGAGATCAGGCGGGTCTGCAACCGGGGGATTTTATTCTCGCTATTGACCGTGTTCCTCTGGACGGACGGAAAACGCTTATTGAGTCTG
Source organism: Fibrobacterota bacterium (assembly GCA_042567505.1). GTDB lineage: Bacteria > Fibrobacterota > Fibrobacteria > UBA11236 > JADFYW01 > JBHPJW01. The sequence goes on from JBHPJW010000004.1 coordinate 4,782, forward strand.
TCAGCAGCAAATCTGTGGGTCAGGTTGTGGAACTGAAGATTGGACGGGGAGAAAAAATCTTTCATCAGAAAATGGCCCTTTCACCCCGGCCGGAGGACATGAAAGCCATTACCAGGCTCCTGATCGGAAGCAAGGCCCCTCCCTTGGACGGGTCCTACTATTCCAAGCATGGCGGCAGTCTGGAAGAAAACCGGGGCAAGATAATCATCCTTGATTTCTGGGCGACTTGGTGCAGCCCCTGCTTGATGACACTGCCGATTCTGGAGGAATTGAACAGGGATTATTACTCCCGGGGGGTGAGAATCATTGGTATAAGCTCTGAACCTCTGGAGACACTCAAATCATTTCAGCAGAAGCATCCGCATAACTATGCCCTGTTCCACGATGACTCCCAGCAAACCCAAAAAAAATACATGGCCTGGTCGTATCCCACACTGGTATATATTGACCGTTATGGGATAATCCAACGGATTGAAGCCGGGGCCAGATCAAAAGAGCATATAGAAAGCAGGATACGGGAACTGCTGGGTTTATAAATCCCTATTTTTTATAAATTGTGAGAAATGGATGAAACTGATAAGCAAAAGACATTAGGTATAAACCGGGACAAGTGCATATCCTGCGCGGGATGCGTGGGGCTGTGTCCGCAACTGGCCCTGGACATGTACCAGACAGAACTCCAGATATTTCAGAAGGAGTGTAATTTTTGCCGCATATGTGTCCGCTTTTGCCCTCTGGGAGCGTTAAGGATTGAAAAAGAAAAAGTATGACGTGGCGGTGATAGGAGCCGGCCCGGCGGGCAGCGTATGCGCTAAAAACCTGGCGGGTATGGGCTATGATGTCCTGTTATGTGAAAAACGGCCGGTGGTGGGCGTTCCGGTAAGGTGTGGCGAGGCAACGGGAGCCAGAAAACGTCTTTCTGAATTTGCGCAGGTTAATGAAGACTGGATTGAAACAGACATACACGGCGTTATGCTGCACGCCGGCAGCCTGGATATCCGGTATGATAAACATGACATCGGGCTTATGATAGACCGCGCTCTGTTTGACCAGGACCTTGCGGGGCAGGCCGAGCGGGCGGGCGCCGAACTCTGTCTGAATGCCAGAGTTTCGGATGTCCTCTCTACACAGAATAAACACCGGGGTGTCAGGGTAGTTTATGACGGTCAGGAAGAGGAAATTCAGGCCTCCGTGGTCATAGGCGCGGACGGTGCGGAGACCCTGTGCGGCCGGTGGGCGGGATTGAAATGCCGGCATTTGCCTTCCCGCACCTGTTCGGCCCTGGAATTCCGGATAGAAGGGGAATATGAATATCCCAACCATCTTTCCTTCTGGACCGCTTTTTCCGGAATAGATACAGGTTATGTGTGGGTGTTTCCCAAGCTGAAATCACAAGTGATAAACATAGGGGCTGGAAATATCACGCCCGGGCTGAACGAACCCAACATGCATGAGACTTTAATGAAGTTCAAGCAGGAATATTTTCCGGATTATAAGATCCTGGCTGCACACGGGGGAGCGGTGCCGGTAAGCGGCAACCTGGAAGAATCTGTTTCGGACAGATTTCTGCTGGCCGGGGACGCGGCCCATCACACCAATCCGCTCACCGGTGGAGGCATTATGAGCTCGATGCAGGCAGGTTTTCTGGCTTCAAAATGGGTACACAGGGCTTTCGTCAAGGGTGATTTTTCCCGGGATTTTTTTAGGAGATATGAAGAGGATTGTTGGGATAAAATCGGAAAGAGCCACCGGAGGCAGATGAGAATTCGGGATTTTATCCTAGGCCTGACGCAGCAGGAAGAAGAAAGGTTTTTTCAAATAATAAAGAGCATGGCCGAAAGCGGTTTTTCCTTGGTTTCAAAAGCGTTGGGTTACGGCCGGATATACGGGTTAATGTTGCGTAATCCCGGGTTAGTCTGGCGCATCCTGCAGGACACCCGAAAACCGTTTAAAGCATGAATCGTGGATTCTTATGTGTCACGAGGTCTTCTTCGTCCCCGCGGTAATGTCATTCCCCGGCTTCTTGCGGGAAGAATACGATTACTCCAAAACTCTCATGTTATCAAGAACATTTGCCATGGAATCGAGCCTGGTAAACCTGGCCCAAACCGTATCTTTCAGGTCTTTCATTTCTATGAATTTTTTGCCGGTCTTTATCCTGAGCGCATAATTGAGATGGCTTTTCCATGGCGAGACCGTCCCGGATAATAACTCCCTAATCTTATCATTTCTTCGGACTTGAATAAAAGATATCATGTCCTCGTCAAGAATGTATTTCCCTTTTTCCTCATTAGATAAGTCGTCTTGCAGGAATTCTTCTAATAAATAAGTGCTGTCCTTATTAAAGGTTATGGCGATTGTATATATAGATGTGTCGTTATAAACCAGCACGGTGTCCTTAAACTGAAATCTTCCTTCCAGAGCCAGCGTTTCTTTCTTTTTTTCAATTTTACAATTTAATATGACAACTGAAAATAGCGCAGAGAGGGTCCACCGGATGAAAAGGTGAAGACTACTATGGTTTACATCCATCTTCATTTCCTTATTCTAAAAGTACAGATTACAGGTCCTTTCTGGCAATTTGAATTCTCTGCGATTGTGCGGATCCTGGCCGTATGAGCCAGAAACCCTACGTTTTCATTTTTTTTAACGAAATACTTGTTTTTTATTTATCGTTTTCTATTATTATTCGTTAACCTTAGTTTTATGCAGGAGAAATAATTATGAGAAAAGTGCTTCCCATCCTATTCAGCATACTGCTTTCGGGCTGTTCTCGAAGCGGGAATTATCCGGCAAGCCCGGAAGCAAGTGCGCTGCAAGGGTCGCTGAGGATAATTCTCAGGACTGCGGCCCTTTCTAAAAATAGTGCTGGTGCAATAAATCCCTCCATAGATTCTATTGCAATTTCGGTCTCAGGGACTGATATGGACAACATGATCCAGGCTTTCAAAACGGATGAGCTGGTACTGGAAATACATGGAATACCGCCGGGCGAAGGCCGGTTGGTGGAAGCCGGGTTGTTTGATACTGCCGGAGTTATGATTTATCAGGGGACGGCGGCCAATGTGGCCATTTTGGCTGGCGCCGGCAACCAAATCTCCATCAACTGTTTTCCAGTGTTTTCTGAAGTAATCGCCACCTTCCCTTTGGGGAAGGATAATCCATTGCAGGTCGCGGGTGGCGTCTTGTCTCTTATCAAAGGCCCAGACACAGCCAGCGCTGATCTGAGCATTATTGGCGGTGAAATCGGCCGGTTTTACCTGCCCAGAATAAAAGGCGGAGAAAAATACGAAATCCAGGCATATTTAGAATTGGCCGACGGTACGATTATCTATCAGAATCAAAATTCCGATTCCATTCACATACCTGAAGGAGAATCTGTTTCTTTCGAACTTGGGATGGTTTCTAAGCTTGGTAAGGCCGCTTTGGAGCTGATTTTAAATCCTGAGTCCAGGGTAAACATGAGTATAAGAACTCAGGACGCCATCAGGCGTCCGCCAGGACAAGGCGAGATTATTTTTACGGAATTTTTTCCGCAACCCTCTTCAAATGACAAGGGTTCAGACGGTGAATGGTTGGAGATCTATAACCGTTCCATGGATACATTGCTGCTTGATGGTTGCCGGATTGCCAAGTCCCGTACCGCCACCAGCGTCACCACGCGACATGACCTGGACTCAGGGACGGTACTACTGCCGGGCGGTCTTTTAGTATTCGGGCGCGATAGTGTTACTTTTAGCGATTACCCCTATGCTTTGAGCCTGGTCGGGACAAAGCAGAGTATACTGTTTGTGTGTGAGGACAACGGCAAAGATGTTCTCGTTGATTCTGTCAGCTACACGTCTGAATATCCGCCTCAGGATTCCATTGCCAGCCAGGAGGGCCTTGTGTCTTCTCTGGTTTCTGCCAAAATAGGTGAACCGGCTGCTGCAGATAACTGGTGCCTTACAAAAATGGCTGAGGACGCTACCTATGGCGCAGCAACTCCGGGGGAAGTGTTGTCAAACTGCCTCTGAATCAGGGACGAACGGGGTCAGGTAAAAGGTAATTTGAACACCAGATAAGGAATTCATCTGTTGGTTTTTTGTGCGAAGGAACTCGATGCCTGCTGCACGAAAGAGATGCCCGCAGTGATTAACCATTGTTTATCGGAAATCGTTAACTGATAGGCGGTGGAAATAGTAATTTGTTGCTACCAAGTGTTGCGCCGTGAATGCCCTTGCATTTTTTAAGAGCAGCGCCAAAGGTGATACTATGCCGCAAATTGATATCCGGAAACTGATAGCAATCGCAAGGGATGCTGGTGAGGAAATCCTGACTGTCTATCAAAGAGAAATTAAAATTGAATACAAGGGAAACAGGACCCCTCTAACCGAAGCCGACAAAAAGTCCAATCAATTGATTAAGGACAGGCTGAACGGGCTATACCCGGAAATACCCTTGCTGTCTGAAGAAGAAAGGGAAATCAGCTATGCGGAACGGAAAAAATGGGAGTATTACTGGCTAATAGATCCTCTGGATGGGACAAAGGAATTTATCAAGAAAAATGGGGAATTTACGGTAAATATTGCATTAATAAATAAAAACAGGCCGGTTGCCGGTGTGGTTTATGCGCCGGCCATGCAGCTTTTATACTATGCGGAAAGAGGCAATGGGTGTTATAAGCAAAAAAGCGATAATCCACCTGAAAAAATAGTCCCCTCAAGGGCCTTTGCCAGGGAGACGTTGGTGATAGCGGGCAGCCGTTCTCACCCCAGTGAGGATTTTAAACAATTTATAAGAAAATTAACTGATGAGCATGGAAAAGTCGAAGTCCTATCCATTGGCAGTTCCCTGAAAATCTGCCTGGTAGCGGAGGGGAAAGCGGATATTTATCCAAGATTGGGCCCCACCATGGAATGGGACACGGCTGCCGCCCACGCGGTGGCCAATGAAGCGGGAAAAAAGATCTTGCGCTTCCATTCCGGAGGGGAATTAGTTTATAATAAGGAACATTTGGTTAACGATTGGTTCATAGTAAAGTAACGGTCATGAAAACGGAGAGGGCTTTTAACGAGAACGAGAAGGAGAAGTGGTATGCTGTCTATACCAGATCCAAATGCGAGAAAGTGGTAAAGAAAGATATTTCCGAGTATTGCGTTGTTTATCTGCCCATCCAAATCGTAAAGAGGAAATGGTCTGACCGGTATAAAAAACTTGAAGTCCCGCTCATTCCTTCTTATGTGTTTGCAAAATTTTCAGGCAATAATCGCTTCAGGATATACAGGCATCCCAATGTTGTCACTATCGTGGGAATAAATGGCAGGCCAAATCCAATACCCGAGAAAGAAATCGATCTTGTCCGCCGGATAGAAGCCAGCCGGCTGCCATTTCAGTTTACCAGAAGTGATTACCATTTAAATCTGGGGGACAAGCTCCTGTTTAATTCAGGGCCTCTGATGGGCGAGGAGGGATATCTGCAGAGATTTTTAAATAATTCCAAGGTTTATCTTCATGTACCCTCATTAAATGGATATTTTGTAGCCGACATCAAAAAAGTATCGCCGCATTATTCGGAGATGGAAATAGAAGAAGTCTTTGGCTAGACATTTTTTTATGATAAATAGAACCGCATCACCTCAACCAGCTTTCCAGAATCCATACATGAGAAGGAGATTGCATCGAGGAACGGGCTACCGGTGATATCTCCAGTTTCTTGAAGAAGATCCGTTTCTGGCGATGGAGATTATTACGATTCTTTTAGTAAACAAGTCTTGAGGCATGAAGGCGACACTAGCGATTATTGAGTTGTTCCGGCCACTCCAATGGATCAAAAATATTGTTGTGCTGGCTGCAATCTTCTTTTCAGGGATGTTGTTGCAGCCTCAATACCTTCTCCCCAGTCTCACAGCTTTCATTTTATTCTGTTTAATTTCCAGCGCCATATATTGTATTAATGACATTGCCGACCTGGTAAGCGACAGGGAACATCCGATTAAAAAAAGAAGGCCGCTCGCTTCCGGAAGGCTTTCGACATCCACAGCCATGATTTGTTCTCTAGTCCTCATAGCGGTATCACTGTCGTCCGCTTTCCTTTTTGACATCAAATTGTTCATGGTACTAGGAGCCTATTTTCTACTCAATTGCCTGTATTCTTTCTTCCTTAAAACCATAGTGCTGGTGGATATTTTTTGCATCGCGTTTGCTTTCTTACTCAGGATTCTCGCGGGGAGTTGGGCCATAGATATCGAGCCCTCTCAATGGTTTATTCTCTGCACATTCATGCTGAGCCTCTACCTGGGTTTCTGCAAACGTTACAGCGAGCTCATTGTCACCTCTACCCATGAGATAAAACCAAGGAAAGTGCTCACAAAATATTCTCCGATTTTTTTACAGATTTTAATAGGCGCCTGCATGTCGGCTACCCTGATAACATATGGCCTATACACGGTAAGTGAGCGGACGATGGAAGTGCACCATACATCAAGGTTTATCTATTCGTTTCCCATTGTCGCATTCGGGCTTTTCCGCTATACCTACCTTATCCTGTATCTTAAAGGCTTCGGGGAAGACACAGCTCGGGATTTAATCAAGGATATTCAGCTCATTGCCACAGTGGTTGTCTATATAGCTTCCATTTTTGTTTTAATTGTCTAAGAGACGGTGCTTTTTCAGTTGGCAGGATTTATTGTAGAGGAACGGGATTGGCTCCTTCTCCTTCACTTCTGACTTTTTTATCATAAGGTAGTTATCTCTACTCTCTAAAATCTTAACCTTACTCCTATGACTCTTCCTACTACTCTCATGAACGGCTGGGGGCAGTTTCGCCCCCTTGAGGCGTTTGTCCAATTTCCCAGGTATCCTGAGGAAGCGATGGCAAGTGATGGTTACGGGACTCATCCGAGGGGAAGGGGGAGGAGCTATGGAGACGCAGGCCTGCCTGCATCAGGATATGTGTCAGTTGACACTCGCTTTTTAGATAATTTTATCGATTTTGATGGGAACTCTGGCGTCTTAACCACAGAACCAGGGGTTACCCTCCAGCAGATTCTGAGGGACTTTGTTCCCAAAGGATATTTTCTTCCAGTCACTCCGGGCACAATGTTTGTCAGTCTGGGTGGGGCGGTGGCCAGCAATGTGCACGGAAAAAATCACCATTGCCATGGATCCATTGAGCATTTCATCGAGGGCATGCAGGTCCAGACGCCGAAGGAACTGTTATGGTGCTCACGAAATGAAACCCCTGAACTATTTAATGCAACCGTGGGAGGATATGGCCTCACGGGTTTGATACGGCAAATAAAACTCAAATTGCTTCCGATTGAAACTTCCTATATCAAAGAGCGCACAGTTAGATCTAAGAATCTGGAAGGTTTATTTCGATTGTTTAAAGAGGAAGATGGACATTACCCGTATTCTGTTGCCTGGATAGACGCTCTGGCCCGGGGGAAAGCCATGGGGAGGGGAGTTCTCATGTTGGGCCGGCATGCGGAAAGAAACGACCTTACAGGAAAAGAGAAGGAAAACTATTTAAGTCATACAAATTCAAAAAAAGGCAGTGTGCCGGTGAATATGCCGTCCTTTTTCTGTAATTCTTTTAACATGAAGGCTTTTAATTACCTGTTTTATAAAAAAAGTAGAGATCATGCGGGGGTTATAAAGAATTACGAGTCTTTTTTTTATCCTTTGGATCGGCTCTTAAACTGGAACAGGATGTATGGAAAATCCGGATTTCTGCAATACCAGTGCTGTGTCCCGGATCCTCATAGCGAGGAAGGTATATCCAAGTGCCTGGAATTTTTAACTGACCGCAAACTGGGTTCCTTTCTTTCTGTCCTCAAACGTTGCGGGGATGATACCGTAGCGTTGCCGTTCTGCAAAAAAGGCTATACTCTTGCGCTCGATATACCTTATCGATCAGAAAAAACCCTGGAACACCTGGATGAACTGGACAAATTGGTGATTGAGTATAATGGCAAGGTATATCTGACCAAAGATGCCAGATTATCTCCGGAAGCCTTCCGGGCCATGTATCCGGAATTTCCACGCTGGATGAGATCAATAAAAAAGTATAATCCGGATGGGAAAAGTTCCTCCCGGTTAGCAGAAAGGCTTGAATTATGGAAACTGTAGCCGTGTTTGGCTCAACGTCGGGTATCGCCAGGGCAGTGGTGGGAGAACTAATCAGCCAGGGATATAATGTCGTTCTCTGTGCCAGGAGCAGCGAGGCATTGGAAAGGCAGGCCCGGGATATCAAAGTTAAGCACGGGAAGCAGATCGAGACCATTACATGGGACGTGCTCGACTTCGGGCGCCATAGAGAAAAAGTAAAGCACCTTGTTGAAAATCACCATATTACCGGGGCAGTTATTGCTGTGGGAGTAATGCCCTCCCAGGAAGACAGTGAACAGAACTATGGCCTGATCCAGGAAGTGTTTCAGACCAACCTGACAGGTCCGGTCATACTCATGACTGCACTGGCTCATTATTTTCAGAAAAAAAGAAGTGGTTTTATATGTTGTATCTCTTCTGTGGCGGGTGACCGGGGGCGGCAAAGCAACGCTATCTATGGCTCGTCCAAAGGAGGACTATCCACGTATCTGCAGGGACTCAGGAACAAGCTTGCCCCTTATCATGTATTGGTACAGACTGTGAAACCAGGACAGGTGAGAACGCCCATGACTGCCCACATGAAGGATTCTCCCTTATTTGCGGATCCTGAGCGGGTCGCCAAGGACATCGTCAAAGGTTTGGAAAAAAAACGGGAAGTTGTTTATTCGCCCTTTTACTGGAGAGTAATCATGGGTATCATCAGGATCATACCGGAGTTCCTCTTCAAGCGCATGAAGTTATGACCAGTTTTCATATCTCCCAGAAAGACCTTTGACTTTGAGTTAAAAAAGGTGCATAATCTAGGTAATAATTTGCCTCTATCGTGAATATGGCCTTGTTATCTTCAAACCTATTACATCCTAATAATGGAATTAGTAAAAACCATTTGCTTTCATACCGCGATTTAAGTTATAATTAGAATAGTTTGAGTTTTTTGAGGATAGTCCATGGGACTATCAATAGCGGAGCTTTATTCAAAATAGTAAGTAGCTCTTGAAAATCCCCTTTTTTCAGCCCTGCATTGATGGAGAAACAGAATTGTCTGTTCTGGAAGTTTTGCGATCTGGATGGCTAACAACCGGTTCAAAAACATTGGAATTTGAAAAAAAATTCGCTGAATATGTTGGTACCGATAATGCAGTCATGGTAAATTCCGGTACGGCCGCTCTGCATCTGTGTATGGCAGCTCTTGATTTGCAGCCGGGTGATGAGGTGATAACCACGCCCTATACTTTCGCTGCCACGGCGGAGGTGGTTGAATACTTTAATGCCAAACCGGTGTTTGTTGATGTGCGGAAAGACACCTTGAATATCAATGAAAAGTCCATAGAAGAACGAATCAACTCAAGGACCAGGGCCATCATTCCGGTGCATTTTGCCGGTCACCCTTGTGAGATGAATACGATAATGGAAATAGCGGACAGGCATAATCTTCTTATCGTTGAGGACGCCGCTCATTGCACTCCAGCGTATTATCAAGGCAGGCCGGTTGGCTCTTTGGGCCACTGCACCTGTTTCAGTTTTTATGCCAACAAATGTATCACCACCGGTGAGGGAGGGATGGTCACCACTGCTGATTCTTCGTTGGCGGATAAAATACGCAGCCTTCGGCTGCACGGTTTGTCCAAAGACGCCGTTAACCGGTATCAGAAATCGGGCTCCTGGGAATATGATATAATTGCCAGGGGATATAAATATAATCCCACGGATATTTCCGCGGCCATTGGCCTTGGACAACTTAAACAAGCCGACTCCTTTCACCGGGAAAGAAAAAAAATTGCAGCCTGGTACACAGAACGGCTTCAAGACATCCCGGAGATCCATATACCAAAGGAAGCCGGTGGCGTGGATTCATCCTGGCACCTTTTCCCAATTCGATTGTGCGGCCAGCTTCAGGGGAGGAGGAACGGAGTGATAGACGAATTAAGGAAAAGGGAGATTTCCGTGAGCGTTCATTTTAAGCCGCTGCATCTGCATTCCTATTATGCGGACAAATACGCGTACCGGCCGGAAGACTTTCCTGTAGCTAATGAAGCATACCAGGGACTAATCACTTTGCCGGTCTATCCCGGTTTAAATGATAAGCAAGTGGACTTCATAGTTAAAAACCTGATTGAAATCCTGCATGAGTGATGGCTGTTTGAAAATTGGTCCTGAAGCATTTAAGCTGGCGGAATCAGGCATGCCTGCAATATGATCTGATAAAAGGGGCGATGGAATGAATTGGTTACTAAAAGCGCTTTATGCCATTTTGCCAAAACGGATTATAGATACACTGGGCGCTTCGGGTGTTTTAAGGCCATTGAGAGATTTTATGCTCCGTCCTCAGGGGAGGGAAAAACTGTGTGTGGAAAGCATACATTGGAAAGGGTACAACTTCAGATTCACCGCCCCCATCAGCATAGCGGTCAAGGCGAAAAAGAAAGGAATTGAGAGCACGCTGCTTACCCGTTACCTGCACTACCAAAAAGATGACTTTGTTATTTTGGATGTTGGCGCGAATTACGGATTTTTATCATTGGTTTTTGGAAACAGTGTTGAAGCGAACCATGGCCGCGTCTTTTCCTTTGAACCGGACCCGGAAACTTATCAGGTCCTGACGCAAAACATCAGGTTGAACCAAATGGACAACACTATCCTGACCTTTAACCTTGCGGTCTGCGCTTCCGGCGGCAAAGTTGCAATGGAGAAACACCAAACCAGCAGCGTGATCGCAGACAAGGCCTCTCAAGTCGCGGGCGCGTACCAGATAGACGGGATTTCTCTCGACGAGTTCACCCGGCAGCATTCTCTGGATAAAGTGGATTTCATAAAGATAGATGTAGACGGCGCCGAGCTGGAAGTGTTGAGAGGCGCTTTAGGCACTATAAAACAATTCCGTCCGATTATAGTCATTGAAATCGATGAGGTTTATGAGGAGGTGGGTCATTTGTTAAAGGACATCGGCTACAGGTATGAAGACCTCTGGGGAAAGGCCGTGGACCTGGCTGCCATGGAAGGGGTGTTGAACGTGTTTTGTATTCCTCTTCCATGAACCTGCTAATAATCTCGCATACTCCGCATTATAGAACCCGGGAAGGCCGAACCATGGGATTAACGCCGACCGTGCGGGAAAATGAATATATCGCGGATCTTTTCAACAATGTGACCGTAATGGGATTTTTGCATGAAGCAAATCCGACTGAACCTTTAAGCGGATACGCTTGCCCCAAGATAAGGTTCAAACCGCTTTGGCCGTCGGGCGGCGATTCCCTGATGGATAAACTTAAGGTTGTTATCACTTCGTTCAGCTACCTCTTTGCCATTCATGCGGAAGCCAGGAAACTTAAGTCCTCTGATTGGGTTTATGTCCGTTGCCCCTGCAATATCGCCCTGATTGCCTGCCTTTATCTGATTTTTTTCCGAAGGCCACGGCGATGGTTCAAGTATGCGGGAAACTGGAAGCCGGAAACCGGAACGGCTTTCTCTTACAGGTTACAGAGATTCATTTTGCGGCATAACTTGTGCAGGGGGAAAGTCACTATAAATGGTGAATGGAAAAACCAACCGGGTCATGTGCTGAGTTTTTATAATCCCTGCTGCTCAACACAGGAGGTAGAGGAGGCAGAAAAGTTCACTGGATTAAAGAAACTGGAGCCTCCTTTTGAAATGCTGTTTGTTGGACGTATCGAGCATGAAAAAGGCGTTGGGCGGATTCTGGAGATTGCGGAGAAGCTTAAACAAAGGAAAGCGGCGTTCCATATTAACCTGGTGGGCGAGGGAAAGGACAGAAACGCCTTAGAGTCCCGATGCCGGAGCGCCCAACTGGAGGGGCATATAGACTTTACTGGATTTAAATCTGCAGAAGAATTAAAGCTGTTATATCAAAAGGCACAGCTCTTTATTCTTCCATCTCTTTCAGAGGGTTGGCCAAAGGTTTTGTCCGAGGCTATGAACTATTTTTGCATACCGATTGCCAGTGACGTTTCCAGCATTCCCCAGGTGTTCAAGAAATTTGACTGCGGAATAGCCCTGCCGGGAGATGAAATCGATATGTGGGTGGAAAAGATAATCAGCCTTTTGGGAGATCCGGAAAAGTGGGGCAGGCTGGGCGGAAACGGCAAGCGGGCCATGAGTAATTTCACCTATGAGAAAATGGTAAAAGAAATAAGGGAAAAGGTTCTGGTTTGAGTTGTTTTTTATTTTTTCTTAAGGCGTTCAAGTCCAGCAATCAGTATATGCCACAAAACACCCATTCTCCCTCCTTATCTGTAAAAAAGAGTGAAAATAGAAGGTATTGAGAGGAAGAAGAAACTCACGGAAGTGCATAAAATATCATGACCCGGAACACATTCTATAATTTATTGCTTGAAGAGATATTAGATAAAATTCATGAATATCACCCTAAGAATATCGATCCTGTAATTCCATTTAAGCAGAGAGGGCGATTCCAATTGATAAGAAGGTTTCTTAAAAAAGCAATCTCAATAATTGGAAAACGGTTGTGGTGGTATAATAAATTTGTTGTAGAAAAAGTTGATTTCGTAGGTGTGAATAAGTTATTTGAACTGCTATCGGATCAGCGCTCAAAAAAATTGTTGATAAAAATATTATGTTTTAGGCTTCTCGGTCATGAAAAGGTTGTTCTGCCTCTGAACACAGATGGATACTGGCAAAAGAGAAAAAGAGTGAAATCACTCATTAAAAGTGATGAGAGGATCCCCATTTCCCACGCCTTTTTGACATCCCTTTCCTATTGTGAATTATCAGAAATTGGATATGATATCAAATTGTTTACTGAAACAGAGGGGGTTGTCAACACCTTTATTTTAAGGCAGTATGAATATGCGAAGGAAAACACCTTAATAAGGGTGGAAAAAGGGGATGTGGTAATTGATGGTGGAGCGTGTTGGGGTGACACATCTTTACATTTCGCCAACGAGGCAGGAAAAAAAGGTTTTGTCTACTGTTTTGAATTTGTCGCTTCTAATATAAGCATAATAAAACGTAACATGGAGTTAAATCCCGCGCTTAAGCACAGGATGAGAATAATTGAACATCCATTAGCGGAAATATCAGGTCAAGAAATTTATTACGCTGATGATGGACCTTCCACCAAAATTAAAAAGAATGAAAAATCTAACGATGATAAAAAAGCAAAAACTTTATCAATCGACGATTTTGTAGACGAATACCACGTACCTAAAGTTGATTTTATAAAAATGGATATAGAAGGCTCCGAACTTAGTGCTTTAAAAGGAGCGGAAAAAACATTAAAAACATTTAGGCCAAAGCTGGCCATTTCTGCCTATCATAAGTTAAATGATTTCGCAGAGATAGCCTTTTTTATATCGTCATTAAAAATGAGATTTAAAATATACCTTGACCATTTTACCATATATGAAGGTGAAACGATTTTATTTGTAGAATTTATTTAATAAAATATATGAATCTCGGTTATATGCATAATCTTTATGCTGAGTCACTTTCGGAATTCGGGTCTGTGGTTGAATTGTCCCAATGTAGGGCATGGATTATCAGACGCCAGGTCCCGGACACCCAATTTTATGATGCCATGGGATGTTATCCTATTTTTTCCTGTGGAAAATGGTCCAAGCTTTATAATGATTTAGAGTCAATAAAGAAAGGCATAGTATGCTTATCAATGGTAACGGATCCCTTTGGCGATTATGAGGTTGATTATCTGCGGAAATGTTTTCCTGACGTGGTCATTCCTTTTAAAAAACATTTTGTTATTGATTTAAGTGAGCGGCCGGAATCATTCGTAAGCTCACACCACCTCAGGAATGCCCGTAAGGCCCTTGACAATCTTGAAATAGAATTTTGCAGGGAACCTGCGCAGTTTCTTAATGACTGGAATGGGCTCTATTCTGTTTTAATCCAAAGGCATGGCATCAAAGGCATAACGGCCTTCTCAAAATCTTCTTTTAAAAAACAGCTGTCAGTGCCCGGTCTTTACCTGTTCCGGGCCCTTCATGAGGGCAGTACTGCCGGCATGATCCTGTGGTATGTCCAGGGACAGGTCGGATATTATCACCTGGGGGCCTATAGCGATACCGGGTATGATCATAAGGCCTCTTTCGCCCTGTTCCGGCATTGCATAGGTTTTTTTGCGGACCTGGGGCTTGAATGGCTCAGCCTGGGGGCCGGGGCCGGGGTGGCGAACGATCAGAAAGACGGGCTGACCAGGTTCAAACAGGGATGGTCGACAGGAGAGAGAACGGCCTGGTTCTGCGGCCGGATTTATGACAAGCAAGAATATTCCAAGCTGGTAAAATTGAAAAACGTCAGGGGCAGTGATTATTTTCCCGCCTATCGCAAGGGTGAGTTTGAGCAGGATTGAGCCGTCAAGGTCAATTATTAATCGTTGATAACAGTTCATGGAGGACATATAATTAGAGGAAATCTATTTATGGAACAGAAACTTATAGAATTAATATCATCTCTTTTAAGGCTGAAAAGGGAAGCTATCACTGATTCCTTGTCCATGAAAGAAACGGATGTATGGGACTCGTTGAAGCACATGGAGTTGATAGTTTCCATTGAAGAGACTTTTGGGATTGAACTTCAAGTCAATGAAATATTAGCAATGCAGAGTGTGAAGGAAATCAAGAGAGTTCTCACGGAGAGGGGAGTAATGGATTGAAATGGAATTAAACGGTAAAAAGGCAATCGTCACGGGAGGGGTGAGGGGAATCGGTTATGCCATAGTGAAACAGCTAATCGGAGAGGGAGCTCTGGTCGGCGTGTTTGACATCAATAGCGAAGGATTGAATGAAATCCAGGATGAGTATAAGGACATACGTACCTACCAGTGCGATCTTACTGAACCGCAGCAGGTCGAGGACTGCATTAACAGGTTTTTTGCCGAATGCGGTGAAATCAATATTCTAATAAACAATGCCGGCCTTCTTTTCAATTCCCCGCTGGTCCAGTTTTCCGCGGAGGGTATCAGAAAGCACGACATTAAAGCGTGGGACAAGGCTATATCCATCAACCTGAGTTCCCTCTTCTACATGGCGGTGAATGTTGCGGAAAAAATGCTATTCAAGAGGACTAAGGGCGTCATCGCCAACATAAGTTCTGTGTGCGCCTGCGGGAACAGGGGGCAGTCGGCCTATTCTGCAGCCAAGGCCGGAGTGAACGCACTTACCGCGACATGGGCGAAAGAATTAGGAGTAATGGGGATCCGGGTGGTCGGGATAGCTCCGGGTTACACAGACACGGAATCGACTCATCAGGTGCTGAATGAGGAGGTCTTGAAAGACATCAAGAGGGACATACCCCTGAGGCGGCTGGGCAAGGCCGAAGAGATTGCCGAAGGGGTCGTTTCAGTAATAAGGAATGATTTTTTCAACGGCAAGGTCTTTGAGATTGACGGAGGGCTGGTTTTATAATTTCATGCGCTGCCGCGGAAGAATGAGTTGGAACCTGACGCCGTCTTGACTTCCCATAAGGCTCGGGAGAAAATCGGCGGCCTGAATGAACACTGAATAAGAAAACATTACATGTACACCTACAATCTGGGCATTCGCTTTAATTCTGTTGCAGCAAAATACCCGGGCAATACGGCCTTGAAATTCAGTTCATCGGATTGTATTTCCTATGAAGAAATAAATAAGCTGTCCAACCGGTTGGCACGTTTCCTACTGGATAAAAAGATCTCTCGAGGCGACGTGGTATGCATTTCAGGCAGCAAAAAGGCGTCGACCTTTGCCGGAATGCTGGCCTGTCTGAAAACCGGCGCGGTCTACGCTATTCTCGATCCCGACAGCCCGGCTGAGAGGTTGAGAAAAATAATGGCCGCCTGCGGGCCAAAAGTGCTGCTGTGCGGGCCTCAGATGGAACAGAAACTCAGGAAAGCCTTGGGAGGGCTTGAAATCATTACCAATGAGCAGAGGGAATTAAAAGGAAAAATTTCCGGTTATGAGGAAACGATCCCGGAACAGGCTCATGCGGTGACGGGCTCAGACCCGGCTTATATCATGTTTACTTCCGGCTCCACGGGTTTCCCAAAAGGCGCTGTTATGAGCCACGCCAACGTGCTCAATCTCATAGACTGGAGCCATGATACCTACGGCATTACCCCGGATGATGTCCTTACCAATGTCAACCCCGTCTACTTCGACAATTCAGTATTTGATTTTTATTCGGCGCTTTTTTCCGGCGCGGCCCTGGCGTCTTTCACTAAAGATACGGTAACAGACGCAAAAACGCTGGTGGACATGATTGACGAACTGAAATGCACGCAGTGGTTTTCAGTGCCCACCCTGCTTATTTTCCTTCAGACCATGAAAGTCCTGAACAGCGAAAATTTGCTGCATATAAAAAGGATAATATTCGGGGGCGAGGGCTATCCGAAGGCCAAGCTGAAAAAGCTCTTTGATTTATATTCAGGCAGGATCGATTTCTTTAATGTGTACGGACCCACCGAATGCACTTGTATATGCTCGTCTTATAAGCTTTCCTCAGAAGACTTTAAAGACCTGAGCGGGTTTCCCCCCTTAGGGGAAATGATAAAAAATTTTTCCTATCTGATACTGGATACCAAAAACAGGAAGGTCAAGGACAATGAGACAGGGGAGCTGTGCCTGCTGGGCCCGAACGTGGGAATGGGCTACTATAATGACCCGGAAAGGACCGGCTCGGCGTTTGTTCAGAATCCCTATAACCAGAGCCATGCCGAAGTGATGTATAAAACGGGAGATATGGTGAGGTACAATCCCAAAGACGGAAAAGTGTACATAGGCGGCAGGAAGGACAACCAGATCAAGCACATGGGGTACCGCATCGAGCTGGAGGAGATTGAAACGGCGCTCAGCTGCCTGGATTACATTTCCCAGTCCGCGGTCCTACACGGCAGTTCAAGGGGATTAAGCCGGATCATTTCGGTAGTAAGCGCGAAAAAGGAAATAAATGAGGAGACCATCCGAGGTGATCTTAAACGGATTATTCCGGAATATATGGTGCCTTCTGAATTTCATATTATAGATGAACTGCCCCGGAATCCCAATGGAAAGGTAGACAGGAAACGGCTGGCAGATGAATATTTAAACCAATAAGACTGATTAACTACAGGGAATTGTTCTCTTAAGGAGGAAAAGCCATGAGCAAGATTGTAATATTTGGAGAGGGAAAAATCGCAGACGAGGCGTATTTCTATCTCACTAATGACAGTCCGCATGAGATTGCCGCTTTTACCGCAGATGCCGATTATATCTCCAAAAAGGAAAAGTTCGGCCTGCCGATCATTCCTTTTGAGGAAATCCTGGACAGGTATCCGCCGGATGATAATAAGATGTTTGTCGCTTTGGGATACCAGAACCTGAACAAGCTGCGGGCGGAAAAATACCGGGAATGTAAAGAGAAAGGCTACAGTCTAATAAGTTATGTCAGCTCAAAAACCGGAAATTTCGGAAACGTGGAAATTGGCGACAATTGCTTTATCCTTGACAACGCCACAATGCAACCTTGTTGCAGAATAGGAAACAACGTTACGATATGGAGTAATAATCTGATTGGACATCACTCCGTAGTCGAAGACCACTGTTATATTGCGGGTAATGTAACAATATCCGGAAACACAACCATTGGCGCTTATTGCTTTATTGGTGTGAATGCCTGTATCGGTCATGAACTGCAAATCGGTGAAGAATGCATGATTGGGGCCCGCTCTCTCATAACAAAAAGCACTGAACCCAAGAGCGTTTTCATCGAACAGGACACGGAAAAGTTTAGGCTGGACAGCTCGTCATTTGTGAAAATGACAAGGCTTTGATTACATACAATTCAAATCCAAGAAATGGTAAATGGTAATGCCGACATGTAAGCTAAAGGAGTGAAAAATGGATAAGGAACATCCTTTTATTTGCCCGGAGACCTTAAGGCCTTTTACATTAGAAGTGGAAAAAGAGGAACAAAACCAAGTAGTGGAAGGGCGCCTCATATCAGAGAATAAAGTTATTTATCCAATACATAACGGCGTTCCAGATCTTGTTTTTCCAAGGGTCCTGCCTGAAGAGGATCAAAGCGCTAAAAACTGGTATGACGACAACGCTGATGTATATGATGATTTTTTACCTTTAACTTTTGATACTTTTTCTGTTGACGAACTGGCTATCCGGCGGGAGATGGTGTCTCAACTCGATTTAAAACCGGATTATAAAGTCCTGGAGACGGGGTGCGGCACAGGTAGGGATTCCGTCTTGATCGCCGAGCATCTCGGAGAAAACGGAGAACTGCACCTGCAGGACATTTCTTATAAAATATTAGAGAAGAGTTTTGATAAAATGAAAGAATATAAAACTCATATTACCTTCTCTCTTTCAAATGCATGTTACCTGCCGTTTCCTGATAATTATTTCGATGTTTATTACCATTTCGGGGGATTTAATACGTTTTCAGAGAAGAAACGCGCATTTTCCGAGATTAGCAGGGTAACCAAAATTGGGGGCAAGGTAATTGTTGGGGATGAGAGCATGCCGTCATGGCTGAGAAGCACTGATTTCGGAAAAATACTCATGAATTCGAATCCTCACTATAAATATGAACTGCCTCTTGAGTATATGCACGTTTCGGCAAGAGACGTGTCCTTGCATTGGATAATAGGGGGCGTATTTTATTACCTGAGCTATACTATTGGAGAAGGTGAACCCGATGCTAATTTGGATTTTGAGATTCCCGGTCCCAGAGGAGGAACGCACAGGACAAGGTATTTCGGACATATTGAAGGCGTGTCGGAAGAAGTTATTGACTTAGCGAGAAAGGCCAGGGAAAAGACTGGAAAAAGCATGTACAGGTGGCTGGATGACGCTATTAAGAAGGCGGCAAAGGATGATCTTGGCATTTAGCATTTTAGGCAAGGAACAGTTATGAAAAAGAAAGTTACATATGACGCAGGCTATAGGGATTTTTATGATAAAAAAGAGAAAGAGCATTGGGATTTGCTAGAAAAGGCCATCCAGAAGGCGGATATTCCATTAAACGAAGTAATGAAAAATTATGCCGCATATATAAGAAGGAGAGACATGCCCAGGCTTTTGGCCCATTATGAACTGTTCAGGATGGTAGAAAACCTGCCTGGCTCTATAGTAGAACTGGGCGTTTTTCTGGGTGCGGGATTGTTTACGTTCGCGAAATTACTGGAAACCTTCGTGCCCGGCGACAGGAGCAGGAAGGTTTATGGTTTTGATAATTTTAAAGGTTATCCTGATTTTACGGAAAAAGACGGTCAGGCTTTGCCATGGGTTAAGAAATTAATAGGAAATAAAAAATCAAAATTATCATATATTGAGGATATGGTAAGGCTCCACAATAACGATAATCTCATTCCAGGGGTCGAGAGGGTTAAAATTATCCCGGGAGATATCAAAGATACTGTGCCTGAGTTTGTCAAGAGTTCCCTAGGTATGAGAATAAGCCTGCTTTATTTTGACGTTAATATATATGAACCAACAAAGGTAGGTCTGGAATTTCTGTATCCGTTGGTGATTCCAGGGGGCGTAGTCGCGTTCAATGCTTATGGGGCGCCTCCCTGGGAAGGGGAGGCGAATGCAATAGAGGAATATTTTTCCAACCTCGGCAGGCAACCGGTAATGAATAAATTTTCTTTTTCAACACATCCCAGCGCTTATTTTATTAAAGAGTAAAACCTGTAAAGGAAATCCTTATGAAATTCTCAAAAAAGGGATTGATTTTTTGCCCAAAAGGCGAACATAAGTTCATGAATAGCCATGCTCAAGTGCCTACTATACTGGAAGGTGAAAAACATTTCAGAGTATATTTTTCCACAAGGCCCAATCCCAAATTAAGCCTGACCACCTTTTTAGATATAGACAAAAACAATCCCAAAAAAGTGATTTACCTGCACGACAAATCAATTATCCCCTGTGGGGGACCTGGGACCTTTGATGAATTTGGCGTGATGCCCAGTACAGTTGTAAGGAAAGAGGGCGTTGTGTACATGTTCTATACGGGATGGAGCAGAGGCGAAACGGTTCCTTATTTGAATGCTGTGGGATTGGCGGTTAGCGAAGATAATGGTAAAACATTTGAGAAACACAGCAAAGGCCCGATTATAGAAAGAAGAGAGCATGAACCATTTTCCGCCATGTCGCCTTATGTGCTCTATGAGCATGGAACTTGGCACATGTGGTATTCTTCAGGCACCGGTTGGTATAAATCAAAGGTAAAGTATGAGCCTATTTATTTGATAAAATATGCGAAATCGACTGACGGGATACATTGGAACCAAACAAATATCATATCGATTAATCCTAAAAATGAGCTTGAGGCCATGACAAGGCCCTCGGTAGTAAAAATTGCCGATAAATACCACATGTGGTTTTGCTATAGAGACAGTCTTGATTATCGGGGTGGGCGGGGGAGTTATAGAATAGGGTATGCTGATTCAGATGATATGATTAACTGGAGGCGTAAGGATTCAAAAGCAGGAATTACGGTTTCGAAAAAAGGATGGGATTCTGTCATGGTCCAATACCCCCAAATAATAAAATTAAAAAATAAACTTCTCATGTTCTATAATGGAAATGGTTTTGGGGCGTCAGGCATAGGGTACGCCGTGGGTGAAATGAATAAGATTAAATTATAATTTAATCAGGATTAAAGAGATGACTATAAAAAAAATTTCTGAACTTGCATCCTTCAACGGCAGGCCATTTTTTAATCGAAAGCTTCATGTTGGCCAGCCCAATATCGGCAACAGGGAGAATTTGATAAGAAGGATAAATAAAATACTTGACAAAAAATGGCTTACCAACGCTGGTCCATATGTTCAAAAGTTTGAACGGCAAATTGCCGAATATGTCGGCGTAAAACATTGTATAGCGATGTGCAACGGGACTATTGCGTTGGAAAATGCTATTAGGGCGCTGGACCTGAGCGGCGAGGTCATTGTTCCGTCTTTTACTTTCGTTGCCACTCCAAATTCTCTGCAATGGCAGGAGATTGCGCCAGTCTTCTGTGACATCAATCCCGAGACGTTTACTATTGATCCCATGCAGATTGAAAGATTGATAACCCCAAGAACTACTGGGATTATCGGTGTTCATTTATGGGGAAGAATCTGTGATATAGATAAACTGTCTGAAGTGGCGGAGCATTATAAGCTGAAGTTGTTGTTTGACGCGGCCCATTCGTTCGGTTGTTCCTACAAAGGAAAAATGATAGGGGGATTTGGAGAGTTGGAGGTGTTCAGTTTTCATGCCACTAAGTTTTTAAACACGCTTGAAGGCGGAGCAGTGGTTACTAACAATGATAACTTGGCGGTTAAAATACGCCTTATGAAGAATTTTGGGTTTACTGATTACGATAAGGTCGATTATATCGGCGTGAACGGAAAGATGAACGAAATTTCAGCAGCAATGGGCATTACAGGACTGGAGTCAATTGAATATTTTATTGATACCAATAAAACCAATTTTAATCTCTACCAGAAGGAACTTGAGGGCCTGAAAGGGATAAAAGTGCTGCCTTATAATGAAAGCGAAAAATGCAACTATCAGTATGTCGTGCTTACTATTAATGAAAAAACTGCTCAAATCAGCCGAGATCAGCTCATATCCTTATTGCATTCAGAAAACATACTGGCGCGCAAGTATTTTTATCCGGGTTGCCACCGCATGGAGCCATATCGGTCCTTTTTTCCTCATGCGGGTTTATTATTGCCTCAGACCGAAAGGATGGCGGAAAAAACGGTTGTTCTGCCGACAGGGACCTCAATCAATAAAGATGATATTGCAAATATATGTGATATTATTAAAATTATAATTAATAACGCGCCGGAAATACAGCTTCAGGCATCTCAGATTAAAAAGCAGAACACCATGCATTAGCATCCCTTAGGGCTGAGTGAGATTCGAGTCGTATACTAAACCGTAATTTTTTAAATAGGGAAAGAGCACCTCATATGGCCTCCTTGATAAAAGCATGATTAATCAAATAGCCATAGTAAGTAAAAACTGCCTGCCCTGACTGACGACGGAATGACCTCTCTTTTAAAGGGAAAAAAGTACCAACTGTTATTCAGGAATAATATCATTTATGATCTTCTAATGAAGAATATTATTCTAAGCAGAAGCTCTGACTCCAATGATATGACTTTAAAAAAAATTAGTAATCTGGCGAATTTTTCATGGTTTAATCATCCGGGTTTTTTTGCTGACGGTAAACTGGAGAATATGGCCTTTGAAATAGGCGCGAACTTAAAAGATGATGCGTATTGTGATCAAACTATTGTAAGCAGAGTAAGACGGGAATTTGAAAGGGAAACCAAAAAGAAGAACCTGCTGGTTGCAACACAATTGTATGATATCGGCGGACATACAAAAGTAATAGACAAGTTTATCAGGGATGATGTGGAATCGTCACACTTGATTGTTTTGACAAAGCAGAATAAAAAAATGCCAGAATGGTTGGAAGAGAACGCTGCTGAAAGCAAGGTTCCTGTTATTTGTCTGGAAACTGGTTCGTCGGTTGGAAGGGCTTCGACCTTAAGAAGCATAGCAAAGTATTTTGACAGGGTTTTACTCTTTATCCATCCGCATGATGAAATTCCCATAGTCGCTTTTTCCGTTAAGATGGATCAGGTCGTGTTCATTGAAAACCACGCGCATTTCTGGTTTTGGCTGGGGATTACCGTAGGAGATGTGGTTTTCAGCCATTTGAAATATATGGATAGAATTGTCAAGGAAAGACGGCGTGCGAAAAATAGTTTCTATTTCCCTTTGGCCTATAAAAGGATCGCTGAAGATGATAACAACAGGTTAAGCAAAAAAGAGGCAAAAGAGAAGATCGGGCTAGATCCGGATTGTTTTCTTATTGTTACAATAGGATCAAGAGAAAAATACGCGCCGAACAAGAGATATAATTTTTTCCTGACGGCTGAGAAAATTTTAAACAAAAATCCTTTTGTAACTATTGTGGTTATTGGCGTTGATTACCAGGATGGCTTTGTAAAAAAATATGTGCCAAAAAAAAATGATCGGATGAAATTACTAGGTCCGGTATGGAAACCTTACAAGTACTATGAAGCGGCAGATATAATCTTGGAATCATTTCCCTTATCGTCAATTGGGCCAATTTATGAAGCTGTCGTCTATCATGACGTATGTCCTTTATTCGCTTACGGTGAAGAAACAAACATACTGACATGCCAAAGAGAGGTTGCTGACCCTGTTATAGCGTTGGATGAAGAGGAGTATTTAAATGATTTGGATAAATTGGTAATGGATTCTCACTTGCGGGATAAGGTTACGAAAGAGGTAAAAGACCTTTTTATTAAAAGAGACATGGCGTTTTATGATTACCTCAACAAGATGTATCAGGATTATGATGGAATCAAACACGCACCGGCAAGAATTCCGAAAGCTGTTTTCGAACCTGATCACAATGATCTGGAACTGGCGGGCGTGAGCAGAATGAAGACCTTCTCCAGTATATTTTCTTTTCTGGACAGGACTTATCTTAAATTAAGGTTGATTGAAAAGCTCAGGATTCTTTTCTTCTTTTTCATAAGAGGCATGTTCTGGCCGGAATATTTCCGCATGGCGATAAATTTACCGCGGAAAGTTTTGTTACTTTTTAATAAGACATGAGCAAAGAGCGAGCAAACCAAAACTCCAAGGTTGAGAAATCCGGGCTCGATTCACAGGCCGAGATATCAGTTATTGAACCTGTGAGCGGCTGGCGGCTTGTAGACTTTAAAGAGGTGTGGGCATATAAAGACCTCCTTTATTTTTTAGTTTGGCGGGACGTTAAAGCCAGATACGCCCAATCTGTATTAGGAATCGGCTGGGCGGTCATACAGCCTGTTTTCCGCATGATAGTCTTCACGATTATTTTTGGGAGACTGGCAAAAATAAATTCTGACGGTGTTCCCTATGCCATTTTCAGTTACGTGGCTCTGGTGCCCTGGACCTATTTTTCCAGCGCTCTTGGGGGCGCCAGTTCCAGTGTTATCGGTTCGTCGGGCATGCTGACCAAGGTGTATTTCCCCAGGTTGATAATACCGCTGTCCAGCGTTTTTAGCAAACTGGTTGATTTTATCATTGCTTTTTTCATTGTTTTCGGATTGCTGTTATATTATAAGATGGCCCCTACCATGTGGGTTATCGTGTCGCCTTTGCTGGTCTTGATAATGATGCTTTCCGCCGCGGGATTGGGCATGTGGCTTACGGCTCTGGCTGTCCAGTACCGGGATATAAATTATGCCATGAGTTTTCTTATACAAATACTCATGTATGCCGCGCCAGTCGTATATCCTTTGAGTCTGATACCGGAAAGATACCACCTGATTTACAGCATAAATCCCATGGTATCGGTCATTGAAGGATTCCGGTCCGCTTTCCTGGCCACAAATCCCATGCCATGGGACTTGATAGGGATTGGGATGATCTCAGCTGTTGTGTTATTTACAACAGGAACGCTTTATTTCCGCCGGATGGAACGCATTTTCGCAGACGTGGTTTAATGAAATCGAGCATAATGTATATCCATTGACATGAACACAAAATTAATATGATATCATTTAGAAGAATGTGCTGATGATGTTCACCTTCATCTCAGGCAGTAAACATTCGACAAAAGGGTGAAAAGTTATTCCATGACAGAAACCGTTATTTCCATTCAGGGTATAGGCAAACGCTACCGCATTGGCCTGGAAGAGGAGAAACATGATACCTTTTTCGGGAAGCTTGTGGCCCAGATAAGCGCGCCGGTACGTAATTTAAAAAAGCTTAAAAGCCTGACCTCTTTTAAAAAAACAGCGGACGGGGAATCGGAAGATATAATCTGGGCGCTGAAAAATGTTTCTTTCGATATTTTCCAGGGTGAGATAGTAGGGCTGATAGGGCTGAATGGGGCGGGGAAGTCCACCCTTCTTAAAATTTTATCAAAGATAACTGTTCCGACAAACGGGAAGGCTACGATTAAAGGGAGAATCGGCAGTTTGCTGGAGGTGGGCACAGGATTCCATCCGGAATTGACGGGACGGGAAAATGTCTACCTGAACGGCACTATCCTGGGAATGAGCAAAAAGGAAATTGACAGGAAGTTTGAGGAGATTGTGGAATTCTCAGAAGTGGGGAAATTCATTGATACTCCGGTAAAGAGGTATTCCTCCGGAATGAGGGTTAGACTGGGATTTTCGGTAGCCGCCCATCTTGACCCGGAAATCCTTCTCATCGATGAAGTGCTGGCGGTTGGTGATGTGGCGTTCCAGCAGAAATGCCTGGGGAAAATGGGAGACGTTGCCACGGAGGGGCGGACAGTGGTGTTCGTCAGCCATAACATGGAGATGATCCAGCGTCTGTGCCCCCGCACCATCCTGCTTGAAAATGGAGAGAAGAAAGGCGATGGGGACACGAATGATATCATCAGCATGTATTTTAATCAGCCGTTCTTAAAAGTAAAGAAAAGCGATTCACTCTATGACGCCCCGCGAAAAAAGCAATACGGAAAGCTCATAAGGTTTACGTCTTGCATGATATTAAACGCGCAAGGAGAAAATGAAAACGCCTTGCGGCTGGGAGAGCCCTTTACCATAG
Organism: Fibrobacterota bacterium; assembly: GCA_042567505.1. Classification (GTDB taxonomy): domain Bacteria; phylum Fibrobacterota; class Fibrobacteria; order UBA11236; family JADFYW01; genus JBHPJW01. The sequence goes on from JBHPJW010000004.1 coordinate 30,437, forward strand.
TTATGGAGGCGGTTGCCCTGAAGGATATGCTGCATGTGGATTTCAGCATCTTCATAGAGACGTCAACGCGAATCATGGTCAATTCACATTATGTACATGAAAGCAACAAACTTCTCGACATAAAAAAAGGACAGACTGTTAAAATATCTTTTTTCTATGACCAGTTTATCCTTAACACCGGGAAATATGTGATAACCACAGCTGCATACCAGAACAAATGGGCGATAGATGTTATCTGGGCGGCAACCGAGTTTGAGATTTCAAAGATAAATTATTCCAAAGCACAGCATTTCCTCCCCACGAACGGACTGATTCGGCATAATCCCGAGGTAAATATTTCGAAAGAATAAAAAATGCCCGGAAATAAATATGAAAAAGCAGGCTTAGCGGAAGATGGGAAGAACTAAGAAGAGAGAGGCATTATGCTTTTTAAAATAATGTCAAAATTATACCATCATTCACCTAAGGAGGTGGTCCAGGCAATATTCCGCCATTTCCGGATTTCCGGAAATGAATCCGGCGTGTCTTCCGCAAACTTGGGAGAGGAAACGCTGGAGGCTGAAATCAGGAGGTCTTTTGAGCGGTACACGACTAAGAACCTGAAAGGGATAGAATCAAACGCGTTTCGGTCGTATGTGGAGTCGTCAATTAACTCGGGAATAAGCGATAGCCATACCGAAGATATGTCTGTTGTATTTAAATGGGGGCACAACCATGATTTTGGGGAATTCTCCGTCCAGGGGGCAATGGGGGACAGGCACATTAATCTTATGAAAACCATGTGCGGCAGGTTTCCCGTTTCTCTGAAGGACTTTAATGGAAAAGACGTCCTGGATATCGGGTGCTGGACCGGAGGAACTACTCTTCTTATGGCGGCTCTTGGGAGCCGGGTGCTTGCCATCGAGCCGGTTAAAAAATCCGCTGAGATGGCCTCTTTTCTGGTAAAGTCATTCGGCATTGAAAGCAAGGTTGACGTTCACCCTGTTTCAATTTATTCATTGGATGCGGAATCCTTTTACGACCGGTTTGACCTCATTTTATTTCCCGGAGTGATATATCACCTCACAGATCCGGTGATAGCTTTGAGGGTGCTTTTTAATTCCTGCCGGGTACATGGCCAGATCCTGGTGGAATCGGCAGGCATAAACAGCCGGGAGCCTTATCTGTTGTTCAAAGGCGGATATGTGTACGATCAAAAAAAGAAGGAATACCAACGAAGAAACTGGAACTGGTTCCGGCCTTCTCCTGCCGCAATGCATAATATGTTAAGAGAAGTCGGTTTTGACGAAGTCCAGACGTTCTTTCGGGAAGGCAGGGTGTATGGGTATGGGAAAAAACTTTCGGAAGTTCAGATGCGCCGGGACGGATTGTCAATTCCCGAAATAAAATAGCGTTATTTCTAAAAAATAAATACCTAATCAACAAAAAGAAAAGAAATGGAAAAAACATATACCTATTTACGGGATCTAAGAATAAGAGACAAGCTGTTTTTAGCAGTCTTCATGTTCATTTCTATATGCATGCTTGCTGCCGGATGGTTTTTCTGGGGCGAACAATCTTTGGCGGTAATAATTTCGTTAATGATAGCAGTTTTGCTGACAGTTCAGATTTTCTATTATCGCAGGAATCAAAGGCGCGTACAGGAGATGCATGAAGATTTATACAATCAAAATAATAATCATTACAGACAGATTGAATCAATGTTCTCAATTTTTTCTGTCTTAAAAATTAATCGTCCTCTGCCGCCTATGGGAGTGTGGTCGGTAGAGCCGGATTTTTTATCCCACTTGACCACTCTCATTCTCTCCGAGAGGCCGGCGTTGATTCTTGAAGCAAGTAGCGGAGTCTCAACCCTGGTTTCTTCCTATTGCTTAAAGAAACTGGGGTTGGGATCTATAGTATCGCTTGAACATGAAGAAGGTTATGCCAGAAAATGTCAGAGGGCAATAAGAGAACATGAATTGGAGGATATCGCCACGGTCCTTCATGCTCCGCTGAAAGAACATGAAATTAAAGGAAAGAGTTGGATGTGGTATGATACTTCCCAAATTGAAAAAATCGGTGTCATTGATATGATGATAGTGGACGGGCCGCCCAGAAATATCCAGCGGCAGTCGAGATATCCCGCTGTCCCCTTGTTAATTGAAAAAATGAAAGAACATGCTTTACTAATACTTGATGACGGAAGACAGGATGATATAAAAGAAATGGCCGCAATGTGGCAGGACGAGTTTCAATGCTTTGAATGCGAGACAATTAAAAGTAAAAATGAAATTATCGTTCTGCGAAAAATAGCGAAAAAATAATGATACCATTTGAGCTGCCTGGAAAGGCAATAAGGTTGCCTGAAACGGAAGACCATTCGATAGTGCTGATTACCGGGAACAGTTTGAGACATAAAAGGTTTGCACTCAGGCTGCAACAGGAGTTTGGGGATTTGGTAAGCGCCTGGTTTGAAATCGAAAGAAAACCGAAGAGTGAAAAGCTGGTTGGTAAGATAAATGTAAAGACGATGCTGTATGTATTCATGAAAAAAACAGGATCGTATAAGTATTATTTTTTTATAAAAAATTGCGCTTATTTAATGAAGAGAAAAAAAAGCATTAATGCCTTCAAAATTATAAAGTCTGTTCAAGAAATAATGAGAAATGAACATGAGTTGCAGATGTACAGGAAAGAATTTAAACAGGCGGAAACGAGATTGTTTGCAAAAGAAGTCGCGAAGCTGAAGAAAGCCGTAAAAAAAGAACCGATTAAAATATCTAATCCGAATAGCCAGGAATTTTTAAAACAAATCAGGAATTTGTCCCCATATTTTTTTTTAACCTTAAGCGGTCCGCTATACAAAGGGACGCTCCTGGATGCGGTTAGAGGAGTCTGCATAAACCAGCATGCGGGGCATTCGCCGGATATCAAGGGAACACGGACTATCGAGTGGGCCTTATATCGGCGAAGTCTCGAGTTCATTAGCAGTACGGTCCACCTGACCAGCACCGGAGCTGACTCCGGCCCGATTTTGAGGCGTTCGCAGCCTTGCCTCCTGCCTTCGGATGATCCGGGAGCCTGTTTCGCCAGGGTAGTCGCCTTGGGCACCGAGATGATGATCGAAGTTGTTCGCGACATCATTGAGTGCAAGGAGGTTATAGTATTTGAGCAGCCCTTGGGAAGGGGGAAAACGTATTTGGGAAAAGACATGAAGGACTTCATCATAAGGAGAATTCACAACGATCACCAGAACGGATGGCTGAGGAAGGAAAAGGAAAGGATGCGTGAATTTTAATCGGCGATTTGGGATCTGTATATTTTAGCGCCTTAAAAGGAACATCGGGATAAAGCGTGCCAACAAAAAAGACTCACTGGATAATTCTTTTATATCATGATGTGTCCTGGGAGGAAAATTCCTTTATCAACAGGATTGGAGGGACTTGCCCACCAGATATCTTCAGGGAACACTTGGATATCATCTCGTCGTATGGAAACATCGTTTCCATAAAGGAGGGGCTTGAGTCGACATTGAAAAATGAATCTGCTGACGTGCTGTTCAGTTTCTGGTTTGATGACGGTTTTCGTGGCGTTAGGAAATATGCTATGCCGTATCTTAACGAATTTGGAGTGACAGGAGCAATATCGATTTGCAGTAAATTCATCTCAAAGGAGGACCTGTTTTGGCGTTCAAAATTGTCTTTTATCGCAGAAGTGGATGGGATGCGGTTCTTGAGATCCAAATTGAAGCAGGAGGGCTATGCCATTACCACGTCTGTAAGAGATTTTGTCATGGACAATATTTCCGGGGGAATAATCCGGAAAATTGATGAGGTGTATAAACTGTTTGCGAATGACATTGTGCAAATGGATGCGTTCAGGATATTCGATGATGTTGCCGGCATTAAAAAGCTTCATGCAAACGGCTGGGTTATTGCCAACCATACAGCTTCCCATTTTCCTATCTCGGAGAATAATTTTTTGCATAAGTCGCTTGAGGAATTTTATGAATGCGATAAGTTCGCACAAACACATATGAATATTGACCCTGAGTTCTGGGTGGTTCCGTTTGACAGGGCCGCGAAAAGGTCGGAAAAGTTCCGGTCTTTATTTGAATCGTCCAGAAGCGGCAAACACCTTGTTTATGTTGGAAATAGACCAAACACCAGGGAAAATTTATCCCGGAAAAAGTTGTTTCGGTTCGGAGCAAAAATCCTGGCGGAGAAGGAGTTCAAGGAAGCTGTGGAAATAATCTTAAGTGGTTTATGAAAAAAAGAATACCATTCAATAAAACATTTATTACCGGAAAAGAATCCGGCTATATTTCGCGTTCGGTTAAAAAGGGGGAAATTGAAGGGGGAGGCGTATTTGCCCGGAAATGCGAGAAATGGCTTGAGAACGTACTGAAAACAAAGAAAGCTTATCTTACCAATTCCTGTACCGCGGGAATGGAGATGGCGGCTCTTTTGATGGGAGTTAAACGCTCTCATGAAATCCTTATGCCGTCTTTTACGTTCACCTCAACTGCGAATGCCTTTTTATTGCGGGGAGCGGTTCCGGTGTTTATAGACATACGGGAAGACACACTGAACATAAACGAAGATAAAATTGAAGAGAGAATTTCAGAAAAGACAAAAGCCATTTGTCCTGTCCATTATGCCGGTATCGGATGTGAAATGGAGAAAATTTTAAAGATTGCCCGAAAAAACCATCTCCTGATTGTTGAAGACGCGGCTCATGCTGCTATGGCGAGATACAAAAAGAAATATCTGGGAACTATAGGAGACATCGGTGTATACAGTTTCCATAACACAAAGAATATCAGTTCAGGTGAAGGCGGAGCGATTTTAATTAACAATCTTGAATATATAGAAAGAGCGGAAGTAATAAGGGAAAAAGGCACTAACCGGAATAAGTTCCTACGGGGCGAAGTTGATAAATACGAATGGGTCGATATAGGAAGCAGTTTTTTAGTCTCTGAGATTATCGCCGCTTATCTCTATGCCCAGCTTGAAAAAGGGGACATGATTACCAAAAAAAGGGTGGATTGTTGGAATAATTATTATCATGGTTTGAAAAATCTGGGAAAGAAAGGTGACTTGACACTGCCTAGTGTGCCGGCAGGATGCCGTCATAACGGCCATATTTTTTATCTCCTGACAGAAAATCGGAAAATCCGGGATGCATTAAAAGATCACCTGTCCAAAAAAGGCATTCAGGCGGTTTTTCATTATGTTCCATTGCACTTATCTCCCATGGGCAAGTCGCTGGGGTACAGGGAAGGGCAGTTGAAAACAACAGAATCAATCAGCAAGCGTATGCTCAGATTGCCATTATATCCTTCCTTATCAAAAAGCGACCAGCAGTATATCATAAAGGCCGTCAAGGGCTTTTTCTAAAAATCAGCAATTAAAGAGAAGAAGCGTTTTGGCCCCGGGCCCACTGATTACCATCGGCATTACCGCCTATAACGAAGGAGCATGGCTGCAGGAATGCTGGGAATCCGTGGTTGCGCAAAATTCTCAGCAATGGCAATCGGTAATGGTTTTAGACGGTGGAGCGGATAAAAAAACAAAAAGGATTTTTAAAAACATCTCACACGCCAAACTTAAGAAAATTGAGTTGACTGAGAATTCCGGCCCTTATCCGGCAAGAACTGAAGCTATTAAAAACGCTGAAACTCCATGGTATTTTCATGTAGATGCCGATGACAGGCTGCCAGTTGACGCCGTGGAAAAATTGAGCGAATTGATAGCAAACAATCCCGGCGCTGAATACATAGCGGGAGATTGCCTGATGTTTGGCATTGGGCAGGATCGGGTAATACCGAGTGAGGTTTTCGATTATACTGACCAAGATGCAGAGTTGGTTCTTTTGGGGACCAGCCCTATCCGGGTATCGTTATTTAGGAAAGTGGGTGGATTTGAACCGGCATTGTACCGGGGAGGGGCTGATTTCGATTTCTGGGTCGGGGTCGCGGAGCTCGAAGTGGAAGGCGCCAGGGTAGAAGAGGTAATATATGAAAGAAGAAACAGGAAAACGGGAAACGTAGGGACAAGTTGGGCGCTGAGGAAGGATAAAGTCGCTGATATCATACTCAAAAGGCATCCAAAATATTTTTCCGCAGGGCAGAGGAAACGAAGATATCTGCGGAAGAATTACTATATGATGGCAAGAACATGCAGGGCCGCAAAGCGGTACGCCCTGGCGGCTGGTTATGCCGAAAAAGCTCTTGAGTATGGATGTGATTTTAAAACAGTAGCCACCATCATCAGAGAAAAGAACCTGCCCAGATGGAGGATATATATAAGATTTATGCTGCAGGGGATGAAATCGCTGTTCAAATAGCCTGGCAAAGAGCAGGCATGTCTCAGGGGACGGTAGCAGAGCCGGGGAAATGCAGGCCATGCGGCCGTTCCATGAGAAAGAGTTGGCAATAACCTGCAGGTACTTCTTTCGGTATCTTGAAAATCGCGTACCTGAATACCAGCCTGAATCCGGGTGGGGTCGCCACGTTGATGAAAAATCTGCTGCCCGAACTCGTCAAGCATGGTGTACATAGTGAACTCATCCTCACCCGGCAGCGGGGATTGCTGGCCGAGGTAATTGAGAAAGAAGGATATAAGGTCCACCAATGTTTGCAGCATTGGCGATACAAATTTCCCTTATCGGACAAACTCGGGAAAAAGATCCGCGAGAGCGCAAAATGGTCCTTCTGGATCAGGCTGGCGAAGGTAATCAGGAAAATCAAGCCGGATATAGTGCATAGCAATGCTCATGGCATGTTGTGCACCTCCCAACTGCTTGGCGCCCGGATGGCCGGCGTGCCGTTTGTTTTGCGGATTGGCTCGCCCAGCAGCACCTACCAGTCCACCTGGAGAGGTAAAGACCTGTTCTGCCGCCTTTTGAGGCCCTGCGACAGGATTTTCGGAGTGAGCAAAAGTATATACGACGCTTATCCCGATTTTCTTGGAAAGGCCGGCAATAACGTAGTGGCTTCTGATGAGGGGATACCTAATGGCATTGCCGATCCGGGATTAAGAAACCAGGATCATAATCTTAACATAAGATCGGAATTGGGTATTCCCCGGGAAGATATCGTTTTGGGAAGCATAGGCAGGTTTGTTCCGGAAAAACAGTATCAGGACCTGATTGCGGCGGCCGCTAATATTATTAAGTCAGGCAGCCCGGTCCATCTTATCCTGGTGGGCTCAGGTTCATACTTATACGCTCTGAAAAACATCACCAGGGAGCTCGACCTGTCTGCTCGCGTGCATTTTGTCGGCGCTCAGACAAATCCGTCACATTGGTTGAATGTCATGGACATGTTTGTCTATTCGTCAGAATTCGAGGCGTTTCCGAATTCTATCCTGGAAGCCATGGCGCAGGGGATTCCTGTGATAGCCTCAAACGTGTACGGCAACAGGGACTTGATCCGGCATGAAGAGAACGGCCTGCTGTACCCTGGTTCAGACAGGGCCGCTTTGACCGCGTCTATCCAGCGTCTGATAGATGCTCCTGAGTTGAAAGAAAGGTTATGGCAACGCGCCAGGCGCGATTATCTGGAAAAATACCAGGTCTCGATATGCGCCCAGAACTATTTGAACCTGTATGAGGCCATGCTGGCGCAAAAGAACGGGAACAATTGACATTTTACCTGTTTCCGGAGAACGTCTGAAAAATGCTTTTTAATTCACTTGAATTTGTCTTTTTCCTGCCCCTGGTGGTTTTAGGGTATTCCTGCCTCCCTCCAAAGGCCCGGCTGCTGCTGTTGCTTTCGGCCAGCTATTACTTCTACATGTGCTGGAAGATAGAGTATATATTTTTAATTCTCACCTCCACTTTGGTAGATTATGTCGCCGGTATTCAGATAGAAAAACATCAGCTTCCGGCAAAGAAGAAAGCATACCTTTATCTCAGTTTGTTCATCAATCTGGGGCTTTTATTCTTTTTCAAATATTTCAACTTCTTCAGTGAGAATGTTAATTTCGTTTTTAACAAATTTAACCTGTTTCACAATCTTCCCTATTTCAACATTGCCCTGCCCATAGGCATCTCTTTTTACACCTTCCAGACACTCAGCTACACCATAGATATATATAGAGGAAAAGCAAAAGCAGAGAAGGACCCCATCGTGTTCGCTCTTTATGTTTCCTTTTTTCCCCAGCTGGTGGCAGGGCCCATAGAAAGGGCCACCCGGCTGGTCCCTCAATTGAAGAAATTGAATAAAATCACGTTTTCAAATTTTTGCGAGGGTAGCCAGTTGATGCTCTGGGGGTTTTTCAAGAAACTCGTCATCGCGGACCGGCTGGCGGATTATGTTAATAAAGTTTATAATAATCCTCACTCTTCCTATGGCGTTCCCATCATTGTGGCCACCTACTTTTTCGCCTACCAGGTGTATTGCGATTTTTCCGGGTATACCGACATTGCGCGCGGCACGGCAAAAATATTCGGAATAGACCTGACCATAAACTTTAACAGGCCTTATTTTTCAAAGACCTTTACCGAGATATTCAAACGCTGGCATATGTCTTTGACAACCTGGATTTATGAGTACCTTTTTTCCCCCCTTCTGCTGGCGACCAGGGGATGGGGAAGACTGGGGCTTTTCTTTTCCCTTGGCGTGACCTTTTTCCTCAGCGGTTTATGGCATGGAGCCGCCTGGAACATGGTCATGTGGGGAGTGGTGGCCGCCACCCTTTTATGCCTGGACGAATTACTGAAAAAGCCCAGGAAATGGTTGAGCAAGAAAATGCCTCTTTTTGCGTTCAACGGCTTGAGTATTTTTATCACCTTCCATCTCTGGTGTTTCGCCATCATGTTCTTCAGGGTGAACACCATCGGACATGTGCCGGTCCTGTTCAGGAATTTTTTCAGTCTGGAAAAGTTCGTGTTCGGGATAAACATCACCATGGGCGTTTATGAGATTATGATAGGCGTCATTGCCATAATCATACTGGAAACGGTGCATGTTCTTCAGGAAAACAAGTGGGTTTCCTTTGAATGGAAGGACTATTCGTTCTGGAGCAAGGCCTCCATGGCTTACGCGCTTTTATTGGCTATCCTGCTATTTGGGCAGTTTAATTTAACGGAATTTATCTACTTTCAGTTCTAGTGTTCCCCATCCAGCAAACACGGCCGTTCCGGGGAGAGCTATGCTCGTACAATGAGCCTGCGGATCGCATTTAGTTTTTTTAAAGTATGAAAACCGTGACCAAAACTTCCATATTCATTTGCCTAGGAATTTCCCTATTCGGTCTGCTCTGGGTTCTGGGGAATTCGTACCATCCTTTTCAGTTCAACAGAACAAGGATCCAAAACATATATGACAATGCGGAAAACCTGGAAGCCATCGCTGCCGGATCTTCCCAGGCGGGCGGGATAAACTTTCACCATTTGGGTATGCGGGGGTATGGATGCTGGAGGGGCGGAAGCGACATGTTCGAGACCAAATACCAGATTGAATCGGTTCTTTCCCGGGCGCCTCATTTGAACATGGTTTTTTATTCGGTTTCGTATACCTCGCCATTTCTGGACAACGCACTGGACTTTATTCCTGATCGCTCAAAGCTCCGAATAAGGCATTACGCCTCTTTTGGCTCCTACAGGCTCATCAATGGTGATTTGAAAAATTTTATTCTGGGAAAATGTTCAGCCCTGATAAGGCGGGATCACTGGAAGCCGGTTATTTGGCCCGGAGCGCGCAAAAAAAACACGGCCACCACCGACCAGTTCATATTTAAGGATGAAAAGTCCCTGACACCGGGTGAGATAGAAAAGCACGCTTTGCGCAGGACAAAAGAAGCCCTGAAACTGGTTTACCAGTCCAGGAAATTAAAAGCCGATTTGAAAGAGGGTATTTACCGCCAGACCGGAGAATTGATAAGAAAACTGAAGGCCAGGGGGGTCAGAATAATTTTTTTCACCAGTCCCTATCATCACAGGTATACAGAGAATTTCGACAGGAAGGTAGTTGAGGAAATGCGAACTTTCATGGCCCGTATCTCTACGGATTTCCAGGTCCCCTATCTGGATTTTTCTGAGCATGAAAGGTTTAGAATAACTGAACAATGCTTTTTGAACAGTGATCATTTGAATAATCATGGCAGGCGGTTGCTGGCCGAAGAAATTAAAAAAAGGATAAAATTATAATATCATGAAATTAACTTTTGTAAATCTTTATTCGTCAGAAACAGTCGCAAGATACCTTCTTTCATCATATATCCTAAAAGCCTATTTGCTTAAACGATTTGCCGATACACCGGACCTCACGGTAACTATCCTCAATTTCCGGAATACGGCTGATGCAGCCAAAGTATGCGAAAAAATTAAAAAAGACCAACCCGATTTTGTGGGGTACAGCTGTTACACATGGAATGTGGAAAAAGTATTTGACATTATTAAAGGCCTCAAGGATACTCCGGGAATGGGGCATGTCCTGGGCGGTCCGGAAATAAACATGAGCAGGATTGAGTCGCTGAAGGATTCCTGCTCGCGTAAATATTTTATCATAGGCCCGGGCGAGAAAATCCTCGCTGATTTTGTGAGCTATCTGTATAAGGTGTCTGAGCAGAGGCCGGCGGAAGTCCCCGAGGGGGTGGCGTTTTGGAGTGAAGACAAAATAATATATAAGGAATCAACCCATCAGTTTTCCAGTTTGGATGAAATACCGTCGGTTTATCTCAGCGGAACGCTGGAGGAGAAATTTTACGCGCGTCAGCAGGCTTTTCTGGAAACATCCAGGGGATGTAAGTTCAAATGCAATTACTGTATGTACCATAAGAACCTCTCTTCCGTTTCGTATTATTCGCTGGACCGGGTAATGGCCGAAATCGATTATCTGATTCTTGATAAGGAAATCTGGCAATTGAGGATCTTTGATTCTGACTTCGCATCAGACCTTTCGAGGGCAAAAAAAATTATCGAGCACCTGATCGCCATAAAGCCTACATGTGATGTTTTTCCCTGGATTTACTGGGAGTTCACCTTCAGTGGAATCGATGAGGAGTTCATCCGGCTTTCAGGGTCGTTGAAGGACCGTGAGAGGATCCTGAACAGTTCCACCATAGAGCCGCAGGACAAGCCGCAGTGTTATTCAGATATGCTGGAGGGCTATCACATCATAAACTGCATCGGCATCCAGTCATTTAACCCAAAGGCCTTAAGGTCTGTGAACCGGATGCGGGTCCATACCCAGGAGTTTTTCGGATTCATGGAGACGGTCAATCACCACAATGTAGTGCTGAAGATCGATTTTATTCTGGGGCTGCCCTTTGAGACATTGGATTCATATTTCGAGGGCCTTGAATTATTTCTGCCGTATTTAAAAGATACAGACCATGTGCTGAACATTCATCTTCTCCAGATTCTACCGGGATCCAAGCTTGAGAGGAAATGTGAAGAATTCCATATAAGGTATGCGCTGGAGGCGCCGAATTTTGTCTTTGCCACCAACACCCTGCCGGAAAAGGAGCTGAGGTACGCCACCAAATTAACAGCGGTGTTGTTCAGGGTGGTTAACTCTCCGCTGCGGAAGCTTATATACGAGACAAAGCGAAGCTCCGGCAAGGCGTTTTTGGAGATAATCCGGGATTTGTATGAATCAATATCGGCCAAAGAGGAGTTTAAGACTTCCCAGCTTGTGCAGAAGGATTTCGTGGACGATTATTATTGGAACGGCGATATCTACAAAGAAATAACCTCTGCATACCTGGCTGATTATTTCAGGACCTGATGCCGCCTGCTGAAGGAGACAAAACACTGAAACCGGATGACAGCCTTTAGAAACAAATCATGTTCATCCTGTAAAACGGACACTTAAAAGTTTTACTTCTTAGTGAGAGTTATGCAGAGCCTAAATTATTCTTTTAAATTTTAACCGGACACTACTGATGCGATTTAATGAGTTAAGGAAAAATCTGAAACGGGATTTCTCTAACTTGAAATCGCTTAAAGTCGCTTTACTGGGGGACAGCGCCACGCAACTTCTTTCACAGGCCATCAGGGGTTATGGATTCGAGTCCCATTTGAATTTAGAAATGTTCGAAGCCGATTATGATCAAATAGAGCGTCAGGTTTTTGATCCGTCATCTGAGCTTTTTTCCCATAAACCGGATTTTGTTATCATTTTCCATTCCGCCTCCAGGTTGAAGCGGAGTTTCTGCCGGTTGAGCCATGAACGCAGGGGGGGGCTCGCAGAGGAGCACATTGAAAAAGTTGATAAAATATACAATTCAATATTGTCAAAACACGATTGCAGGGTGATATATTTCAATTTCCCCGAAGATCACGATGAAGTGTTTGGCAACTACGCAAATAAGGTGCCGTCTTCATTTCTTTATCAAATCAGGAAATTGAATTACGAGCTCATGAACTTCAGTCAGACACACAACAATTTGTTTATTAATGATCTTTGCGCTCTGCAGAGCCGGTATGGGAAAGACTTCGCGTCGGACGCGAAAATGCGCGTCAATTACGACATGCCCTTCAGCCTGGAATTCCTGCCCCTGGCGGCAAAAAATATTGTAGAGATTATTGAAAGCATTATCGGGAGAATAAACAAATGCCTGATTCTTGACCTGGACAATACCCTTTGGGGAGGTGTTATCGGAGACGACGGCATGGAAAACATACAAATTGGCGATTTAGGAATCGGAAAAGCCTTTACTGAACTCCAGTTGTGGATTAAAGATTTGAAAAAGAGAGGCGTCATACTTACCGTGTGCAGCAAAAATGAAGAGAGCGCGGCCAAGGAACCTTTTGAACATCACCCGGATATGGTATTGAGGCTGGAAGACATCTCTCTTTTTGTCGCAAACTGGAACAACAAGGATGTTAATATTAAGTTCATAAAAGATACTTTACATATTGGATATGATTCCATGGTGTTTCTTGATGATAGCCCTTTTGAAAGAGGTCTGGTGAAAGCTTCCCTTCCGGATGTAAGCGTACCCGACCTGCCCGAGGATCCTGCGGAGTACCTTGATTATTTAACAAAACAAAATTTGTTTGAGACAGGTTCTTTTTCCCAGCAAGACGAAAAACGCACTCAGCAGTATCAACAGGAATCCCACAGGAGGGTCGCGCAGGATAAATTTTTAAATGAGGCTGATTTTCTGGCCAGCCTGGACATGATAGCCGAGGTTGAGACCTTTACTTCCTTTAATACTCCCAGAGTAGCACAGTTGACGCAGCGATCGAACCAGTTCAACCTGCGCACGGTAAGGTACACTGAAGATGAGATCGCCCGGATATCGTCATCAGACAAATATCTTACGCTGGCTCTGTCCCTGGAAGACAAATACGGAGACTACGGGCTTATCAGCGTGGTGATTTTGGAAGACCAAGGTCTCTCTCTTTTTATAGACACCTGGATAATGAGTTGCAGAGTGCTGAAAAGGGGGATGGAGCATTTTACCCTGAGCCGGATAGTCCGGCTGGCCAGGGAAAACAGGAAAGAAAAAATAATAGGAGAATATATCCCCACCGCCAAAAATGCCATAGTAAAAGACCATTATTTGAATCTGGGCTTTAAAAATGACGGCGGCAACTGGGTGTTGACTCCCGAAGACCACAGGGAGGAAGAATATTACATTAACCTCAAAAAAGGAGAAAAACACACATGAATACTGAAGACGTACTCAAAGAAATGAACGAGATTTTTATTGATGTGCTTGAACTTGATGATATAGACTTAAAAGCCGAGACCACCACAGATGATGTGGAAGAGTGGGATTCCCTGACACATATTCCCCTGATAGCCGCCATAGAGAGCCATTTTAAAATTAAGTTCAAATCATCGGAAATTCAGAACTGGAAAAATGTCGGCGAAATGTGTGACGCGGTCATCGGCAAAGCCGGGTAGGATCAGCAAGAGATCAGTCTCCAACAATTGGTGTTTGCGTGACTGCGGCACAACACTAAAGATAACCACAACCTGAGGTGCCCAATGGAAAAAACGGAACAGGAACGCGTTGATCATTTCGTCGCCCGGTTTAGGGAACGAGCCCCGTTGTTTTGCAAAGAGATACAGCGCGCCTTGAAGGAGGATGGGGATCTATTCTCCGAACTGGCAGGTCCCATGCTGGCCTGGGCGAGCGTTATGCTGGGGCCATCCTACGAAGACATCCTTATAGACAAATATTCCGACTTTGTGCTCAACGTGAACATGTCCCAGTTTGAATACGAGAAAAAAGGTAAATATCAATTCAGCAGTTGGCAGGAAGTGTACGAGAAAACCTATGATCAGAAGGATTTTATGGATTCCTATCATTGGGGAGTGTATACTCATACCTTTGCCTGGTACCATCATCTTAAAATCTATGAGTTTTTCAGGGACAAGTTCCTGCTCCCCATGGCTGCGCGAAAAGAAGGCGGCCGGTTGCTCGATCTGGGGGCGGGATCCGGCATCTGGCATTTGCTGGCGAACCGCCACTTGCCCCAATGGGACATCACTGCGGTAGATATCAGTGAGACGTCCATCGGCCTGAGCAGGGAAATGGCCCAAAAGACAGTGCCTGAAGCCTCGATTGAACACTTTTGCGCAGATGCTACTGCATTCCAGGCATCAGCGCCGGCTGATGCGGCAATATGCTGCTTCCTTATGGAACATCTTGAACGTCCGGAGGAAGTTTTGAATAATATCTCCAGGAACTTGAAAGAGCGCTGCTTTGCCTTTGTGACTTGCGGGCTCACAGGAGCCGAGATTGATCATATTTTTGAATTCAAGCGTGAGTCCGAGCCCATACTTATGGCAGAGCAGGCGGGTCTGCGGGTGGTGCGGATGTTCTCTGCCTCGCCGTCCCGGGTGCTGCAAAAGCGAAAATACCTTCCCAGGTCACTCGCCATGGTAGTACAGAAGCGGAAAAATGAAATCTGGTGAGTCCTTTCGCAACCGGGCGGCGCTGAAAACCCGCGATTCTGCGGCCCGAGATCTGCAGCCCCAGCCCCAGCAGAAGCACAGGGATCTGCGCGACAGTCCCTGGAAAAAGAACACAAGTCTTGTCCGTTTCTCATAGCTATACAGACAAAGATTACTGGGACCGTTTTTTTTCCGGTCAACCGCGGAAAGTGGTAGACGCGGCGCCTTTTGCCGATGTATTTGAAAAGTTCTTAATTAAAGATAATCAGAAAACCGTTCTGGAAGTGGGTTGCGCCGGCGGAGAATTCCTCTGCCATATCGCCAAACATTTTAAATACCGGGCGCATGGCATTGATTTTTCCGATGAGATTGATACCACAGGCCGGATGTTTGCATATAATGGTTTGCCGGCGCCGGTTCTCTATCGGGAAGATTTTTTTTCCTGGAACAGCCGGTTTCAATTTGATTTGGTATGCTCGTTTGGTTTCGCCGAGCATTTCGACGATTTGTCCCTTGTCGTAAAAAAACATGCGGACCATGTAGCCCCCGGGGGGAAACTTATACTTTCGGTGCCTAATTTTTCCAAACTCCAATATGTTTTCCACCTGTTGGTGGAACCGCAAAGCCTGAAACATCATAATTTGAAAATAATGAACCTGAAAGCCTTTCAACGGGCTTTTGAACCCCTTACCTTTCAAATTCTGCACTTATCTTATTATGGCGCGTTTGGATTCTGGACCGTTAAAAAACCTGACAATGCCTGGAGCAGATGGTGGGCGGGGCTTATCAAGAGGTCCGGTAAAACCTGGAAGCGGATCTTCAGGCACAAACCCAACCGCTGGGTGTCTCCCCACATAATCTGCGTCGCCCAAAAACCTGCCGAATAAGGGTGAGTTTATGCCGGCAGGACCTTGGTATGTTTGCTTGAATTATTATGGAAAGCGCCGTTGATACGGGGTGGAGGAAAGTATTAGAGCATGATCCAACGCATGAATCAGGCTCGAACGGCCCCTTGGCCTCAATCATAATTCCCTTTTATAACCGGTCTGAGTTGCTCTGGGAGACGCTGGATTGTGTGAAGAACCAAACCCATTCTCCCCTTGAGCTGATACTGATTGACGACGGCTCAGAAGATGACATTGCCTCAGACATCAAGGCATCGCTGGAAGCGTTCGGGGAAAAATGGATGTTGGTGCGGATGGACAAAAACCAGGGGCCGGGAAAGGCGCGGAAACTCGGTCATCAGCTGGCCGCTGGAAAGTACCTTCAGTTCCTGGATTCTGATGATATCATTTCACCTGAGAAACTGAAACTGCAGGTTGGTTTTCTGGAAGACCATCCTGAGGTCATCATGACCTATGCCTTGACCAGGTACATGGATGAGGGGGAAACGGCCCCGGAGCAGCGCGTGTTAGGACGCACAGACCAGGATTTCAACCGGATTCTTCCTCATGTGATACCGAGGATGATATGGCAAACTTCCAGCTGCCTGTGGCGATCCAGTGCCGTCAGTCCGGATTTCTGGAAACCGCTGTATGGCCCGGAAGACGTGCTTTTTGATTTTTATGCCGGATTGGCGGATAAACCTGTTGCCCGTACTCCCGGGGACAAGGTGTTGTTGTACAAGAGGGTTGATGAATCAGGGATTTCCCACGGCATAGGACTGAACCCGGCATATCAGCAGGAAATATTGAAATATTTTGATTACGTGCATGCGGAATGTGTAAATAATAAAAAGCTGGATTCCAACCTTATCCGCCGCATTATGGACTTTCAGGCGCAAAAGTACGCCAATAAAATCACCACTTTTTTGAATTTCAGAAGAGTCCCGGAAGTCGAACACTGTATCAGGATGGTTAGGGAAATAAATGGGCGGTTTCTTCCGCCTGACGTAAGGATATCCCTGTTGATTAACAGGATTTTTAAAACCTACGTTGGCTTTACTTTTCTGAGAAAATGGCGCTGGGTGAAAAAATTAACCTATCGCAAGATTAAAAGCATGTTCAACAGTCCCCGATAAGCCGATCATTTACCGTAAACATGACAGAACAGCTTAGGATACTGCATATCAACAACCATGATCTCGGCGGAGGGGCCGCCCGGGTGGCATGGGAGCTTCATCACGCCCAGAGGAAACGGGGCCATGATTCATGGCTGGCGGTGGGAAGCAGGAGGTCGGAAGAGGAACAGATTCTTCAGATTCCCGGGATTGCCACAGCCTGGAAAAGGGCCTGCGAAGGGATGCGAGGGAAGCTGGCTCCGTTCGAAAGAGAGGTGAAAGGCGTATGGCGGTTGATAAGCCTGTTAAAAACCTGGTCAGTCCCTCAGAGAGCCATAGAAGATCTCATGGGCAGGGAAAATTTCTACGCCCCTGGAACATACAAGATTCTTTCCCAGATAGGTTATAAGCCGGACATCATACACTGCCACAATCTGCAGGGCAGATATTTTGACCTCAGGATTCTGCCCCAATGGAGCAGGGACATCCCGACCGTCCTCACCATGCATGATCCCTGGCTTTTGAGCGGCCACTGCACCCATTCTTTTGAATGCGATCGCTGGAAGACAGGATGCGGGGCGTGCCCGGACCTGGATATCTTTCCCAGGATAACCAGGGACGGGACCCGTCGGAACTGGAACAGGAAGCGGAACATATACCGGAAAAGCCGCTTGTATGTGGTAGGAGACTGCAGCTGGGTTCATGAGAGAATGAAGGAATCAATGCTTGGCCCGGCAGTGGCGGGTTCGGAAGTCATTTTGCTGGGAGTTGATTTGTCGCTGTTCAAGCCCCGGGATAAGACTGACATCCGGAAACAAATGGGCCTGCCTTTAGACCGTCCGGTTCTGCTCTTTGCCGCCAGCACCATCAAACGGAACCAGTGGAAAGATTACCTCACCATGCAGGAGGCCGTGAAACTGGTCGGTGAGCGCCTGGGAACGGGACGGATTCTTTTCATGGCCCTGGGCGAGCAGGCGGAACCGATTATGGAGGAGAATTATGAAATACGTTTTTTCCCCTATGAAACTGATCCCGTGGTGGTAGCCGGATTCTACCAGGCTTCTGATCTTTATCTTCACGCCGCCCGGGCTGAGACGTTTCCCCAGGCCCCCATTGAGTCCCTGGCCTGCGGGACGCCGGTAATAGCCACAGCCATCGGAGGCATTCCCGAAGGAATAAAGGGACTCCGGAACGGGGAGGACGGGATTGATGGTGATAGTAACACGTATCCTGAACAGGAAGCAACAGGGGTGCTTGTGCCTCTGGGAAACGCGCGAGCTATGGCTGGGGCGATTATGAAATTGATATCAGATAATCCATTAAGAATCCGGCTGGGGGAAAATGCCAGGAAGGACTGCGTTAGCAGGTTTGATCAGGAGCGGGTTGTCAACCAATACCTTGCGCTCTACAGGAGCTTGATCGGTTCGCGTTCTTCGATCGGATAAGACTCTTGGTATAACGCCTATGCAAAAGATTGTCTCCTCGCAGCTGCTTCTGGTAACCAGACGCTGGGGCCAGAGGGGCGCACATTCAGACATTGATCATTTCCTGAGTTTTTTTCCAGGCGCTCACGTGGTCTGCTCAGAGCATGGATGGAAAAGGCCGTATGCTATGCTAAAACAGATTAGCAAACTCGCCGGGCAGGACGGATATACCAGCTACAGCGCGGGGATTGAGTTGGTGGCTATGATTAAGGCGCTACGGTACAGGCCTAAGGTAATGCACTTCTGGTATGCTGAACATGATTATCATTTTGCCTGGCTGGCTGCCAGGCTGATAGGCGCCAAACTGGTTGGAAACTTCTTCTTTTCGGTGGAAGAGCTGGAGCGCAGGATTCCGAATAAGCATCATTTACGGCATCTGGATTTGATAACTTCCTCCGGAAAACGGCAGATGGAATATTTGCGCAAGGTCCTAGGTCCGGAAAAGGTCGCCTATTTGCCCCTGGGTGTGGATACCGGATTTTTCGTTCCTTCCTTTCAGGATAATCCAAATCCCGCGAAGCACCCAATCCTGCTGCATGTGGGGGAAAACCGCCGGGATATCGTCACCTTAAAACAGGTCTTTTTGAAACTCCAGCAGCAGTTTCCCAAGACGCAACTGGAGATGGTCGGAGGAGACTTCGCCAGGAGGCGGTTTACCGGTATCAACTCGGTCACGTTTCACCCCTTTTTGGACGATGAGGACCTTCTGCAGGTGTATCAACGTGCGGACCTTTTGCTTCTGCCCTTGTTGGAAGGCGGTTCAAGCCAGACATTGAACGAAGCTCTTGCGACCGGGCTTCCCGTGGTTACTAACAATCTTCCCAACCTGGAGGATTATATTTCGAATTCCGCGGTATTCATGAGCCCTCAGGGGGACGCGGAATCCATGGCCAATCATTGCGCTGCCTTATTACGGAACAGGCACAAGCTGCAGCAGGCCGCAAAAAGTGCCCGATCCCACGCAGAGCAGTATGACTTCCAGCATATCCGAACACAACTGCTGGGATTGTATGAAGAGTATCTGGATTTTTCAGTTGTGTAAGGTCCAGAGGATTCTGAATTTTCGAATAGATTCTCCAGCTTAACCCATTTGAAGTTGCCTGCTTGCCGTCACTTCGAATAGGTCTTTAAACGTGACGGATTTTGGCCTGTTTTAAAAGATCCCGCCTTTTAGACGCCTAGCCCCCCATGTTCATATACTACAACAGGAAAAATGACACCTATAAGGTCATCCCGAAAAGGGTGGCCGCTTCATCTCAACTTTCAACTGAATGGCTGCTGCGGTCTCTGTTGATGGCCAGGAAGTGGTCCCGGGGAGTTCTGCTGGATATCGGCTGCGGCGACAAACCATACCGTGATCTGTTCGAGGCCCGGAGATATATTGGAGGAGACTGGCCCGATTCTCCACATGCAAGCGAGGGGATTGACGTCTTCATGGACGCTTCAATTTTGCCGTTTAAGTCATCAAGTTTTCATACTGTTATTTTTACAGAGGTTCTCGAGCACCTTGCCGATCCTCACAGGGCCTTAAGAGAGATTTCAAGGGTGATGAAATCCGATGGAAAGGTGATTTTATCCGTCCCGTTTGTCCATTGGATTCACGAATCTCCCCATGACTATTACCGGTACACGGAATATGGTTTAAAACGAGTGTTGGAGGAGAACGGCCTTGAGGTGATTGAGCAGCACAACCGGGGCGGGGCGCTCACGGTTGCCTTGGATATCTCCGGCCGGGCGGTGTCCATGCTGCTGTCACAGGTGTTAAAGAAACTCGGCGTTTCCAGGGCGCTGATTCAAATGACTCAAAGGGTAATGGTCGCTTGGCCGCAATTACTCTATGCCAAAGCCTTTTTTATCCTGTATCATTGGCTTCCGCGTCTGGCGGGTTTTCTAGATCCTTCTGTTCGTCTGACTCTGGGATATGTCATAGTGGCCAGGCGGAGGTAAGTTCACGTGTGCGGCATAGCTGGTGAACTGAGATTTGAAGCGGCCGGAAAGGCCGGAGCGGATTGGGACTATATCTCTGAACTGATGCGGCGCCGGGGGCCCGATGATCAGGGGAGATGGGATGACGAATCCTGCACGCTTGTCTTCAGGCGTCTGTCTATTCTGGATTTGACTCCCGCGGGTCATCAGCCCATGTGCGATGACAGCGGGCGTTTCTGGCTTACCTATAACGGGGAGGTTTATAACTTCAGGGAAATGAGAAGGGACCTGGAAGGCAGAGGGATCAGCTTTACCTCTTCTGGGGACTCGGAGGTGGTCTTGTACGCTCTGAGGGAGTGGGGGAAGAGGGCATTGGATAAATTTAACGGAATATTCGCGCTGGCCTTTTACGATTCAGAAGGAAAAAAGCTATTGCTGGCCAGGGATCACGCCGGAATAAAACCGCTGTACTATATGCTGACAGAACAGGGCGTGATGTTTGCGTCTCAATATGACCAGGTGCTGGCCCATCCCGGAAGCGCCGGCCAGAAAGTTTCCCGCCGCGCCCTGGGCATGTATCTGCGGCTTGGCTACGTGTCCGCGCCGGACGCCATGCTGGAAAACACACACATGCTGGAACCCGGAGAATGGGTAGAGGTGGATTTTCGGGGTCATGTCCGCCGGGACAGGTTTTATTCCTTTCCCGTGTTTCAGGAAACGTCCCTTTCGGGGGAAGAAGGATATGAGGCCCTTGACGAATGTCTTTCCCGGGCGGTACGGCGACAGATGATCAGCGATGCCCCGTTAGGCTGCTTTCTCTCCGGCGGAATTGATTCTCCCCTGATTGCGGCCATCGCACAGGCATCAAGCACAGCACCGTTAAAGGCATTCACCCTTGGGATTGATAACGATCGCCGTGATGAGTCCGGCGACGCGAGTCTATACGCCGGGGCGCTGGGCGTTGAACATCATGTAAAAAATATCAGGCTGGACGAGACTTTCTCATTGATACGGCAGGCGTTACATGCCGGCGGGGAGCCCTTTTCGGATTATTCTATCATACCCACCATGCGCATCTCCGGAGAATCATCAAGGCAGGTCAAGGTCATGCTGTCTGGCGACGGGGGGGATGAGCTGTTCTGGGGATACGTGGATCGGTTTGCCTCCACTATACAGAGGAGTCCGGATTTCCGGCGTCCCCTCTGGTGGAGAAAAGCGAGATGGGGGATGAAGAAATACCTCAATCTGGGCGATGGATATTATAATCTTGCGTATCCTGATATAGGCGCCTGGCAGCTGGATAAACACAGCCGTCTGCGCGAGGCCTGGTTTCGGCAGGTATTTCCGGAGGCGCCGGCATGGCCGCAGGAAAGAACCGGTTTTGAGTACCGGGGATGGATTCGGGAGGAAACCGCTCAATGGCTTCGTTGGAATGAATTTGTCACGCACCTGACCATGGTGCTGTTAAAAGTGGATAGGGCCAGCATGTTCCATTCCCTGGAAGTCAGGGTTCCTTTTCTTGATAAAGAAGTAATTGACACGGCGCTCAAAATAGACTGGCAATCCTGCATTGACCTGAAAAGAAACATAGGTAAACTTCCCTTACGTCAGGCCCTGAAAAAAAGGCTGCCGGTACAGACCCTGGGTAAGAGGGGCTTCGAGGTGCCCATGGACAAATGGCTTAGGACATCACTGGCGCCCTTGCTGGAGGAATTTGTGTTCACCCGCAATCAGATCATGGGCGTCACGCTCAACACCTCCGGGATTAAGAAGATGTACGTGGAACATGAGTCCGGGCGCCTCAACCTTTCCCGTCCTCTCTGGTTAATCCTGAGCCTGTCCCTCTGGGAGAAACAGTACCTGGACTACAGGGGAAGAAAGCGGCCAGACTCGGTATTTTGATGGGTAGAGAGACTTAGGATTGAACCGTCAGATCCCCTGCTATTTGGCGGGTTCCTTCGAAGTGACGGCTTCAGGTTTGTAACAATGGAACACAGCCTCAATCAAGGAAAATCAGGCCTCCCTTTTTAGAGAGTTCCCTGCTTTTTTTTACCCCGGGTAAGCTCAGTAAAACTTTGCACAGCACTTCACAGTCCGACCACAGCCTGGCGGGGGAAAGTTTTACCGCGCTGGTTATGATGCCCAGTATCAGGTCTTTGATTTCGCGGATCGCTGTCCAAAGATATGGTTTGTTCAGGTCTTTTAACTTCAACAGAACCCTTACATATTTTCTTTTGGGATTTAGTTCCAGATCCACCGGTTTATCGTAAGAACTGAGGTGTTGGCCGTGGAAGATGACAGTGTTCGGGCAGATTCCCGCTTTATATCCGTGATACCTCAGCCTGGAGATGAAATCATTGTCTTCGCAGTAATGGGGAAATACAGGATCAAAGCCTCCAACGCGCTCAATACATCTTCTGGGTATCAGCCAGGCTGCGGCGCTGACAAAATTGATTTCATAAATTTCTTTCAGCGGTTTTTTCAGATACAAATCGGAAAAGAAATACCGGCAGCTCCTTGAGTTGGCGAAAAAGGCGAAAGTGTACTCCAGTTCCGTCCCTTCTCCATTCAGATGCACCGGACTGAGAATTCCATACCCGGGATGTTTGACGGACATTTGTGTCAAATGGCTTACCGTGTTTTCGTTTATCCATGCGTCCTGGTTCAACAGAAAGATGAAGTCCGCCCCTTTGGCAAGAGCTATGTTAATTCCCTGGTTATTAGCTTTGCCAAAGCCCAGGTTTTGGCGGTTGCTAACGGTATGAATCTGGGGGAACTGTTTTTTTACGTAATCAACAGTTCCGTCAGTGGAATGGTTGTCAACCAGCACCGTGTTCAGAGGCACCGAGGAATTGGCCAGGCTTTCCAGGCATTTCTTTATCCAGGAAAGGCCATTCCAGGTGGCGATGATCGCATAGATGGAGATCTGCTTATCCATAGAAGATGTGGTTTCTGAAAGAATTAGAAGAAATAATAGAAAAGCATGCATTCGAAATAAACTTGATTCTTTTGAATGCGCTGGTAAAATCAGTTTGTGGTGGTCGCCATGGATAATACACCCCCGAAAGTTTCTGTCATCATGGCCACTCATAACCGGGCGGATATTTTGCCTGTCTCGGTCTCATCGGTTTTGGAACAGACCTTCAGGGACTTTGAGTTCATCATTACCGACGACGCCTCCTCCGACCATACGCCCTCTGTCCTCAAGGACTTGCATAATGGGGATGACCGCATCATCTATCAGCGTTCGGAGCAGAACATCGGTCCGGGGGCTGCCAGGAACATGGCAATAGAAAGGTCCCGTGGGGAGTATGTGGCCATTATGGATGATGATGACGCCTGCAGGCCTCACCGTCTTGAGAGGGAAATAAAAGTGCTGGACAGTCATCCCGATGTAGGCCTGGTTTTCTCTTCAGTTGAATGGATAAATGAAAACCAGGAGCTTATCCTGATTTCTCCCGGAATTGTCCAGGCCGGCCGGTTTCCGGAGGATCCCGATGGAGTGTTTGAACTGCTCCACCTGGAGGGAAGCAAAATCCCCAATCCCACCGTGATGGCGCGCAGGGACATAATCGCCGGCTTCAAATATCCCTCTTATCCCTGGGGTCCGGAAGACAGATATATGTATTTGCAAATGGCCGCCAGGGGAGTGAAAATGAAAGCCATTTCAGAGCCCCTGGTCATCCAGCGCCGGGAAACAAATGCCTCAAATCTCATGAACCAGAAGGCGAATGCCTTCCGGGCCCAGAGAATTATTAACCAGATGATTATCTCCTGGCTCAGGCAAAACCGCATTACCAGGTTTGACCATCTGCACAAGCTGGCCGTCTCAAATCAGTTCATCCGTGAGGCCAGGTACTGGCAGGGGCTCCGAGGACTGTCTCTCTGCTTACTCTCGGTTCTCCGGGCGCCGGCTCATAAAAGGGCATACCAGACCTTACTATGGTTTATAAAAAAAGCGGTCAATAAGCTTGTTCCGTCCTGATAGACAGAAGCCTTTCCGCGTGTTGTTCACCATACCGAACTTTATCACCGCCCATTCCGGACGGGCCATGCTGGATATAATTGAGAGACTGGACAGGCACTTGTTTGAGCCCTGGATTTGTGTGCAGAAAAGGGGCGGAAAACTGGAAAAAAGAGCTGAAGATATGGGGGTTCCTCTTTTGGAACTTCCCTTTACCGTGAAGGCCCTGCCTTACCCGGGCCTGCTTTTCCGGGCATGGAATGCGGCGGCAAAATTTAGAAAATACCGGTTTGTCCTATGGCATTCCTTTCATTATCTGGACGATTATACTGAACCGCTCATTGCCAGGTTTTCCGGCGCAAGCAAGTGGGTGTATACTAAAAAGAACATGTCCTGGAACAGCCGCTCATGGTTTTTGAGAACGCTGTTCGCTTCTCATGTTATGGCTGAGAACAAAGACATGTTGAAATGTTTTTTTGACCGATCCTTGTTCAGGAAAAAGACCTCCCTTTCTCCCCGGGGCGTGGATACCGAAAAATACCGCCCGAACGCTGCTGTTCCCATGAACATTCGTGGAAAACTGGGAATCCCCCGGGACTCACTGCTGATATGCTGTACCGCCCACCTCATCCCCATCAAGGGCCATCAGTACCTGGTCCGCGCGGTATCGCGGCTTGGAAAGGACATTCACCTGGTATTGGCCGGCCGGGAGCAGCACGGGGCATATGCAAAGTCCATCAGGGACCTTATAAGGAAACTTGATCTGTCCGGCAGGGTCCATTTGTTGGGAGGCATCAGTAATATCGCCGACCTGCTTGGAGAAACAGACGTCTATGTACTGCCCACCATCCCTCCGGGAGAGGGATGCGGTGTAACCACCCTGGAAGCCATGAGCGCGGGCCGGGCATGTGTGGTCACGGATGTCCCCGGTTCGCGGGACCTGATAACACACGGGGAGAGCGGGTTTCTCGTGCCGGCTGAGGACTCGCACAACTTGTCTGAGGCCCTGCGGAGGTTAATTGACTCGCCTGAGCTGAGAGAAATAATGGGAAAAGCCGCCCGGCAGCGGGCTATAAGTCATTTCAGTGTTGAAGCGGAAGCGAAACGGCATGAAGCTGTCTATTTAGAACTGTTGAGGAGATAATAACATGAGGTACAGTTTTTTTAAGAACTTAGACAGCTATATGAAGCGCGGGATGATCAGCAAGTTATCGCCCTATGTGATCTGCGTGGTTTTTATCATCTTTTTTTCCTGGTGGTCTAATCCCGGCCTAAAAGGGCATAGAATCGGAGATTCGGATGGCTATGTTGACGTGGCGCTGGAGACCCTCAACGAGGACGCGACTTCACGGCCTATTGGATACCCATTGGTGATAAGGTTAAGTATGTTCCTGGCCGGGGGGGAAGGCAAACACGGTGCGGCATGGCCGAGATTAGTGGTGATAATGCAGATGATATCCCTGTCTGCCCTGATCTCAGCAATGTTCTGGTTGTATACGACCCTGGGAATCTCTCCATGGATAGCCCTTCCCGCTGCGCTGGCTGTCGGTGTGAATCCCAACACCATAAGAAACGTCGGTTTCATCATTCCCGAACTCCTGCTTGGAGTCATCATATCTCTGGCATGGATTCAACTGGTCCGTTTGTACAATCATAAGCATGCGGCTTGGAAAAAGGTTTTGGGAAAGGCCGCGCTCATTGGCGGTCTGAGCGGACTGGCCCTGCTGTTCAAGCCAGTATGGATACTGGGGATAGTGCCGCTTATGGCCGGAGCCGGTCTGGTTTTTATTGCCAGACCAAAAATAGCCGGGGCCGTGATGGGAGTGATGTTACTCACCCATGTTGTCATCTGGTGGAGCTGGCAGGTTTTTCTGCTAATCCATTTTAATCAAATCAAACCTTCCGTGGCTTCAGCAAATATGTTTAACTTCTGTTCTATCCGGGCAGGTTTGACGCATCATGCGGAGGGTACTCCTCTTTATCACTATATGGAGGAAAAGGGAATCCTGGATGAGGCAAAGAGCCTGACCTGGCATGATTTTGAAAAATGGAGCAGGATAAGGCAGCAGATCGGTTATCCGATAAGGTATGACGAAACATTTTACCGGGCTGTTTTTGCCCGGGAAATAATGACGTTGATAAAAATCCAAATCAGCAGGTGGCCAAAGTTTTTTACTACCAGGACGCCCTTTCCAAGGGGCGGGGACGATTACACATTTCCCCTCATGCCGTCTTTTGTCCGATACCTGTATTACGGGTCTTACAACTGGTTGTTCAGGCCCATTGGACCGATCCTGCTCATTTTGTCCTTGGTTTACGGGATGTATAATCCCCGCCTGAGGCCGGTAACCATTAGCGCCGCTTTGATAATTCTGTATTTTTCCAGCGTTGTCACTTTTTCATCCTACCAGAATCCGCTTTTTATGCGTTTGAGGGTAGGGTTGGAAATGATGTTATTATTTATGGCCTTCCTTCCTTTATGCGTTTTTTCTCAAAAACTGCTGGACCGGTGGAAACCATTGCTTTCAGGCGCGCCAATTGAAAAAACTGATAACCGTCCATGACACGCGTTAACGGATCAGCCAACCCGGAAGAAACCAGGCCTTTGTCCTGGATAGGGGACATTTTAATCGCTTTCAAGGATGCGGGTGACATATATGCTGAGAGGGTGAAGGTATCTCCCTGGGAATTGATGACAGAAGATCCGGAATGGAAGGTCCATGTGTGCCCCGGTGGATCGCTAAAATGGAAGGGGACTCCTTACCGGAGGTTGACAGTGGACGGATGGGAATTCTGGGTGTTGGGGGAGTTTTATGATACGGATGATGGAGCATCGCAGCTGAAAAGGCTTACCCTGTCATCGGAAGATGGAAATGGCCTGAACGGGTATTTCCTGATATTTGCGTGGGAAGCCAGGAATAAAAAATGGCATATTTGGACAGACAGGTTTGGCAGTCTGCACGCCTATTATACGGTTTCCGGAAGCCGGAGGGCGATTTCCACTTACTCCCCCGCCCTCTATCCCCTGACAGCCAAGGAACTCGACTGGAGCGGTATCACAGGTTTTATGTCCACGGGAATTTTTCCTCAGGACAGAACTTATTATCAGGACGTTAAGATCTTCAGGCCGGCCTCCCATTACGTATTTGATTCAAAAGGCTCATTGGTTAAGCAGGAACGGTACTGGCGCTGGTGCCACAAACAGAATTTCAAACGTTCCTACCAGGAAACACTTGTACAATTGGACGATCTATTCAAAAGCGTCATTTTCTCTCATTCCAATCCGGGAAGAGTGGGCATCCCCCTTTCGGGAGGGCTGGATTCGCGGACCATTGTAGCCTGCCTGGATGAAGATGTGCTGGAGCGGAAACAGAAATCAATATTTGCATACTCCTATGGTTACTATGACAAATCACCGGAAACAGAAATATCCCGCCGCATTGCCGAGGAAAGGGCCTTAGCATTTGAGAAGTATACAATCGGGCCCTACCTGTTTGACAAAATCGAGGACATTGTGGCGTGTGTTGAGGGCTTTCAAGACGTTAACCAGTGCCGTCAAGCCTTTGTCATGGAACGGTTTTATCCAAAGGTAGATTATGTGCTTGGCGGCCATATGGGGGATCTGTGGTTTGATACCATGGGGGTTGCCGGTAACATGGCAAACAGCATGAGCGATGACGCCTGCGCCGCCCATGTTCTGCATAAAATTGAAAGGATTGGGCGCAATTGGCTTCAGCGGTATTTGTGCCGACCCATGCTCGGCTCAGACGGAGTGGAGGCGCTTCTGAGGCATATGGTCAAAGAAGAGCTGGATGCGGTCAGTCATATACAGGATCGTGACTTCCAGATAAAAGCCTACAAAGTGGAACAATGGGTGTTTCGCCTTACCAACGGGAGTTCAAAAATGTACCAGGCCGGCGCTTTCCCCAAAATGCCTTTTTATGATACAAGGTTTACGGATTTTATAGCAACCGTGCCTAATGCCTGTCTGAGAGGGAGGCGGCTCCAGATTGATTATCTGAAGAAATTCGCTCCGGAGCTGGCCCGGGTGAAATGGGAGGTCTATGACACTACCCTGTTCAGGTTGAAATATTTTAATAACCTGCTTTTGCCTAAAAGAGCTGTTAAAAAGTTCTGGCGCACTGTTAGGGGGAAAAGGCCCATAGAATTGAACTGGGAAGTTCAATTATTGAATTCCCGCGGAAGGGAGGGGCTGGAACACTGGCTGTTGAGAAAAGGCCTGCGCTTACATGATTTCGTTTCTCCCAATGAAATAAAACGGCTCGTCGACAGCTTCTATCAGGATCCTTACGCGGAAAAGAGGGGATATACAGTGTCCATGCTGCTTACTTTTTCGGCCTGGCTTGAATTGCTCAGCTGATTGTATGAAAGACCGGGAATAGTCTTTGTCCGGTAGTCGGGAGTGAGAGCGTAACTGCGCAAATCTGAAGTCCGATCCATGACTGCAGAATCCTGTTTTTTTAACCTGGAAACTCTGGGAAAGAAAATAAAAACACGCTTGTATATCAAATGCGAATATTAGTACTAGGTGCTTCCCGGCCTCTCCAGACCTTTTTATCCCGATTGTTTAACGGCCTTGCGGATTCAGGTCATCAGGTGATGGTGGGAGTGAAAAATCCTCCCTCCCGGCTTGAGGAAAAGAAGGGAAATGTCCGCTGGGTCCGTGTACCGGAATGGTCCGGACCCGGGTGGTTGAAATCAGTCCGGTGTCTGCTCTGGGTGGTGGGCTCATACCTGAAGAAGCCCTCGGTAACCAGACAGGTATTAAGATATGCGGGTGAAGCGGTGAATCCAGAAAAAAAATACGAACTCTTGTTCAGGTCCCTGGCGGTTTTGCGATACCGCTTTGATATCGTGTACTTCCCCTGGAACACAGCTGCCATTAATTATCTGCCCCTCATGAACATCGGCATTGCCTGTGTTATCAGCTGCCGGGGAGCCCAGGTCAATATAGCTCCCCATAATCCGTTCAGGAAGCACATAAGAGAGGGGCTTAAAAACAGCTTTGAAAAAGCTGCGGCTGTGCACTGCGTTTCACGGCATATCCTTGATGAGGCGGTAAAACTCGGGCTGGAGAAAGCCAAGGCAAAGGTGATTACGCCGGCAGTGGATCCGGAGTTCTTTTGCCCTCCGGAGAGCCGGGGCAGGGAACGGGAGCGGTTTGTCCTCATCTCAACCGGCTCGCTCATCTGGAGGAAAGGTTTTGAGTTTGCGCTCATGGCTGTTCAAATCCTGAAGAAGCAAGGCATTCCGGTGGTGTTCAGGATTATCGGGGAAGGGCCTGAAAGGCAGAGGATACTTTTTACCGCCGCTGATCTGGATATAGAAGATTCGATTGTTTTACTGGGAAGCCGCAGGCCGGTTGAAATTAGAGATGAATTGCAGAGAGCCGATCTGTACCTTTTGTCCAGTCTGAGCGAGGGTATAAGCAATTCGGCCCTGGAGGCAATGGCCTGCGGTCTGCCGGTGGTCAGTACTGACTGCGGCGGCATGTCCGAAGTGATTGTTTCCGGGGTTCAGGGTCTCCTGGTCCCCCTACAGGAGCCTTTATCAATGGCAGAAGCCGTTGCCGCTGTCTATCACGATCCTGAGGGTGGTCGGAAAATGGGAGAAAAGGCCCGGGAAACCATCCTGAAAGACTTTACCTTGAAACAGCAGGTAAGGGACTTCGACCTTGTGTTAAAATCCACAGGATGAAAATCGTCATTCTCGTACCCGGATTTCCGAAGCTGTCCGAGACCTTCATTATAAATAAATTCCTCGGTCTGCTACGCATGGATATTGATGTATCTATTGTTTGCCAGCGCAAAAACACCTCAGACTGGCAATACTTTCCCCAGTTGGCGCGGGACCGGAAACTGCGGAAAAAAATTCATGCCATACCTCCCCATGGCAGCGCTTTTCCTGTGGTTTTCTTGTTTCCCTTTGTTTTCTTGTTTGCCCTTTTTGCTCATCCGGCAAAGACCGTAAGATACCTGGTCCGCGGAAAAAAGAAATTTGGCCTGTCCTTGATAAAGAGGTTTTATCTGGACGCAAAACTGATTCAAACCTCGCCGGACATTATCCACTTTGAGTTCGGCGCCCTTGCGGCCAGGCAGATGTATTTGAGTGAACTCTTGAACTGCCGCCTGGTAGTAAGTTTCCGGGGATATGACATAAATTATGTGGGTTTAGAGGACCCGGGTTATTACACCCGGGTCTGGCGGCAGGCACATGCGCTGCATTTCTTGGGTAAAGACCTCTGGAACAGGGCAAAAAAAAGGGGATGTCCGGAAAGTAAACCTGTATATTTTATTCCTCCCGCCATTGACACCGGTTTGTTCAATCCCGGCGAAAAGGAGCAGATAGCGGAGCGGGGCACGCCCGAAAGCCCACTCAGGATTTTAAGTGTCGGCAGGCTGGAATGGAAAAAAGGCTATGAATTCGCCCTGCAGAGCATAAGAGTTTTAAGGGAAAAAGGCATTCATTGCCATTACCGGATAATAGGGACTGGGGAACATATAAATGCTTTAATCTGCGCCCGCCGGCATTTAGAATTGGATTCCTGCGTGGAGATTCTAGGGCCGCTGCAGCCGGCTGGGGTCAAAAAGGAAATGGAGCGGTCGGACGTGTTTCTCCAGGCATCGGTCTCGGAGGGCTTTTGCAACGCCGTCATGGAGGCCCAGGCCATGAAACTGCCGGTGGTTTGCACTGATGCGGACGGACTGGGTGAGAACGTGAAACATGGGGTAACCGGTTTTGTGGTCCCTCGCAGGAGCCCCCGGGCTTTGGCTGACGCCATGGAGAAATTGGCCCGTAACCCGTTCCTGCGGCATGAATACGGAGAAGCGGGCCGTAACCGAATTATGAATAAATTTCAATTGAATGACCAAATAAAACTATTTGCAGATATGTATAATGATGCGGTTAAAGAAAAGTATTAAATCAAAAGTTAAGGCTCTTTTAAAAAGAGTAAACTATGAGTGCGCCAAGCAAAGCTAATATGAGCAAGCCGGACAATCCGGTACATGTAACGACTAACCACCGGCATGGAACTGAACCGAGAGTATGGTGAGGTAACAAACCATGCGAAGCCTCGGGAAAGGCCGTTTGTCAGCCACAACGCAAGTGAAGGTATTGAGCCCCGAAATAACTCTCTTTGCACAGGGCCAGGGGTTTCATTTCCCTGAAGCCAACAGCGAAGCACACGCTAAAGAAGGTGAGTGTGTTTTCGACGTGCCGGGGTCTGAGTCCGTGGCGGGTAAACGAACTGTTCATATTGGAACTTGGGAGAACCAAAGCATTTCAGGAAGCTGTAGAAGAACAGAAGATGTGATGATGCAGTATGCTGCTTTGGTGGTCGGACTAACTCATAGTAGAGGTGTAAATAAGGTAATGCTTATTGAGGATAAGAAAGTCCACTCGAAGGGGTTAGCAGTTTCACGCAAAAAGTATGGCAAGGACAATATGCTATCCACAGAGGTAGATAAGGTCATACACAGAAATGGCTGGGTCATAATTTCCACCTACTTTTATATCTGCATGGTACTGGAAACAGACTTATCATACAAGCTTAGCAGGAATAAGCATGTTTATAGGGTAACAAATAAATCGTTATGCCATGTAAGGAGTGAGATTGAAGAGCCGGATGTGGGAAATTCACAAGTCCGGTTCTGTGAGGGGCATGGGCTTTCTCACATGAAAATGAAACTTAAAACATAGGAGAAAGTCACATGTCTACTCGACAGTTCATTATATTGGGGAAAAAAAGAAATTTATCGGTCAAAATGATGAAAAGGTGTTCTGGGATACCTTCGGGATAAAAAAGGTCCAATACGGGTGCGGGAGGAAATTTCTTCATGATTGGGTGAATCTTGACTATATAAACAGGGAAGAACTGGAAAAAAACCAAGGATTGAGAGAAGATGATGTATATTACAAAATTGACTTGACTATGAGGCAACCCTTCCCGGACGGCCATTTCGAATACGCTTTTTCGGAGGATTTCTTAGAGCATCTAAATCAGTCGGACTCTTTGATTTTTCTCTGTGAATGTTACAGGACCTTAAGCAAGGGGGGGGTGCTTAGATTAGGCTTTCCAGGCCTGGAAAATGTGTTAACATCCCATTTTCCGGAAACAGATTTTAAAAGCGCCTGTTTGTTAAAAGAGCAGGCATATGCCCGTCATCAACACCTTCATTTTTATTCCAGAAAGGAATTGGAATTAGTGGCCCTGCACATAGGCTTCTCTGAAGTGCGTTTTGCCGATTACAGGATTTCTGAGTTCAAGGAGTTAAGAGGCCTCGATACCAGAGAAAACCAGAAGAACATGAATACTTACGTTGAACTGATAAAATAACCTGAATGATGAACGCCGCTATCTCTCCGCGAATCGACATCATCCGGACGGGATCCAACTCAGGAGAAAATGACTGGCCGTTGGGCAGCGTTTATTTCAGCAAGCCCTGCCCAGAGGAACTTTATAAGATACTTACCAAGGTCTTGTTGTCCTCTCGAGCTGAGTACATTTTATTCTGGGATGAGCATCTCGGCATGCCTGAGCCTGAAATGGTACGTGCTGTTTGCCGCCTGCCGGGAAACGTATGGCATGCCGGATTGCGTTTAGGGCTTTCGGGTCTGCCCAGGGTCCTGGATTTTGTTCATCCGGCCTGGACATTGAACCTCGATCCCAGCCCGGAAATTGAATCCAGCGGCTGGAGGATCTCTCTGAGGGCCTGCCTGGCGGAACGCCGGGTATTACAGGACCTGGAACATGTATCGCCCGAGTTCGATACCCTGGAAGGCGCCGGCCTGGATATGGGATACAGGTACATTACACAGGGAGTTTTTGTGCGGCATGTTCCCTGGCTGATACCCGGCGAGACCGGCAGTTCGCTTCCCAGCCCGTCTCTTAAGGATGAGGTACTTTTTTGTCACAGGAACTTCAATGGTTTCTGGAACCGCTGGGTTTTGTTCCGGGTCATAATGACGGCAGCTGTTCCGCGGTTACAATTCTGGAAGCATTGGTATGACATGAGGAAAAGTTCAAGAGAGCGCATGCGGCCCAAGCCATTTGCGCAAATAGGCCGTCTCCCCGGGGAGAGCGGGTCCGGGGCCGAAATAAGCATTCTGATCCCCACGCTGGACAGGTATCCATACCTTAAGACCCTGTTGAAACAAGTCAGGGAGCATGACATAAAGCCGTATCAAATAATCATCATTGATCAGACTGCTCCCGAGAGACGAAAGAAAGATTTTTATGATGAATTCAATGATTTGCCGTTGAAAGTTATTTTCCAGGATTCTCCGGGGCAGTGCTCTTCCAGAAACGCGGGGATCAAAGCGGCCAAAGGCGAATACATTCTTTTTTTGGATGATGATGATGAGATCTCCCAGACGCTCCTGAAGCGGCATCTGGAGAGCCTGGACGCCTGGCAGGCGCAGGTTTCCTCCGGAATCGCCCATGAGGACGGAATCGATCACCAGCCCCATAACTTTACCTTTGTCCGCACCAGTGACGTTTTTCCAACCAATAATACCATGATAAAAAAAACCATCCTCAACCAGAGCGGGCTTTTTGACCTGGCCTACAATCATGGCTCAAGGGCCGACAGTGATCTGGGAACGAGGTTATATCTTGAGGGGAACTTCATGGTCCTTAATCCCGGGATTTCTGTGATACACCACCATGCTCCTCAGGGAGGGCTCAGGGTACATAAAGCCAGAACGGTAACCTATGCAAGCAGCCGGAACCGTCTTTTTCACAGGCATTTGCCCAGTGAGACTGAAATATACCGGGCCAGACGTTTCTTTACGCCTTCGCAGGTGAGAGAAATGCTGTGGATATTTGCCCTGGCGACTTTTAAGATCAGGGGCGGTCTCTCCAGGAAATGTCTAAAAATGATTTTAAGCCTGCTGGCTTTTCCCCATACCTGCTGGATTATGTTTAAGAGAAACAGGGCCGCCGGGAAAAGGTTAAAGGATTTTCCGGTGATTCCCCGATTGTAGCTTTTAACTGGACTTCACCGGCTACCATGAGTAGAATAAAAGGAGAGGCATTGATAACCAGATGATGAACCGCGCCTATCAAATACCGGTTTACAGCTACCAACCAAAGCATGTTGCCAAACGCCATGATGACGGGAGCCGCTTATGGTTTCCCAATAAAAAAAAAATAAAATGGATGATCGTACATATCATCATAGGCGTTTTCTTCGGATATAACAGCATATATTTCAAAGCCTGGGGTGTCGGCGTCGTGATGTTGGGGGCCTACAGGATTATGGCGACGAAGAACAGAACCGGCGCCGCGCACTATTTCGCCGGGTACCTTTTGGGCCTTGAACTTGTTTTGCGCATGACAAACACGGCCATCATCTGGGAGTTCGGCAAGTATAGCATTGCGTTCCTTTTTGCTTTGGCGCTTTTTGTAGAGAAAAGACCCATGTCATATTCCCGGATTTTCGCTCCTTATGTATTTCTCCTCATTCCCGGGGTCATCCTGACTGATCCCGGTGTTACCAATGATCCCTGGAGGGAGATGGTGTCGTCAAGCTTGTCCGGGGCCCTGGTGCTAACTGTGTCGGCGGCCTATTTTTATAAGAGGACGCTATCAATTGAAAATGTCCTTAACATGAGTTTTTTGGCATTGATGCCTTTTGTCTCCTGCCTGGTATACCTTACCCGGAATTTCATGGGGTTGAGCGAAGTCACCTTTAAGCAAACGTCAAATTTCGAGTTGACGGCGGGATTCGGCCCCAATCAGGTTTCCACAGCCCTTGGATTTGCGGTGTGTCTGATTTTTATTAATAAGCTGAACCGCAGGAACATCATGGCCCATGGCCTCATTGACTGGGGCCTGGCGGCGGGATTTCTGGTGTTCGCCCTGCTCTCTTTTTCGCGGGGTGGTGTGATATCCGCGGTTATTTCCTGCGCTTTTGGACTGTTTATCTCGTTAATGGGCGCCAGAGAGAAAAAGGATTTTCATCGAAATTTCTACTTGATGGTAATCTGCACCATTGGGGGATACCAGCTCATTCAATATCTGAATACCTATACGGAAGGGGCGCTGGAAGAACGGTATCAGGTTGTTATGGACAGAGAGACATTAGGTGAAAAAGGGGAGAAACATGCATTTACCGGGCGTGAACAAATCCTGAGAATTGATTTCCAGATTTTCAAAGACCATCCAGTTTTTGGGGTAGGGGCGGGGATGGGCAAATGGAAAAGAAGGGAATATGGATTCGGCAGAAAGGTGGCCGCCCATACCGAGTTCTCAAGGCTCCTTGCGGAACACGGTGTGTTTGGGATGGCGGTCCTGGTATTATGGATAATGATCCCGTTTTTCCATTTTCGAAAACTCAAAAACAAGGAAAACCGGGCTTTATTTACCATCTGCATGAGTTATGCGTTCCTGACCATGTCGCATTCAGCCATAAGAATTGCGATCCCGGCGGTGCTGTACGGCATGGCTTTTATCGACCTTCATGGTGGAGCCCCTCCTTTCTTAAAGAAAAGAGTTCGTTGAAGAGGACTTGTTCCATGGATGCGGCCTGATGGGGGCAGGGGGTGAGGACGGCTTGAGGCCGCTTTGTGTGGATTCTGTTACAGAGCAGTTGCTCGCATTGAAGCTTCCCTCGTCACTCATACCCGCGCCTTCCACTCTATGAATACCTGGGCAGCCAGAAACATCTACCGCTGTATACAGTGGATTAGAAGAGAACCCGCAGTTGAAAAGCTCAGGGAGCTGAACAGGTCCCAGTGGCAATCCAGCAGGGACCTTGAGAACCTGCAGTTTCGGAAGATGAAACGGATTCTGGCGCACGCTTATGAAAACATCTCCTTTTACCGGAACCGTTTTGACTCGTGCGGGTTCAGTCCCGATAGCTTTTCAGATAAACGCCAATTGTCCGTGATTCCCTGTTTAACCAAAGAAGAGGTGCAGAAGAATGGTCCGGAGCTGTCAGATAAGGCCTTTAAAGGGTTATGGGGAATTGAATCCACCAGCGGCTCAACGGGCAATCCCATGAAATTCAAGGTAGACCGGGAATTCGCGGCAGGCTTCAGGGCAGAGATGTACCGGGCCCATCTATGGGCGGGATTGGAAGTGGGTGAACGCGAGGCACGGTTTTACGGCATACCCATGAACAGGTATTCAAATGCCAGGGAACGGGTAAAGGACGTTCTGATGAACAGGAAGCGCTTTTCGGTTTTTGACTTAAGTGATTCCGCCCTGGCCAGGTACTGGCAGGCCATAAACTCGTTCCGCCCCAGGTATCTGTACGGGTATGCTTCCGGCCTTTACCGCTTTGCCGAATTCATGACCAGGAAGAACCTGAAGCCTTCTTTCGAGCTGGCCGCCGTCATTTCAACCGCTGAGGTTCTTCATCCCCACGAGAAAGAGATGATGGAAGAGGCCTGGGGAACGCGGGTCTATAACGAATACGGCTGCAGTGAGCTTGGAATCCTGGCGTCTGAGTGCCCTGAGGGCAGCATGCACATGAACTGTGAGAACAACTATGTGGAAATCGTCTCCGATAAACAATCCGTCACCGGGAAACAGGGTGAGATTGTGGTCACTAACCTGAACAACCATGTCATGCCTTTTATTCGCTACCGGACCGGAGACGTAGGTTCGATGAAAGCCGGAAACTGCGTCTGCGGCCGGTCTTTGCCTGTCATGGACCTGGTGGAAGGACGCTTGAGCAGCATGGTTCTTACACCGGAAGGAAAGGTGGTAAGCGGCTGGGTGTTTTATTACATGTTCCGGGACTTGCTGGAGTCTCATACATCGCCAGTACAGTTGAGGATTATCCAGAGAGCGGTGGACCACATGCACTTTCTGGTGGAGAATAGGAAAAAGACGGAAGCAAACATGGAAGATCTGTTGAACCGGAGGTGCCGGGAATACCTGGGCCCACGGATGAAAGCTACTTTTGAATATGTGGACAGGTTGCCGGTTGCCCCTTCGGGTAAACTGCTTCATTTTGTGTCGGAACTGGATCTGGATATCGCCGGCACCCAATATAAAACAAAACCATCATAAGAGAACCGGACTGAGCATTGGAAAAACAGCGTCTGGAAAATGTATATGGAGGATATCGTCATTCCCGACCTAAAGCGGAATCCTGGAAGGACAGCCCGGCCAAAGGATTAACGTGGAAACAGGTGTTTTCCTTGATAGAGCGGGAAACGGACTCTTACCCGAAAAAAAAACGGAGCTTGAGGATTCTCGAGGTAGGCAGTTATGCTGGAAATATTCTATACAGGATGTCAGCTCTTTTTCCCGATGCCAGGCTGTATGGACTTGACATTCGTCAGGATCCACTCCGGCAGGGCAGGAAGAATCTGCCAGGGGTTCATTTTGTTTGCGGAGATGGCGCGGATTTGCCCTTTGCAGCGGGCACCTTTGACATTGTCATCCAGTTTGTCTGCCTTTCCTCTGTTTTGGATGTAAATATCCGAAAAAGTATATGCAGGGAAATGTTTGACGTTTTAAGGCCGGGAGGCACTCTCATTTCGCTGGATATGCGCTATTGGAGTCCGAATGAGAATGTTGTATCCATAGGCCGGACTGAACTGAAGCAGAATTTCAGAGGAGCGTCAGCCGTCAGCTTTTTTCCGGTATGGCTGCTTCCGCCCCTGCAGAGGAGGGTGGCAAATCCATGGTTGTTGAAAATGCTTTACGCCCTGTCCCTGCTTCGCAGCCACTGGTTGTGTTTTATTAGAAAATAATGATTATGCAAACAGTAAAAGCATCAATCATCATTCCGGTCAGGAATGAGGCAAAAACCATTGCCGATTGTCTGAATTCCATCCTTGATAATGACTTTCCCAAAACCCAGTATGAAATTATCATCATAGATGGAGAAAGCGATGATAACACCAGGGAGGTTTTAAAGAACATTGACTGGCGGCAGGTTGAACATCAGATCCTTGCTAATGAAAAAAAAATCACTCCGGTTTCTATGAACCTGGGAATAAAAAAGGCGCGGGGTCTCTATATCATCAGAATGGACGCGCATACGTCCTATGCTACGGATTATATCCGAAAATGCGTTGAATACCTCGACAGGGGAGTTGCAGATAACGTTGGAGGGCCCATGCGCCCGGTTTGGGAGAGCCTCCTGGGTCAGGCAGTTGGTATCGCGACCAGTTCGAGCTTCGGGATAGGTAACGCGCGGTTTCATTTCCCGGAGCACCGTGGGTATGTGGATACGGTTTACCTGGGCGCATATAAAAAGGAGGTCTTTGAAAAAATAGGGCTTTTCGATGAGGAGCTGGTTCGTAATCAGGATGATGAATTGAATTTCCGTTTGGTGAAGAATGGAGGGAAAATTTACCTGGCCCCGGACATCCGTTCTTTTTATCACCCAAGATCTTCCTTTACCTCATTATGGAGGCAATATTTTGAATATGGCTTCTGGAAAGTCCGGGTTATTCAAAAACACGGGGTCCCGGCATCCTGGAGGCACACGGTGCCCGGCGCTTTCGTAACTAGCCTTCTTTTCAGTCTGGCGATGTCACCCTGGTCCAGCGGGGCTTTGTTTGTCTTCACCACAATTATTTCAGCTTACACTCTGGCCTGCCTGGCAGCAACCGGCTTCGCTTCCTGGAACAAAGAAAAAAAACTGATATTGGTTTTACCATTAGTGTTTTTTGTTCTGCATTTTTCCTATGGATTCGGTTTCCTTTCCGGGATTTTAGTTTTTTATTTGCAGGGAAAAAAGGTATTTTCCAAACATGCTCAAGCGGTTCTTTGACATCCTTACCGCTGCGGCGGGATTGCTGCTGCTTTTTCCAGTTTTTGTGATAGTGGCAATAGGAGTACGGGCAACATCCAGGGGACCGGTTTTTTTCCGGCAGTTGAGGGTCGGCAAAAACGGGCGAAATTTCAGGATATATAAATTCCGTACCATGAGCGTCTCCAGCGAATCAGGAGTTCCAGTCACTAAAAATAAAGACGCCCGGATAACGGCTTTTGGCAGGATTCTTCGCGCGGCCAAAATTGACGAGATTCCGCAGCTTATCAATGTATTGGCGGGAAGCATGTCTATCGTTGGTCCCAGGCCGGAAATTCCGGAATTAGCTGCTTTTTACTCCCCTGAGCAACAGAAACTGCTGTCGGTTAAACCGGGGATTACCAGCCCGGCTACCATTTATCACAGAGACGAAGAAGAAATTGTCGGTTCTGATGAAGAAGTGTTTGAATACCATAAAAATATTCTCATACCGAGGAAAGCCGCCTTTGATCTGGCCTATGTGGAAAAAGCTTCCCTGATTTATGATTTGAAACTCATCCTGCTTACTCTCGTTGCCGTAGCTACCAACCAAAGCGGTTATATGCGCGACCAAACGTTGAAGCAGAGGAGGATCCTGATCTTTCTGGTGCATATCATCCTCTCGGTCCTGGCTTATTTTTGCGCTTTTGCCCTCAGGTTTGACGCACAGATCCCGTTTGAGGAATATGCACGGTTCATGAGAACTGTGGCCGTGGCGGTTCTGGTAAAAATAATTTTTCTTTCCTTGTTGGGCCTTACTCAGGGTTACTGGCGTTATGTGGGGATGAAAGAGGTCTCAAACATCGCCAAGGCCGTTTTTCTTTCCACTGTTTGCATGTGGGGCCTGGAGGTGCTCTTTCTCGATCCCGCTTATCCTACCGGAGTGATAATAATCGACGGCATCCTATCCTTCATTCTTTTTTCCAGCCTCAGGTTTTCCCTGCGTTTTCTCAGGGAAGCCTATTATCCCATAATCCCGAAGAGCACTGAAAAAATCCTGATTCTCGGGGCAAGCGACAGAGGCGAGGCTATTATCCGTGATATCACCCGGGATCCGGACCTGGGATATGAAATACTGGGATTTATTGATCTTGATGCTAATAAACGCGGCATAAGGATACATGGGTTTAAGGTTTTCGGCACGATTGATAGTCTTGAGGGCGTCCTGAGCGATAATGATGTCACTATTATCATTAACACCTATCCGGCCCTCTCCCGGCAGGATACCATGGTGCTTTCGAGGGTGGCCTCCAGATATAAGATCACGGTAAAAACCCTTCCATCGTTTTCCGATGTTCTGTCCGGACGCACTAACATCCACAAGCTGAGAGAACTGAAATACGAGGATTTGTTGGGACGGGAGGAAGTCCGTCTGAACAAGGATCTTCTCAACAAGGTTTTTTTCGGAAAGACCGTGCTGGTGACAGGCGCTGGAGGCTCCATAGGCTCTGAATTGGTACGTCAGGTTGCGGGTTTCAGGCCCAGGCTGTTGCTGTTGCTGGATAAGGATGAGACCCTGCTGTATGACATCCAGACGGAATTAGGTGAAATCAAATGTCCGGTGCCAATCACGACGTTGATTGGAGACATCCGGCATGTCCCAAAAATGGAAGCGTTCTTCGCAACCTATCAGCCGAATATTGTTCTCCATGCGGCGGCTTATAAGCATGTACCGCTTATGGAGGACCATCCCCACGAGGCTGTTCAAAATAATGTATTTGGGACGCGGAACTTGCTCAGGATCGCCCATGAATCCTCTGTGAAAAGGTTCGTGATGATTTCCACAGACAAGGCCGTCCGGCCCACCAATGTTATGGGAGCGACCAAGGCCCTGGCCGAAAGACTGATGTTTGAGTGTGTCTCGCCCTCATCAGAGATGAAATGCATGGCGGTCCGTTTTGGCAATGTTTTAGGGAGCCGTGGCAGCGTGATTCCCCTTTTCCGGCGGCAGATTGAAAGGGGCGGCCCGGTAATCATTACCCATGAGGATATCACCCGTTATTTCATGTCAATTCCGGAAGCGGCCCAACTGGTTCTGCAGGCAGGGGCCATGGGAGAAGGCGGGGAGGTTTTTATCCTGAAGATGGGGGAACCGGTAAGAATAAAAGATCTGGCTTATCGCATGATTGAACATTCCGGATTAATTCCTGAGATCGACATTCAAATTGAGTATTCAGGCTTAAGGCCGGGAGAAAAAATGTATGAGGAATTGTTTACCGAAATTGAAAACGCTCAGGCCACTGAACATGAAAAAATCTGCATCGCTCCTCACCAGACCGGCATGCAGCCAAAGGCCATGGAAGAGTTGCTCTGGATTGAAAAGGATATTGATTCCAGAACAAACGGGGAAATTCGAAAATTTCTAAAAAGCATGGTTCCGGGTTATAAATCTAGCGTTCCCGTTGACGAATAAATAATATAATGCTCAGGCTATCAGCATTTAAAATTGCGATTCTCAGCGCATTAATCGGCGTGTTTTTTGTTGCGCTCAGTTTGATAATAACCGTTTCAACAGAAAAGGAGATCGTATCCTTTCTGAATAAAACACTGTCTGAGTATCTTACAAACAGCGCAGATGTGTCGAACACCATTAAACATACTCCTTTTATATTAATGCAAATAGCACTTGGTTTTTTCATTTGGGGGAGTATCGGATATTTCCTTGTTAAGGGCAACCTAAAAGACCAACAGGCCCAAAAACCGGACCACGTTTCGTTTTCGATTCCTCCCTGGTGGTATATGTTATTAAGCTGCATTTTGGTTTTTTTATTAGGTTACTACCTAATTTCCCATGGGTTAAATGACAGCTTTTGCGTCGATGAGGCTCAAAAAGCCAAATACATAGTTTTCAGTAATTGGTTTTCGTTATGGCATCAAGGCCTCCTGGACAACATGAGAATGTATGCGTACTTCACAAAAATAGTTGTTGAGTTATTTGGCTTCTCGGAAAAAATCATGAGGATTCCAAATGCCGTTTGCTATTGTTTGTTTGCATGGTTTTTAATAATTATTTCCTGGAACAGAAAACACCGGTATTTATCAACGGTGGGTGGAGTTGTCGTGGCGCTGTTTTTCATGATAACGCCAGCCGCAATTCAAACCGCCTATACAGTCCGTGCTCATATGATGTCAGCTTTTTTTGTCGCTATCTCGTCATATGGCTTTGTTCAAGCCCAAAGGTCCAATCACAAAAGAAGGTGGTTACTGCTCTCAGTGGTACCCAGTGCATTGGCCATGATGAATATTGTCACAAGCTTGGCGTATTTTATGTCAGTTTGGGTTGTCATCTTATTGTCGATAATGTTAAAAAGAAGTTTCTTAAGCAGGAATGAGACGCTTTGGTTTTACACGCTCAATTCCATATCATTTGTTTTTATTCTCTTCGTATATGCGCCTAAATTGCCATGGATAGTATCCTGGTTGGCTTTTGCCAAAGATTGGGCCTCTTTTGGAACACATACCTTCCTCCCCTGGACAAATGGATGGTGGGGAATTGGCGCTGTGGTGTTGTCGCTATTTATGCTGAAGATAAATAAAAGCGAATTATCAGTGGCAGTCGTACCGTTAACAGTAGCGATTGTCTGGTTACTGGTCTATGTGCAGAGTTGCGCGGCTCCAATTTATGCCGCAATTTCCGGAGCCGGAATTATGGTGATTTGCGCTTTAGCCGTCCAAAAAGACAAACAGACCTTTTTCTCAAAAATGAATACCGTTTTGCTGTATATTGTTATGATAGCATCTATTATAATATCATATAAAAATTGGTCGGCGTATGTTGAAAACCGGACGCCGCGCTCCTTTGCGCGTGAGGCGGTTATGCCAATTAAGGGAAACGAAACGGTGCTGCTTGTTGGCCATTGCCAAGCTCCTCATTTTTATTTGCGTCTTAAAACGGCAAATAATCTTTTCAAGGCAAACTCGGTAGAACAACTGAAAGCTTTGCTTGCGGTTGAGGAATTTGATTGGATTGTGCTGAATGCGAGTGACGGAAGTGGCCTAAGGAAAATAGCGGAAAGCGATATTATACCAACCAGGACATATTTAAAGACATTTAAAGCTCCGCAAAATTCAGAAGACCTTTGGGTGTGGCGGAATTTAAGATCTTCGGGCAGTTAAATGACATTTTATTAAAACAACTATAATTTTAAAATGGATCGGGTTACTTTG
The DNA here is from genome assembly GCA_042567505.1 of Fibrobacterota bacterium. Lineage (GTDB taxonomy): Bacteria > Fibrobacterota > Fibrobacteria > UBA11236 > JADFYW01 > JBHPJW01. The sequence goes on from JBHPJW010000004.1 coordinate 73,602, forward strand.
GGAAGATTTTTGAACAAACGGCTGAGTGGATGAAATTTAAACAGGCCAAACAGTTGCCTCCGGATGAATAAAAGAAAAAAAAGATCAAAAGTGCTGGTTTTTATTGTCGCCTACAACGCCGAGGCGACAATTGAAAATGTGTTAAAAAGAATTCCGAAGAAAGAAAGCTCATATGATATGGATGTGTTGATTATTGACGATTCCAGTGATGACAAAACCTTTGAGAAAGGGTTGGAATATCAGAATTTTAATGAGCATCTCCCTGTTAAAATTCTCAGGAATCCTGACAATCAAGGGTATGGCGGCAATCAAAAGATTGGCTACAATTACGCTCTGAAGCATGAATATGATATCGTTGTGCTGCTGCATGGGGACGGGCAGTACGCTCCTGAATATTTGCCAAAACTGATAAGGCCGATTCTGGATGGTGAGTCAGGAGCGGTTTTTGGGTCCCGCATGAAAAGTTATTTTGCCGCTCTTAAAGGAGGGATGCCTTTTTATAAATTTATCGGAAACAGAATATTGACATTTTCACAAAACAGCCTTATGAAAACCGGCTTGTCTGAATGGCATTCCGGTTATAGGGCCTATTCTGTGAGCTTGCTGAAGGAAATTCCTTATGAACGGAATGACAACGGTTTCCCGTTTGATACGGACATTATCCTGCAGTTGATACAGAACAAAACGAACATAAAAGAAGTGCCCATACCAACTTACTATGGTGACGAAATCTGCCATGTAAATGGCATATTATACGGGATGAAGATTTTAGCCAGTACATTCAAATGCCGGCTGCATAACATGAACCTTACCTATGAGAGGAAATATGATTGTTCCTATAAAAACCAATACTATCCGTTAAAAATGGGATATGATTCGTCGCATACGTTTACGCTTTCCGAAATAAAAAAATATTCATCTGTTTTGGATATAGGGTGCGGTTCCGGTCTGCTTGCTAAAGAGATAAAGAAAAAAGAATGCCGGGTAATCGGTATAGACGATTATGAACCGGTAGAAAAACGCTATTTTGACATCTTTATAAAAAGCAGGTTTCCCGAGGAAAAATTAAATTTAGAGAATGATCTGGAATTAGATTACATCTTATTACTTGATGTTATCGAACATGTCGCCGAACCAGAAGAATTTCTGGATGAAATAAGAAATTTATTGATGGGCAGAAAGTGCACGGTAATCATAACATCCCCGAATATCGCCTTTTTCATCAATCGCCTCCAACTTCTTTTCGGAAGATTTAATTATGTGAAACGGGGGATTCTGGATAAAACCCACTTTCATTTATTCACTTTTGCTTCGTTAAAGAAACTTTTAGAGCGGTCCGGATATAAGACAATACTGGTGAAAGGAGTACCGGCGCCGTGTCCCGAAGTTATAAAAAACAGATTGATTTCCCTTTTCCTGGTAAAAGTGAACGTCTTTTTAATAAAAATATTCAGAAACCTGTTTTCTTACCAGATATTTATCAAGGCTATGCCTTATGCTACTGTCGATGCTCTGCTTCTCGACTCAGAAAAGCATAGCAGTCAACTAACTAAAAAATTCAAGGCGGAAAAATAATAATACATCAGCCTTTACTTGCGGCAAATGGCTGGTGAAACATTAAATTGATTATCGGTTATGCGAAAACCTGAAGTCAAGCGGGACTTCGCTCTCAGGCGGCATTCCAGGATGACAGGCGCTGCAGTATCCCAGTTCCCTTACTGAATCGGCCCGGGCTGTTTCCCCCAGGGCAATAAGAGAATCGGCCAAAGCCGATTCTTTTTCGTGGCAGTCTTTGCATTTTCCGTGCATGGCGTCCAGGTAACTGACTGCTAAGTAAGAAGAAGTGTCGGAGGCAAACATGTTTTCGTGGCAGTCCGCGGTCATGCAGGACACCACGTCGTCTTGGGACTTGGTGGAGGTGTGGCAGGAATCGCAGGACCTATTGCCCCCCATAACCAATTGGTGGTGCTCATGGTCAAAAATAGATTTCTCGAGATACATGTCCTTGTGGCATTCAAAACAGGATGAGGCTCCATCCTCCGGCAGGCTCATATGGTGGCAGGCCATGCAGGAATCTCTCTGCAGTCCCATTCGTACTTTATGTGCCTCATGGGGAAACATGACAAATTCCTTTTCCCGGTTCCCGTCGATTTTCAAGGTGTCCCAGCCCACGGCGTCCAGCACGGGTGTTGGAGGGTATTTGAATCCGCTAATCATTCCGGAAGGCATGAGTCCCAGCGTGGCGCTTATTCCCAAAACTACGATGATGGAAAAAATGGGAACGGTTTTTCCCAGGGGGTCTTTCAGGCTCTGGTGCCGTGGCTCCGTCGTAGTGAATATTTCGAAATTTTCCACGAAGAAAAAGAACACCAGAATGGCGCCGGAAATAAGTCCAAATGGAACCGCGATCTCGGCCAGGGTGGGCAGGTAAACAAGGCTGGGACCACTCCAGGTCGGCATGGTGAGAAAAATAAACTGGCGGTTCAGGAATATTCCCGCTACTACCAGCAGAGAAGTGATAAACAAGCCCTTGCCGCTGCGCTGAACGGCGGGGATAAAAAATAAAACTGCCGGCAGAAGAACGCTTACGATGATTTCAAACAGGAAGGCGTTGGCTTGCCAGGTCCCGTTGAACATGTAGGAGGCGCCTCCCTCGACAACCAGCATGGACATCCTGAGAACGAAATAAAGCAGGAGAATGATCGAGGAAATCTGGCCTAGGTTTTTAAGCATGTTCTTGGGAGGTTTGTAACCGTAGAGCGGGCCGATTACGGTCCATTCCATCAGCACTACGGAAAACCCCATCCCCAGGGCGGAGATGAAATATTGGATGTATATAGTGGAGCTGTACCACAGGGGATGCACTCGGAAAGGCATGATGAGAAAAAGAGAACCCAGGGAGGACTGATGCAGAGTGGAAAGCATCACGCCCAGAATAACCGTGGGAACCGTGAAGTTTTTCAGAATTCGGTAAATTCTGTGAAGAAAGGGACGGTTGAGCAGCGGATGCTCAAGCACGATGGGTGCCACTTCTAGGGCCAGCACCGTGAGGTAAGCCATTACGCAGGTGGCGACTTCAAATAAAACAGAGTGGTAGTTCCAGTTGAAAACCGGGTAATAGATATGCCAGGGAAGGCCCAGATCAAAGGTAAGGATCATGGCGAAGGTGGAATACCCCAAAAACGCCGAAAGAACAGTCGCTCTTAAAATGGGCCGGAAACGCTCCAAGTGAAATACATACACGGCCCCCGCCAGCCCGAAACCGCCGGCGGAAAGCGCCACCATAGCTATCTTGATACCGTTCCAGTATCCCCATGCCACCGTGTCGGAAATATTGGAGGTGACGCCCAGGCCGTTAACCAGCCGCATGACCGCAGCGGTGATGCCGAAAGAGGCAAGGAACCAGAGCACGGACTTTAAAGCGATCCTGGCATTACTCATGTTTGCCTCCGCCTTCTTCTCTTTCAGCGGGATGTCCGTAACCGTGACTGTGGTCGTGGGAACTTCCTATCCTTTTCTGGCGCCGCTCGATTATCCACCATACGGCCGTCATTACGGCCCCCATGCCGAAGAATTCGGCAGGGACATTTTTCAAGGCATGCCAGGTGAGGTCGGGCAGGGGCTCCTTTCCGAGATGGTCTTTCCAGCCCAGGAAATCCAGGGGAATGTCGGAAAGATAAAGCACTGAAGTGCCGCCCACCTCGAATTCCCCGAAGACCCGGTTGATGTATTTTTGGGGCTCCGCTTTTATGCGGCGGCGGGCTTCCTTTAAAAGTTCATCCCGGTCCCCGAAAATGGTGGCTTCGGTGGGGCAGGCTTTCGTACATCCCGGCTGTTTGCCTTCTTTTACCCGTTCGTAACACATGGTGCATTTCTTTATATAGGGGACGGGCGTATCCCACTCGTATTTGGGAATGCCGTAGGGACAAGCCATCATACAGTAGCGGCAACCCATGCATTTTCTCTTTTCATAGAACACCGGCCCATTGGGGTCCTTCTGCAGGGCGCCCACGATGCAGGCTGAGACACAGGCGGGGTGCAGACAGTGCCTGCACTGCTTCCTCACATAATGATTATCAGGCCGGTTAATGATAGACGTCCAGCGGTTGGCGCCCAGTCCGTCGGGAGCGTGCTGTGGTATGGGAATATGCTTTCCCAATTTATTGGTCTTTGCGCAGCCCTCCACGCATTTGTGGCAGCCTATGCATTTGGTGATGTCTGTGAGGATGCCTATCATGTTCCCTCCGCGTCTTTTTCCAGGTTCATTTCAGCGGTTCCCGCCGGGCCGAATCCAGCCACAGAAAAGGAGAACCGCAGGAGCGGATATAAAAAGTAACAGCCGGGTTTGGCAAAGGGGAACAGGAACAAAATTATATCGCCGCACAGCACATGGGTCAGCATGGCGCCCTCATAGGTAAAGGGATTTCCGGATTGAGAGGCGACAAAACCAAACAATATTGAAGTCATCATGAAAACCAGGAAAAGATAGTCCCAAAGAGAACTCTGCATCCGGATGTCGGGATTAAATAGCCTGTGGTATAAAAGAACGATTCCCAGAAAGAAGCAAACCAGGGTGAGAACATCGGCAAAAAGACTGTTCAGGGCCGGCCAGCTTATTCCCAATCCTTCTCTCCATAGAAGAATATGGTCCAGCAGGAAGAACGCAACTAGTATCAAGCCTGTGTGAAAGATGATTGAGCATATTCTGAAGAAGACGGGTGCTATTGCGGGCTGCTCCAAAGCCAAAGGTATACCTAAAACCTGTTTTATCAGGTTTCCGGAAACTTTTTTACTGTCCGTGTCCCTGATGCTATGAAGGACCGAGGCGACACCCAGAAAGGCAGTCCTCATAAGGCCCAATACCATTACAGCCAGGCAGAACTTGAAAAGCGGTCCCTCGGCGAATTCCAGAAATGGTTCCATTCTTTTTTACAGGGTTAAGTGCACCGTCTGAATAGTTGAAAATATAGTATGTCAATGTAATATTATTAAGACTATACTTGGGTTTTTGTTGTAAAATTGGCAATAATTAGGTGTTCGTCAAGCAAGGAGAAAAGGAATGGGAACAGGTTTGTTGTAAAGTGGAATTGAATTTAAAAAACTAGTGTTGTGTCCAGTTAATTTTTTCATGTTCTTCCTGATTCCGGACAAGCCATAACGGGAAATGAAAATCTATATTTCCAATCATTATTGAATAAGGAGAGGTACATGCGGATGTTGGTAATAGCTTTGTATATTCTGGTCCTGAATTCCTTTGGTGAGGTCGCGTCCCTGAAAGCTGTGGAGAGCGATGCCTTCGCCCTTACTGTAGCCCTGGACTCTTACCGAACAGTGAAACCCTGCGAGACAGGGGCTTGTGATACTCTGGTCCTGAAAGCGGTTTTAGAATCAAATGGGCTGACATTCTCAACCGCAGAATCAATCGTGAGGGCGGATTCAATCGGAAGAATTAAAATGCTGGAATTGCGTCTTGACAGTATGAGAATATTGCCGGGGGATATCGGCAAATTGAGCAATTTACGGATTTTGAACCTTTATAAAAACAAACTCGACGCCTTACCGCCGGAAGCCGGACAGCTGAAATCGCTGCGTGTGCTCAGTTTGTACAGCAACAGGCTGGCGGTATTGCCTCCGGAAATCGGTGGCATGAGAAATTTAAAAACGCTTCATCTTTTTGATAATCAACTTGCCGAGTTACCCCCGGAGGTCGGTGCACTGGTTTCATTGCGCTACCTGTACCTGAATAAGAATCAGCTCACCGGGCTGCCCTCTGAGATGGAAAAATTAAGCGGACTTAAGAAACTGGATATGAGCGACAACCAGCTCAGCGTCCTGCCTGAGGAAATAGTCGCCCTTTCTCCGCAGGAAGGCCTTCTCGTCAATAACAACCGCCTCTGCGCACTTTCCGATTCGGTTGAAGCATGGGTCAATACCTATTCGACTGATAAGAAGTGGAAGAAGACGCAGAAGTGTGAGTGATATGGTGGGAAGTTGTGAGTGGGGAGAGTGGCGTTGGCACTCTGTCACGCCGGGCTCGACCCGGCGTCTTACTAGATTATATCCCTTCCCGGAATTGGTCTAGTAAGATTCCGGGTCGAGCCCGGAATGACATGGTTTGTCGCTCCTCACTCAGTCAATGGCATCATCATTGCAGGCGCTGAAGCAGGACATGCACTGTGTGCATTTGCTCTTGTCAATCCTTGCTACCTGCTTCTTTTGCCAGATAACTGCTTCGGCAGGGCATGCCTTGAAGCACCGTCCGCACTTGGTGCATTTTTCCTCGTTCACGGTAAAGTCAAGCAAAGCGGGGCATTTCTTGCCCGGGCATTTCTTGTCCCGGATGTGTGCTTCATATTCGTCGCGGAAATAACGGATAGTGGTGAGTATGGGGTTGGGGGCGGTCTGTCCCAGTCCGCATAAAGAGGTATTGATGATGTATTTGCCAAGCCTTTCCAGGTACTCGAGGTCTCCTTCTTTACCTCGTCCTTCGCATATATCGGTCAGCTTTTCCAGCAGCCTCAGGTTCCCCTCCCGGCAGGGCGTGCATTTGCCGCAGGATTCCTCGGTGGTAAATCCCAGGAAGAACTTGGCCACGTCCACCATGCAGCTCTTGTTGTCCATCACCACCATGCCGCCCGAGCCCATGATGGCGCCGGTCTTGGTGATTGACTCATAGTCGACCGGAGTATTCATCAGCTTTTCGGGCAGGCATCCGCCGGACGGCCCGCCTATCTGCACCGCCTTGAGTTTGCGCTTGCGCCCCTTGATGCCCCCGCAGATATCATTGACCACGGTCCCCAGGGTCATGCCCATGGGGACTTCGATGAGCCCGATGTTTTTCACGCAGCCGGAGACGGCGAATACTTTTGTTCCCCTGCTCTTTTCAGAGCCCAGGCTGTTATACCAGTCCGCTCCCTTAAGAATAATCCTGGGCACGTTGGCAAAGGTCTCCACGTTGTTGAGGACAGAAGGTTTGTCAAACAGTCCTTTATAGGCGGGGAATGGGGGCCTGGGCCGGGGCATTCCCCGTTGTCCTTCAATGGAACGCATGAGGGCGGTCTCTTCTCCGCACACAAAGGCGCCGGCGCCCTGGTAAATTTCCAGGTCCAGGTCGAATCCGGAATCCAGGATGTTTTCTCCCAGCAATCCGTAGTTTTTAGCGTCGACAATAGCTTTGGTCAGCCGTTTGATGGCAAGAGGATACTCGGCCCGCACATAGATATATCCTGTATGGGCTCCGATGGCCTTGGCCGCGATTATCATGCCCTCGAGCACAGTATGGGGATCAGCTTCCAGAACCGACCTGTCCATGAATGCGCCGGGGTCACCCTCATCTCCATTGCACAGGATGTATTTCACGTCTCCCTGGGCGCCAGCGCAGAACTTCCATTTCATGCCGGTGGAAAAACCGGCCCCGCCTCGTCCCCGCAGACCGGATTTTTCAATTTCACCGATGATTTCCTCAGATGTCAACTCCAGCAGCGCTTTAGCCGTGGCCAAGTAGCCGTCCCTGCCGATGTATTCATCAATATAGTCGGGATTAATGACACCGCGGTTTCTCAAAGCCACCAGGGTCTGGTGGCGGAAAAATCCGAGTTCTTTGAGTTTTGGGACGGTTTTTTCCGGCATTATCCTTCCTGTCCTCCTATGCTTCCTCTTCGCTGCCCTGCGACAGGGCGTGTTTTACCACGATATTTCCGCCCATCACATGCTCGTTAAAAATTTTCCTGGCTTTTTCCGCGTCCACAAACACGTACTTTACCGCTTCCTCCCCCTTGCGTTCCACTGTGACCATGGGCTCCTGACTGCACAGCCCCGGGCAGCCGGAGGAAGTCAACATGACGTCGGAAACGTCCTGGCTTTTGACTTCCTGCTGCAGTGCTTCCATCACCGGTATGGCGCCGGCGGATATTCCGCAGGTCCCCATGTGGACCGTGATCTTGGCGCGATGATCACTGGCGTTGACATCAAGAGTGCTTTTTACGGCTTCTTTAATGCGCTGCAGATCTTCCAGTTTTAGTTTGCTCATGTTCTTCTATTCCGATGGTTTGTTTTTTGCGGCTTCCTGTTTATATATATCAATGATTTCCTGGCAGGTGTTGGGCGATACATTGCCGTGGGTATTGTCGTTGACCATGATGACCGGCGCCAGGCCGCAGGCGCCTATGCACCTCACTGTCTCAAGGGAAAATATCCGGTCGCCCGTGGTTTCGCCCACCTTTATCTTGAGCAGGTCACTGAACCTCTGTGCGATTTCATTAGCGCCCATCACGTAACAGGCTGTCCCCATGCATACCTTGATGATGTATTCTCCCCTGGGTATCTGGGTGAAGAACGCGTAAAAGGTCACAATGCCATAAACTCTGCTGGCCGGCAGGTTCATTCCCAGGGCGATGTAGTTCTGCACCACGGGCGGCAGGAAACCCAGTATTTCCTGTACCTGCTGAAGAACTGGAATAATACCGCCTGCCCGGCTGCGGTAATTGGACAGGATGTTGTCAATGGGTTCTTTTTTCTCAGGGCATTTCTCCTCTTCCAGGAATGCGGCGAATTTATCGACGACGTCTTTGGTGTTGAGCTGGATATCAAGCTGGCCCCATCTTTTACCAAGGGCCGGTTTGTCCTTTGAGGGAGTGAGTTTTACAGCGCAAACTTTGAGTTCGGGTATTTTGCATACCGGATCCAGCGCCGCATTGGTAAGGCGGTTGGCCGCGCTTTTAGCGAAGTGAAAGGGAATAAAGACCGTGCCCGGCATGATGTTGTCCGATACCCTGGCCTCGGCGGTAATCTCGCCCCGCCGCGAGCTCACCTTCACATGGCCGCCCTGTTCAATGCCGTATTTCTCCGCGTCCTCATTGGATATTTCCACAAAACACCAGGGCGCCAGGTCGTTGAGGCCGTCCGACTTCATGCTCATGGTCCCGGTGTGGTAGTGATACAGCATCCTCCCGGTGGTGAGGATTACGGGGTAGTCCCCGTCCGTGCCTTCGGCGGGGGGTATGTATTTCACCGGGTGGAATTTCCCCTTGCCGTGAGTGAATTTACCCACGTGCAGAATGGGCGTGCCGGGATGATCCGGGGCCGGACAGGGCCACTGGAGGCCGTCTTTTTCAATGCGCCCGTAGGAGATACCGCCGTATGAGGGAGTCACTTCCGCGATTTCCTGAATTATCTCCTCGGCGTTTTCGTAGGACATTTTAAAACCCATGCGGGAGGCGATTTCACTGGTGATTTGCCAATCCGGCCGGGCCTCGCCGGGAGGTTCGATGGCCTTTCTTACCCTCAGCACCTTTCGTTCCGTGTTGGTAAAGGTGCCGTCTTTTTCGGCGAAACAGGCCGAGGGAAGCACTACGTCCGCCAGCTGGGCCGTTTCGGTCATGAAGATGTCCTGCACTACCAGGAACTCCAGCTTTTTCAGGCATTCTTCGGTATGGTTGAGATCAGGGTCGGAGACCATGGGATTTTCGCCAATGATGTAGGCGGCCTTAACTTCTCCGGCTTCTGCCTGGTTCATTATCTCCACCACGGTGAGACCGGGCTCGTCCGGCAGGTCGGTTTCCCAGGTCTTTTCCATCTTGCTTCTGGCCTCCGCATCAGCCACTTTCTGGTATCCCGAATAGACTACGGGTAAGGCCCCCATATCGCAGGCCCCCTGAACATTGTTCTGTCCGCGCAGGGGATTGACCCCGCCGCCGGGAATGCCCATGTTGCCGCACAGCATGGCCAGGTTGGCCAGTGACTTCACGCCGTCGGTGCCGGTGCTGTGCTGGGTGACGCCCATGGCATATACAATGCTTGCGGCAGGGGCCCCGGCATACAGCCTGGCCGCCTGCGCCAGGTCCTCGCCCGGTATTCCGGAGATTTCCTCTACGTATTCAGGCGTGAACGGCTCCACTTCTTTCTTAAGCGCCTCGAAATCCTCTGTGCGCTCTGCGATGAATTTTTCATCGTGCAGGCCCTCGGCGATGATGATGCGCATCATGCCGTTAACCCAGGCCACGTCAGAACCCGGCCTCTGGCTCAGCTTCACATCGGCGAAGCGGGAAATTCCGATGTTCCTGGGATCAACCACGATAATTTTGGTCCTGCCCGAACTGGCGGTCTGCTTGATAAAGGACCCCATGACCGGATGGTTTTCCGTGGGATTTGAACCCGTTATCAGGATAACATCCGCGTTTTTAACATCGGCAATGGGATTGGTCATGGCGCCGCTGCCGAAAGAGGCCGCCAGCCCAGCCACGGTGGAGGCATGGCAGAGCCGGGCGCAATGATCCACGTTGTTGGTCTTTAAAACGGCCCGGGCAAACTTCTGGGCCAGGTAATTTTCTTCATTGGTGATGCGGGCCGAGGCCAGCACGGCCAGACTCTGGGGCCCATTCTCCCTTTTGATGATCCCCAGCCTCGCGGTCACCAGGCTCAGGGCCTCGTTCCAGGAGGCCGGTTTGAACTCGCCGTCTTTTTTAATGAGCGGAGTTTTCAGCCGGTCGGCGCTGTTTATAAAGTCATACCCGAAACGGCCCTTCACGCACAGGCTGCCGAAATTCGGAGCGGCGTGCTCCACGCCGCTCACCTTCATCACCTGGTTGTTCTTGGTATGCAGGTACAGCTGGCATCCCACTCCGCAATAGCTGCAGGTGGTGCGGACTTTCTTGGTTTCCCAGGGCCTTACCGAGTAGCGGGCGTTTTTTTCCACCAGGGCTCCTACCGGGCAGGCCTGGACGCATTCACCGCAGAACACGCAGTCTGAGTTGGCCAGCACTTCATCGCCCGAAGTGACAATTTTGGAAATCTCTCCCCTGTATCCATAGGAAATGGCGTTGTTGACCTGGACATCGTTGCAGGCCTGTACGCACCTGCCGCAGCGTATGCAGCGGGAAAAGTCTCTGACAATAAAGGGATTGGCGGTTTCAGTGGGATACAGCGTCTCGGTTTCCTTGTACTCATCAACCGAAACCTGGTAACGGTAGGCGTACTCCTGGAGCTGGCATTCTCCCTGTACCGGGCAGATACCGGAAACCTTGTCCTCCTGGTTTACCCGAATTTGGAACTCCGACCAGTCAGTGGGACCGCAGCGGCTGATGCTGCAGTTGTGGTTTCCGGAAGCCAGCATGAGCTTGAGGGTATCTTTTCGAGAATCCACCACGCGCCGAGATTCGGTTTGTACTTTCATACCAGCCGCGGCCGGAGCGGTGCATGAGGCCACCAGGAAACGTGCCCTTTCCACCTCAACTACGCAGATCCTGCAGGCCCCGGTGGGCCTGGTGCCGGCCAGATGGCAGAGGGTCGGGATAAAAATGCCGTTACGTCTGCATACCTCCAGGATAGTCTCCCCCTGTGTGAATGAATAAGCTCTGCCGTTGATGGTGATTGAAAGTTCGTTCATGAGTTATTTTTTGCCCTTGTGTAACATATCAGCCCGCAATCAAGGCATCGTGAGGCTTCTTTGACGGCGGTATCCTGATTAAATCCAATATCGGTAACCGGGATCCCGGAATCCGGAATAGCGGATTCCGGCAAACCTTCCGGCAGGTTCCTGGGAATGGGTTCCAGATCATCTATGGTATGGACATTATGACGCGCTCCGGCTTCCGAGGTCGGGCTCTTTTGGGGTACCAACTCTTCGCCCATCAGATACCTGTGCAGCAGTCCGGCTATTTTCCGGCCGGTACCCGCGGCTTTTACAACGGCGGTATAGTCACTCACTCTTCCGGGTTCCACGGTGCTGAAAAGGCCCTCTTTGCGTTTCTCGGAAATTCCCCGGAATGTCTCAAGGGTCTGCCAGCCTTTGAGGCTTCCCGCTTCTCTGACAGGTGTCAGCACCAGTTCGGGCAGCCTGCCGCCCGCGATAATGACCGTGTCGGCCGGGATAACCGATTGCTCTCCCGAGGTAAGGCTTTCCACGGTGAGGGAGTCAATCATATCCTCATTTCCCGACATGCTCACCGGTATGGATGACGCGTAGGTAGTTCCATAAGCATTGTCTTCTACATTGGGGTTCTGGGAGCGGGTGATCACATTGACCTGCTCAGCTCCCAGGTCTTTGCAGAGTCCGGCCACCTTTGCCGCATTGCCGTCCGATTCTATGATGCATACCTGTTTTCCGATCTTTGGGTTTGCTTTCATGGAGACGGCGCTGAGGAAGTCCACCAGAAGGTGCAGCCCTGGCAGGGCTTGTTCCCTGGCGCCCGCTCCCCTGATGATTTTTCTGCTGTCCATGCCACCTGATGTAATCAGAACCGCCTCATTTCCCTTTTCAAACAACTGCTTGATGGTGTAATTCTTCCCAACCAGAATGTCCGTGCTGGCCTTCACGCCCAGGTCGAGAATGCCCTGAATTTCCCAGTCCAGGACCTCATCCGGCAGGCGGTCCTTGGAGATTACATATCTCAATATGCCGCCCAGCCGGGGCTGGGCTTCTAGGATTTCCGGTTCATGTCCCAGTCTGGCCAGGAAGAAAGCGGCGCTGAGGCCCTGGGCCCCGCCGCCTATCACAGCAACCTTTTTTCCTGTCCCCTTGGCCTTGAACAGGTCAATCCGTGTACCGGCTTTCATCTCGTGGTCCATTACAAATTTTTTCAGTTGATTGATGG